>LFTN01000145.1:0-10752 GCA_001513495.1 Clostridiales bacterium DTU087
GCCTTTGCTCTGGTGTGAGGCTGTTAAGCTCCAATCTGAGGTACTCGAGCTGCAGTGTGATCTTTGTCCAATAGTCCAGGTTATAGCTGTAGTCTGCTCCTGCCAAGTAACCCATGCTGCTTTCCATATCTTCGTCAAAATAGTGCCCCACTGCCCCGTAGACCCCCAGGCTGCCCACATCCCCTTTCACCGTCATACCTACCCGCCGGCTGGGGAAAATGCTGCCAACGAAAGAGCCCAGCAGATCGCCCGGAGGGCTCTTTTTCGCTTCCTGCACGTAATTGACTGTTAAATCATAACCGTGGATTCCCCATCTTCCCCTGACTCCCCATTTCAGCTGATCCAAATCACCTGCAAATCCTGAGGGAAAGGATCCCACTATATCTAATCCCGAGTTCCAGTTAATGGGTACATAAACCAGCACCGCATCTGTATACTTACTGCTGGTCTCTTCATCTAGGGCGACCGCCCCCAGGGTATAATCTACAGGGTTGAGGAGAGAGCCGAAGGGCCAGGACACCGGCTGCCGCCCCACGGTGAAATGAAAGTCATCGAAACGGTGTTTGAGATAGAGCTTCTTGGTGAAGCAGCTTGCTTCCTCATCGGCCAAAAGGCCCTGGAGCGGCTTTGTCACTACAAACCCATAGCGCACCTCGCTGCTGCCCAAAGGCGGCAAAAACAGCTCCAGGTCTAAGCTTTCAGTCAAGTCACTGTCAAACTCTCCGTCATCCAATAGAGCCCCCTGCCAGAGTACTTGCAGCTCCCCGCCCAGCTCCACGGCTAGAGCACCACCGGGAAAGGCCATCCATAGGAACATGATCAGGAGCATAGTTACTGTAACCGCTAATTTGCGCATCCCTTGCACCTTCTTATCTCAGGTTTTCCAGTGTAAAGGTCTCAGTTGGGATTACCGGATTAAACTCAATGGACTTCACGATAAACTCTGTCCTCGTGTTTTTCCGCAATTTATCTTCCATCACTGCTTCCACCGGGTACCAGCGGTCTTCGAACTGCTCTACCTTTGTCGTTGTCATCACCTTGAGCAAGCGGCCGCTGCGGGCATAGAGCTCTTCCTTGAGCCCCACAAACCGCTCCCTGTCTATCCAGGCTTTCCGGCGGTGATACGAGACCTCCTCTCCCGGGATGGCCGTGCCTTCCAGGACATAGCACTGCCGCCCATCGAGCTCTTCTTCACCAACCAGCTGGAACTCGTATAAATCCGTGAGTTTATCTGATTCCATAATGTCTTGGTAGGAAAAGTCGCTGCCCATCATCCCTTGATTCAGCATGTGGCCGGAGATCTTGACCAGCTCCTCAGCATCGGGGAAGAACATCCACAGCTCGTCTCCCCGCTTGAGAAACTTGGTACCCCGGTCTCTGGGGTTAGTGAAGATGGTCAGGGCATTATCCCCATCGGCGTAGGAGGTCATGGCCTTGGTCAGCTTCCGGTTGTTATTCAAGATAACCATCTCGGCTTCCACGATGACCGTCTGCACATATTCATTACTATCCCGGCGCTGGATGATCTCTTCTGCAGTCATGGCAGCGGCTCTTGGAGAAAGGAACAGCCCTGCCAGACATAATAACCCGAGCAGCCAAGCTGCACCTCTTAGCCTATTCCTTGTCAAAAACCCGCCCATCATGATTCTCCTCTCTAGCAAACTAAGCATCGTTCAAGCATCCCGCATAGCCACCGTCGGCTCTAGGTTGGCAGCTCTCCGGGCTGGTATTAGGCAAGACAAGGTAACGATGACAACCCCCAATATGAAGGCAAATACTGCATTGGTCCAGGAAGATTCTGGATAGACCATGGTGTCAAAGAGGACCTCTGCACTGACTCCTTCTAGATCAGCGGTAAAGTCAAGGCCGGCCTGGGCCAGGTAAGCGTTGAGCCCCCCTCCCAAGAGGGCGCCTATGAAACTGCCGACTATCCCCATGATGCCGCCTTCCACGAGAAAGAGCTGCACAATGCCTCTCCGTTCCACTCCCAAGGCTGACATGGTGCCGATCTCCCTAGTCCTTTCCTGAACGATCATCAGCATGGTGTTGATCACCACTATACAGGCAAGCAAAATCAGGAACACATAGATCACATTGTAGATGGCTTTCCCTATATCCGCCCAGGCAATCATGTCGTTGGCCTCCCGGTAACTGAGGGCCCCGTAGCGCTCTGCCTCTCCCTTACCAGCTATCAGTGACTCCACACTGGGAAGTACCTGGGGAACGCTGTTTAGATGTTTGGTTACCAGCAGAAGCTCCGTAACCTGTCCCTCCATGTATAGGAGCCGCTGTGCTTGATCTATCGGCAGAAAGAACACGTATTCATTCAACAGCTGCAGGCCGGTGTGGAGCCTGCCCACGATGGTAAAGGTGACCCCATTGAGGGAGCCGAAAGCCGTGCTGAAGACAATGGTCACCTTGTCACCTACCTGACGCCCGATCTTCTCCAGCAATTTGGTGCCCATCACCACCTCCAGCTTCCCCGGAGACGGCATTCTGCCCTGTGCTAGATGGTCTTCGATATTGGTGAACTCCAGCTCCTTTTCACTGTCTATTCCCCAGCCGGTCATGATAACCAGTTCTGCTTCAGTACTGATCATAGCCCCGAATTTGAGGCGGGGGATCACCATTTCCACCTGCTCGATCCCTTCCAGCTCAGCCATCATCTCATCTAGACTGCCTCCCGCTAAGCCGTCCACGGGATAGTTGAGGGGCAGGAGCCGCTCCTGTTCACGGTACTGGCGATCAATCACCTTAATGTGTCCGCTGTTATAGTAAATGTGATCATTGATGACTGAATTGATTATCCCTTCCACCAGCCCTCTGGCAAACACAACCACCATGACGCAGACGGCAATGGCAGCGATGGATACAATGGTTCGCAGGCGGTGACGGGCCAGATTTTTTAGAGCCAACCGGAATACAAAACCCATGGTTTACCCCCCTAGCGGTGCTGAATAGCCTGGATAGGATCTTTAGCGGCTGCCCAATAGCCAGGCAGTATACTGGATAGGAATGAGACAGCAACTCCAAAGGCAAATACCGTAATGAACGCATTGGGATTCCACACGCCGTGTGTCTTGCCGAGCACCGGTACACCGAAGGATGTCATATCCAGTTGGGCCATGGCTGAAAAATCTACACCAAAGCGAACCAGATACCACACGCCAACGGCTCCCATCACGAGGCCTATGCAGCCGCCCAAAACCCCGATCCCGGTGGATTCTATGACGAAAAGATAGACGATCTCCCGCACATCCAAGCCCATGGCCTTCATGGTCCCGATCTCCCGCATCCTCTCCAGCGCAGCCAGGATGACCGTATTGATGATGGCAATGGCAGCAATCAGCAGGATAATACCGAGGATAATCTGATTCTCAGTGGCTGCGTAGCTGCTGAAGGAGAGGGCATCAGTATCATCCCACTTGTACACAGCGAGATCTCCGTCCAGCCTCTGAAGCTTGCTTTCCAGCACGCCCGCAGCCTGGGGTGCCTGCTCCTTGTGGTCCAGCCTGACCACCACTTTACTCACAACATCATCAACAGCCAAAGCTTCCTGTGCGACATCCAAAGGCATGTAGACCAAGAAGTTGTTCACATTGTGGTTGATAGTGTGCACCAAGCCGGAGATCTCCGCCTCGATGGTGTTAAAGGTATTGTTCTTATCTCTGACTAACAGGATGACATAGTCACCTACGCCTACATCCATCAGATCGGCAAGCCTTTTCCCCATCACGACCCGCTGCTCGCCTGATGAGAACATCTCTCCCTCTACGAACTTGTCGGCTAGGGAAAAGACGCTGAGCAAGTCTTCTGGTACCACTCCCCGCCCTACCACTGGGAGTTCATTGATCCCGTTGTTCAATCTCGCTTGAAAAGCAAGCTCAGCTGAGCTCCCCCGGTAGCCCTGGACTTCCTCAAGCTTTATGCGTCTCAGCAGATCCAGGGGTATCAGGTCATCTAAAGGCAGCTTCTTTTCTTCCTGCCAATAGCTGCTGTTTACTATCTGAAGGTGTCCAGTCTCATAATCGATGATCCCCTCATAGGACATCTCATTCATACCGGCCATCAGCGCATCAAACAGGATGTAGAAGAAGACGGCAAAGGCGATGATCAGCCCCACTGCCAGGGTCCGAGTTCGGTACCGGATTAGATTCTTCAACGCCAGCTTAGTGAGAAACACCTGTCCCGTCCCTCCTTCGGTCTAGGGAAATCAATCCATCCCTTATCTCAACCAGCCGGGCAGCATATTCCATAACCCTGGGATCGTGGGTTGAGAAAACAAAGGTAGTGCCCAGTTCTTGATTCATCTTCACCATGATCTCCAGGACTTCTTCACTGGTCTTGGAATCGAGGTTGGCAGTTGGTTCATCTGCCAGGATGAGCTTGGGCTCTTTAACCAAAGCTCTGGCGATGGCTACCCGCTGCTTCTGTCCGCCGGACAGCTCATTGGGCTTGCGGTTCTCCAGCCCCTCTAGGCCAACGGCGGCCAGGATTTCCATCACCCGGTCTTTGAGCTCTTTCTTGTCATGCTTGTTCAGCAGCCTAATGGCAAATTCCACATTTTCATAGGCAGTGAGGACGGGAATGAGATTATAACTTTGGAAAATAAAACCGATGTTTTCCCGCCTGATCCTGGCCAATCCCTTCTTGTCGACCTGGCTGAGTTCCCGGCCGTTAAACAGCAAGGTGCCTGCCGTCGGCTTATCTAGACAGCCGATGAGATTGAGTAAAGTGGTCTTTCCCGAACCCGATGGGCCGAAGATGGTGGTAAACTCCCCTGCCTCTACGGTGAGGTCAATGCCCCTGAGGGCAGGCACCTCGATTTTCCCCTGCTGGTAGATCTTTGTGACACCCTTGAGCTCCAGTAAAGCCATTAAGATAACCTCCCTTGCCATCACATCCCGCTTTGCCTCCGCTGCGGCTGTCTCTTGATACCGTTTTCGACGACGTAAAGCATCTGATCGACGATGGCCATATCATCAAAATCCAGCTTTCCATCTTCATAGATTAGGTCAACCATAGAGTAGCTCAGTCCAGCCAGAATCCGAGCCGCCACTGCAACATCAATACTGGGGTCTAGCTCCCCAGCGGCCATTCCTTTCTCCAGAAGCCGCGCATAAAACTCGATGCTCGTATTTCTGTGCTCACCAATTATTTCATAGTAGAGGTCCGGACTGCTAAGAAGCTGGATGCCGATGGACAGAAGGCGCTGGTTTTCCTTGGCAAATCGAAAGGCACTGAGATACAGCTCCCGCAGCAG
Source organism: Clostridiales bacterium DTU087 (assembly GCA_001513495.1). GTDB lineage: Bacteria > Bacillota > Limnochordia > DTU087 > DTU087 > DTU087. The sequence goes on from LFTN01000145.1 coordinate 5,264, forward strand.
CTGGAAAAAACTGTAGTCCTGCATGTGGCGCATCATGTCCTCGTTTACATACTCTATCTTCTTCTCCGCAATCAGGCCAATGATGTACTTAAAAAGGTCCTTCTTGTCCTTAAAGTACTGGTAAAAACTTCCTTTGGCAATTCCAGCAGTATCAACAATGGCAGTAATCCTGGCATCGTGGAAGGACCGCTGGGCAAATTCATCGATCGCGGCATCAATGATCCTTTGCCGCTTGTCTTCAGGCAGGTTAAAAAAGGTATCCTTGGGCATCTCCATCCGTCCTCACAGTGTGAACTTGCAGTCATATGAATATGCGGTCATATGACTTTCTAGTCACATTGTACCTGCCAAATCCTCAGGAGTCAAGGAAAACCTCTGGGCTGGGGGGGTGATTGGGAGGTTTACGGCTTCTAAAAAACAAATGACCTGCCTCTAGCCCCTAGGGGCTAAAGGCAGGCCATCAACTGGGGTTCTCGCGGCACATTCCAGCTCTCATACGAGCATAGCAGTACAGTTTAGTCGCTCTTGCTGCACTCCGGATGTTTCTCGAAGGCCCCCAGCAGCGTTCGCCCTGCTCACTGACCAGCTAAGTGCCACAAGTACAAAGAGGCGACGCTGCTGCGCCGGCATTGAGCACAGCCTTAGGATTGAAGGGATGCCCCAGCAGTTCATCCAACCTGCTGCTGACAGTCTTGGCAGCTTTAGTGGAAATCTGCTGGCTGACAATGGTCTTGCATCAACAAATCCTCCCGCGTCAGGAGTGCAGCCCTCTCAGAGCACAGGCAGCCGCACCAAAGCTAGCCGCCTCGGTTACCTTGCTGAGGCGCACGTTTTTCCCGAACACGCTGCTCACGATATCCACCAGAAAAGCGTTCTTCCGCAGTGCATTGCCAACCCCAATGATGGCATCACACTCCACATCCATCTCCTGGTAATACCCGAAGAGCTCCTCCACTATGCCGTAGGCGGCACTGGTGACTACGTTTTGCAGGGTGAAATTGCTTAAGTCGATATTGGAGATGGAGCCTCGCTTATCCGGATGCTCCCTGGTACCATTGAGGGTTGTCTGAAACTTGAGGGGCGAACTGGGCAGGATGCACTGGCTGATAACTTCATAGGCCTGTTTATCAGAAATGCCTTCTTGACATATAGCCCTTGCGGCACTTTGAATGAAATCCTTCACCGTGTGCAGGGCCCGGCCGCAGGCCAAGGTGGCACCTACCAAAAGCATTCTCCCATCTAAGAAAGGCCGGCAGTCGATAAGCCGGGCATCGCCAGGATAATCCCTAACCACAGCCGATACCTGTCCGCTGGTGCCCATGCTGAGGACAACTGACCGGGAACACTCCAGCCGGCCGTGGAACTGGCGATTTGCTGCGTCTTCCATCAGCGCACCGAACACCGAAGCCTGGTTGTCCCCCATCCCCAAGAAAACCGGCACACCCCGCAAGGCAGGGATGTGTTCTCCCACCACTCCCAAAAAAGTGCCGGGCTCAGCAATCTTGGGAAAGGTGATCTCCCCATAGCCCATGGCCTCGATTAAATCACGGTTCCAGTTCTTTCCTTCCAGATCATACAGCCCGCTGCTGTGGGCTAAAGAGTGATCGGTTATCCCGGCACCTTCTGTGGGGGCGGAGCCGTGGATAAGTTCGTGGACAATGAGGTCGGGGGCAAAATGCAGAGAGCACCCCGCAAAGCCCTTTGCCCCCAGACTCCCTGTCTCCAATAAGTGAAGCAGTGTAGTCACAGCATAGCCGGAACTCACCCTGTACTGATAGCGGGAAAACCGGGGTTTGAAAGTCTCATTGACATACTCAACATAGGACAGCCCATCCCTGTGCTCCTCCAGCACCCGCTCATCCTGCCATGTGATGATATCGGTGATTGGCTGCCCTTCCCGCACCAAGAAGAAGCTGTGCATATTGCCTGTGACAGAAATAGCCTCTATCTCCGCCAGGCTAAACTCGCCCGACAGCTTCTCAATGAAGGAGTAAAGGTCTTGCCTGACTTGATCGATCCTAAACTCCCGCTTCAGGCCCGCAGCCTTATGGCTGGAGTTGTACCCGGCTGCAAACCAGCTCTGGTCAGCTTCGTCATCATATACACATGCACTGAATGATGTTGTGCCGAAATCAATACCCAGTACCTTCATAATGGCCTTCATCCTAACCTGCAGAAATGTTATTCAAGTTCCGGGCTGGTTGATCCATGGTGTGCGGCGGCGATAGCCTACAAGGGCTCTGCAACCTGCCGGCGGTAGTCTGCTAAGTATCTGTTCATCACAGCCCTCTTTTCACCGGAATACCTCTCTTTAAAGACCCCGCCGATTGTGGTAGAGGTGATACCGCCGCTTAGATTACCTATGATACAAGCCTCAACTAGGTCTATCTTACCTGACCGTTCTCTAAGCTGTCTAGCAATAGAAGCAACTACCCCGCCGCAAAAGTTGTCGCCACATCCCACTGTATCACCCACAGGCAGGATGCCCTGCTCCTTGTCTCTGTCGATAGCGCCGGCAGTGGGGACAAACCCCTCCCATGGCAGGCTGAGGCCGCCTCTGGCATAGACATAAGTGGGCAAGCGGCCATTGGTGATCAGAACCCCTTCAATAGCTGGAAAGGATTTAAAATAGCCTGCTGCACCATCAAGGTCATCGGTTCCGCTATAATTCAGTGCTTCATCATGGTTCATGATCAGGATATCGATGTATTGGTAGGCTTGGTCACCGTCGCCAAGCACCCATTTCTTCCGCCCCCTCATCATGGGATCGCTCGCTGTGGTGACGATGGTTATACTGCCCGTTTCCTTGGACTTTTTGAGCACGCTGGAGAGACAGCGGCTGATCTCGGGCTCCCACTGAATACACGAAAACACAGTGAGCTCACTATCATAAAACCCATCATCAAGCTGGTCAACATGCAGCGCTGTTGAAGGATGAACCGTTGGATAGCATAGAAAGGTCCGGGAAGGCTTCCCCGACAGGTCTACTCCGCACAGCGCGTAGGTTACCACACTCTCACCTGGCACAATCCTTAGAAATTCGGTGCAAAGGGGTGTTGCCTGAATGGTTTCTAAGGCAAACCTCCCCAGCTCGTTATTGGGGATGTTGGCATGATAAAAAACCTCTATATCTTCACAGTCACTCAGCAGCTGAGCAGCACTGATCAAGGTGACTACAGATACGCCGCCCAAGGCCTTTTCTGGGGTTCTGCCCCCGGTCATGTCCCGGATGATTACTTCCTTGGGTCTCTGAAAATGCTCTTCAAGCTGTTGCAGAAGATTCCCTTCACCAACCAGCACTCCATTGATACCATCGTTAGACAGGTACTGACTTGCCTCGGGTCGTGAAAAATCAACATCGTGATAGATATAGTCTACAACCAGACATCCAACTCCAGAAATCCTCATGATGGGGCTCCTTGTATGTTAGTCTCATTTCTTGGTCAATACGTTTCTCAGAATGTCGATGGTCACAGCTGCAATAATCACGATACCCCGTACAACCTGCTGCGAGTAATATGAGACTCCTAGTATGGTCAATCCGTTATTGAGAATGCCCATGATCAGGCCGCCGAACAGGGTACCGATAATCGTACCTTTGCCGCCGCTGAAACTAGTACCGCCGATGATGGCAGCTGCAATGGCGTCCAGCTCATAGCCTTCCCCGATCAAACCATTGGCACTGTACAGGCGGCTGGCGATCATTACTCCGCCCAAGGCACTGCAGAAGCCGCTGATCACATAAACAGACAAGAGCATTTGCTTGACCTTAATTCCAGTGTACCGGGCAGCCTGTAAATTGCCTCCCACTGCATAGACCCGCATGCCGTAGACTGTCTTTCTCAACACCCAGGACGCGATAATCACAACGGCTAAAGCTATGACCATCAGCCAGGGGAAGGGGCCTAGGTAATCGTTGCCGATCCATGCAAAACTCAAATCGCTGTTGATAATCGATACTCCATTGCACAAGAGAAACGCTGCTCCCCGCAGGTAGGTCATAGCGCCAAGGGTTGCGATAAAGGGCGGCAGCCCCACATAAGCCACCAGGGTACCGCTGACCAAGCCAGCCGCCATCCCTGTTAGCAGAGCTGCCGGCACTGCCAAGAAATAGGCCGAAGTCAATGAGACTTTCAAGGCTACTACGGCGGTCAGGGCGGCGATGGCACCTACAGACAGGTCTATGCCGCCAGTGAGAATCACCATGGTCATTCCGGTAGCAATGACCAGGTTGATGGAGGTAGCCCTAAAGATGTTCATCATGTTGTTCACAGACCGGAAGTTGGGTGTTAGGACCCAAAACACGGCAAAAAATATCAATAAGATGGGTAGAATGCCAAAATTCCTCGTAACCCGCTTAATCCAAGCTCTTCTTGGAGCTTCACTGACAGCCACGTCCCTTATCTCCCTTCTATGTACTCCGAGGAATAGTCTGGAGCTCTGATGCCAGAGGCATAGGCTAGAATCAGCTCCTGGTTAAACTCATGCCTCCGGGTTAACTCCGCGACAATGCGGCCTTCCCGCATAACCAAGATCCGCTGAGCTAAACCAATCACCTCAGGAAGCTCACTGGAGATTAAAATGATGGTTACTGCTTGGGCAGCAAGCGCTGCGATCAGCTGGTAGATTTCACTCTTAGCCCCCACGTCTATGCCCCGGGTAGGTTCATCTAGGATGAGAACCTTCGGGCGGGCCTCCAGCCACCTGGCCAGCAGCACCTTCTGTTGATTGCCTCCGGATAGGTACATTACTTCCCGGTTTATATCAGGAGTCTGGATGTTCCGGGCCTTCACGGCTTTCCACGCTGCTTCATCAAGCTTGCGGAGATTGAGGATCTTGCGACGGGAAACAGGTTCCCGATCAGCGACATTCATGACAATATTGTAGGCACAGGAGAGTTCCAGAAACAGTCCATAGTCCCGCCGGTTTTCGGGCACATATCCGATCCCCTGCCGGATTGCATCGGTGGGCTCGTTGATGACCAACCTCTTGCCATCCAGATAAACCTCACCACTCTGCCTGGGCATGATGCCGAAGATGAGGTTAGTCAGTTCCGTACGGCCGGCTCCGACAAGTCCCGTTATGCCCAGAATCTCCCCCTTCTTGACCGAGAACGAGGCATCAAAGACATTCTCATTGTCCGCCATACGCCGAACCACGAAATAGTCTTCGGTGTGTGAGGGGATCAGGCTGGTATCGGGATAGTAGTCTTCCAACTCCCGGCCGATCATCCATCTGACAATCTGCTGCTCTTGTATCTCATCTCCCCGCATGGTGCCTACATAGGTACCGTCCCGCAAGACCGTTACTGCATCAGCTATGGTGAGAACCTCTCGCAGCCGGTGACTGATGAAAATAACTGTGATTCCCCGGTCCCGCAGGCCTCTGATGACATCAAACAGCCTTTCTGTCTCCCTTTCACTTAGGGAGGCTGTGGGTTCGTCCATGATCAGAATGCGGCTGTCATAGCGAAGTGCTCTAGCGATCTC
>LFTN01000145.1:10757-16372 GCA_001513495.1 Clostridiales bacterium DTU087
GCGAAATCCCGCATCTCCCTGCGGTTCAGCAATCCATGGCTGCTGATCTCACTGCCGATGAAGATGTTCTCATACACTCTCATATCCACAGCAATGTTCAGCTCCTGGCTGATCAGGTTTATCCCAAGGCCGATGGCATCTCTAATCCCATTCAGCCGTATGGGGCTGCCGTCCAGGATCAGCCCACCTGTGGTCATGGGCTCAGCACCGCTAAGGATCTTCATCAAGGTGGTCTTTCCAGCACCGTTCTCCCCCACCACTGCGTGGACTTCCCCTCGGTTAATTGTAAAGGAGACATCCTTCAAAGCTAGTACACCGGGGTACTGCTTGGAGACTCCTCTAATCTCCAGCACCACTCTCTCATCTGCCACTTCTAAACCCCCAATACTCCTGACCGTTGCAGCAAAACATCCAGCTTTACTCGAGCAGTCAATTAGCCGGACCGTCCCACTCGAAGTTGAGATGGTTTGGAGAGCTGCTCTACAAGAAAGCAGCTCTCCCATAGCAGCAGCTCTAGTCTTGGGGGACTGCCCAGCCTGAGTAGCCTTCGGCCACCTCTTTCTGGGTAATCAATGCAACCGGGATCAGCTCGGTCTCCACCTCCGGCCGCTTGCCATTCATAATCTCCCAGCCGACCTCAACTGCGTGGTAGGCCATGTAGTAAGGATCCTGGGCAGCAGTGGCGGCGAAGATGCTGTCCGGCTGACTCATGGAAGCCACGGCATCAGGGGACCCGTCTACGCCTACTACAAACATCTCATGGTCCCGCTTGGCCTGCTTAATGGCCAGTTCAGCACCGAGGGCAGTGGGATCATTGACACCCCATACGGCATCGATCTTCGGAAAGGCAGTCAGCAGGTCAGACATGAGGTTCATGCTCAATTCTCTCCGGCCTTTGCCGTTCTGGGTGTCTGACAGGACCTTGATACCCGGATACTCAGCCATACAGTCATCAAAGCCCCGCTTCCGGTCAAGGGAAGCGGATACTGGATCACCGATGATGGCGACTACGCTGCCCTCGCCGTTGAGCCGCTCGGCTATATATTTGGCTACAATATAACCAGCCTGATAGTTGTCACTAGTCATGGTGGCATCAACACCGCCAGCTGCGGTAACATCTGATGCAATCACCACAATACCGGCTTCCTTGGCACGCCTTACTGCCGGTGCAATGCCCTCACTGTCACAGGCGTTGAGGACAATGATTTGGGCTCCAGCGGCGATGAAGTCATCCATCTGCCGAAACTGTTTGGCTAGATCATTATCTCCAGACTCCACCAACACCCGGACGCCATCGCCGCCAATATCCCTGGCAGCCTTGCGTACAGCATCCCCCATCAGCTTAAAGAAGGGATTCTGCAGATCCTGGCAGGTAAAGGCAACGCATTTGAGCTCTACTGCCTGGGCAGCCTCGGCCGCCACCGACAACACAAGTATCAGCATCAACATGGACAGGAACAATATCCGCCTCATTCGAATGCCTCCTCAGCTCATATGATGGTTCCTTAGGCTTTAGAAACGGTGATTTCGCAACACAGCTTTGAAACACGGTCATACCCGCTCCTATGCTGGCTATCACCTCCCGCAAGTTAAGAGCCAGTACGTCTACGAGACATTATCGGACACAGCGCACCACAGCCGGACTGGAAGAGCATATATCCAAGCAGCCCCGATTGCCGTAGTCGCAAAGAAATCCGCTATAGTCAATGGTGGAAACATCATGTTCGAGGAAGGTTGGAATACCAAATCCGAATCGACTTACTCCGTGGACTACAGCTGGTTGTAAATATACGGCTATTTTCTTGACATTCCTTCTGGTGCTCATACCTTTTTTGTTATTTTTGTGTATTTCGACTCTTCTGGGAATCTGTTTGTAAGAGAATATCGCTGATGGCAGGCGCAATGCCGCTGTGAATACGGCTTTGAGATATGTTGGAAGCCGCGCGGAATGAACTTGGGGAGGCTTTCAGTTGCGGCCTTTGCTGTGAAAAGCATTCAGGCGGGACAGAGCCCGCCTGGCAAGTTCTTTATTGAGTTGGCGTTCCAATTGTACTACCTTAGTATTCCAACTCTACAACTTCCCCAGTAACCATGAGGTCCACTTCCAGAACACCCTGCCCTGTCAGCTGGCGGCTGCGCTCATCGGGCTGCTGACCGCCGACATAGATCCTAAAGGCACCAGGCTCTAGGAGGCGGCGTCCGTCGTTATCTATCAGGGAGAGATGCCTTCTGGTCAGCTCAAACTCGACCTCAACGGCCTCACCCGGCTGCAGGTGTACCCGCTGAAAGCCCCGGAGATCCCACTTGGGAACCGTTACGCTGGCTTCAAGGTCTTTCACGTAAAGCTGTACGACTTCATCGCCAGCCAGCTCACCGGTATTTTTCACCTGTACCGAGACACGCACCGGTTCATCATCAGCAGCGTCCAAGTCCGGCCGGCTGAGCCTCAGGTCAGAATAGGCGAACCTTGTGTAGCTGAGGCCGTATCCGAAGGGATACAATGGCTCATCCTCCATGTAGCGATAGGTCCTGTTTTTCATAGAGTAGTCTTCAAAGGGAGGCAGCTGGTCCACAGACTTCACGAAGGTGATGGGCAGTCTGCCGCCGGGATTGTAATCGCCAAAAATCACATCAGCAATGGCAGTGCCCCCCTCTTCCCCTGGATACCAAGCCTCGATAATCGCCGCCACGTTTTCATGGGCCCAGTTGACGGCGAGGGGGCTTCCATTAAGCAGCACCAAAATGATGGGCTTGCCGGTCTGGCTGATGGCCTTGAGCAAATCCTCCTGCACCCCCGGCAGGCCCAGTCTCACCCGGTCGCCGCCGCCGTCGGATTCTGCTACACTGCCTTCTTCCCCCTCCAATATGGGGGACAGCCCCAGGCACATGACCACAACATCGGACCGTTCCGCCATGGCCAGTGCCTCGGCAAAACCGGCAGTCGGCGGATTGCCCCAGTGCGAGTCATGGACTTGCAGCATGTCGCAGCCTTGGGCATAGTAGACCTTCGCATCTTTACTTACGGCATTGCGTATACCGTTCACCACCGTCACGTATCTCGAAGGCTGGCCAAAGTAGTTTCCTAGAAGGACCTGCTTATCATCGGCGTTGGGGCCGATAACCGCGATGGCCTTGACCTCATCCTTGTTGAGGGGCAGAAGCCCGTCGTTCTTGAGCAGTACTATGGATTCCCGGGCCATTTCCAAAGAAAGCTGCCGGTGCTCCTCAGAGTCATTGACTTCATAGGGGATTTGATTGAAGGGAACCATCTCCTCTGGATCAAACATCCCCAGCTTGAATCTGGCCCTCATCAGCCGCTTCACTGACCTGTCGATGGTTTCCTCACTGATGAGGCCCTGCTCCACCGCTGCCCTGAGGCTCTCAAAGACCCTGCCGCAGTTCAGGTCACAGCCGTTATTGACAGCCAGGGCGGCAGATTCCTCCGGAGTCTTGGTCACCTTATGATGGAGGTGGAAGTCTGAGATGGCACCGCAGTCTGATACCACATGGCCCTCAAAACCCCATTCTTCCCTGAGAATCTCCGTCAGCAGCTTGGGGTGGGCACAGGCGGGATGGCCGTTGACCCGGTTGTATGCACCCATCACTGCCTCCACCTTAGCTTCTTTGACGGCATCCCGGAAAGCCGGCAGGTAAGTCTCCCTCAGGTCTTTTTCGTTGACAACAGCATCAAATTCATGTCGCTTTGGTTCTGGGCCGCTGTGGACAGCATAGTGCTTCGCACAGGCCGCTGCCTTCAGGTACCGAGGGTGATCGCCCTGCAGCCCCTTGATAAACGCCACCCCAAGCCGCCCCGTAAGGTAGGGGTCCTCGCCGTAGGTTTCCTGGCCCCTGCCCCACCGGGGATCCCGGAAAATGTTGATATTGGGAGTCCAGAAAGTGAGCCCTTTGTAAATCGAGCGGTCTTCATACTTCACAAACAGGTTGTACTTAGCCCTGGCCTCTTCGGCAGTCACTTGGGCCACCCGGTGAAGCAGATCTTGGTTAAAGGAAGCCGCCATGCCGATGGCCTGGGGAAATACAGTGGCAATCCCCGCCCGGGCCACCCCATGCAGGCACTCATTCCACCAGTTGTACTCTCTGATTCCCAAGTGGCCGATGGCCGACGCGTAGTACAGCATCTGGCTGACTTTTTCTTCCAAGGACAACCTGCTGACTAGATCATCTATCCTCTCCTCCAACGGCCGTTCCGGCTGTTTCCAAAGAGGCACACTGCTATCCATCATCAACAGTCCTCCTTTTAACTTCTAGTTTCTTAAGACCAAAGTCATTTAGATTATTCCACAAATGTTTGCCTGAACCTGTCTAGAAACCCAGTTTCTGGAGGAAAATCCTTTGTCCGCTCGGAAGAATGAAGATGCACCGCGGCAGAGACAAGGATATTTCCTTTCCTAGGATAATTAAAGCTTAGGGAACTTCCCCGCGGGCATCGCGGGATACTAAGATCACGAGCTAAGGGGGAAACTGACCTTTGATATTCAACTACTCACAACCATATCCATCCCGGCGAAGTCCAGTTATGGGAAAGAGGGGAGCTGTAGCTACCAGCCATCCCTTGGCAGCCCAGATCGCCATTGAGGTTTTAGCAGAAGGAGGCAACGCCGTAGATGCTGCCGTAGCAGCTGCCGCAGCATTGACTGTGCTGGAGCCTACATCCAACGGCCTAGGAAGTGATGCCTTTGCCATAGTGTGGGACGGTAAGAAGCTCCACGGACTCAACGCCTCGGGGCGCTCACCCAAGGAACTGACCCTAGATATAATGCGGGAACACGGCAAGATGCGAGATGGGAAGTTAACTGTACCAACCACCGGCTGGCTGCCGGTGACAGTTCCCGGTGCTGTTTCCGCTTGGGCAGCCCTTAACAAAAGATTTGGCTCCATGCCCCTCTCCCGGCTGGTGGAACCTGCGGCAAGATACGCAGAAGAGGGACATCCGGTACCGCCCATGATTGCCCACTATTGGAGTTTTGCAGAAAAGCACTTCGGGGATAATGAGGATTTTCGAAAAACATTCCTGCCCCAGGGCCGGGCGGTGCGGGCTGGAGAGGTCTTTGCTTGCCCTGATCAGGCAAGGACCCTGCGGCTCATCGGCGAATCGGAGGGCGAGGCCTTTTACCGGGGAGAACTGGCTGAAAAAATAGCAGATTATGCAGCAAGAACCGGCGGCTACTTGACCAAGGAGGATCTTGCAGAACATGAGCCGGAGTGGGTGGAGCCGGTTTCCATCAACTACCGGGGATATGACATCTGGGAAATTCCGCCCAACGGCCAGGGCATTGCCGCGCTGATCGCGCTCAACATCTTAGAGGGGTTCGAGATGGAAAGATACCCCCATCTTTCCAGTGCCCATCTGCACCTGGTGATTGAGTCAATGAAGCTGGCCTTTGCCGATGTTTATCGCTATGTTGCCGACCCGAAGTTTGAGGATATTCCCTTAGATGGACTCTTGAGCAAGGAATATGCCGAGAAGCGGCGAAGCCTCATCAATCCCAACAAGGCCCTGCCCGCCCCTGAACCGGGAGACCCCTTGGGCGATACAGTATATCTATGCACCGCAGATGGAGATGGCCGCATGGTATCCTTCATCCAGTCCAACT
>LFTN01000025.1 GCA_001513495.1 Clostridiales bacterium DTU087
CAGCATGGGGAACCGAAAGAAGTTGGAGAACGTCTGGGCCTCAAAGACCTCTCTGGCAGAAACCGCGATCACGAGTCCCAGCAGAGTGGAGGTCACGGCAATCAGAAATACTGCCAACAGCACTGCACCCCAGTTAATCCCGGCAAGATCGACAAAGAAGGCGGCAAGAACCACCGGCACAAAGGCGTTGAATATCCCAAACAGGATGGCACCGGACAGCTTAGCGGCCACCATGACAGCCAATGAAATCGGAGCCAAAAGCAGCCGCTCGAAGGAGCGCCCTCTCCGCTCAAAGGTGATGGTGACCGCCAGCATAGAGGTAGTGCCAAACAAGACGCTCATGGACATCAAGCCAGGCAGCATACTGCGGATCTCGGAAAGATTCACACTTCCGTAGGAACGGAACATCTGCATCAGTGTCCATGATAGAGGGAAAATAATCCCCCAGCTGATGTTGGGCGGCTTGAGATAGTAGTTCTGAATGTCTTTCTTGAGGATATTCCAAAATGCAATCCATGTTTTCATCTTCCCAAGCCTCCTTTGTCCTTCTCCTTCCCAAGCCTTGCTGCTCCTATGCCGGTGACTTTTACGAAGACATCCTCCAGGGTGGGGCGCAGTTCCTTGGCCTCAAAGACAGAAACCCCCATACCGTCAAGGTACTGCAGGATGGGTGAGAGGGGAATCCGCTCCTGGGAAGTGAGGGTGACTGAGTGATCCGACTGGAGCTCAATGGTGCAGTTAGTAAAACGCGCCCGGAGTTGATCCACATAGGGCGTCAAGTCTGTATCGGCTGCCAACCTGATGGTATGCCCATGGGAAATGCTTTCCATCAGCTCAGATACTGTGCCCCTGGCTGCAATCCGGCCCTCTACGATAAACGCAATCCGGTCACATACCCGTTCTGCTTCCTCAATGTAGTGGGTGGTGATAAATATCGTTGTGCCATGTGCCTTGAGATCCAGCAGCAGCCGCCGGATGTGCCGGGCACTTTCCACATCAATTCCGGTGGTGGGCTCATCGAGGAAGAGGATCTCTGGTTCGTGGATGATGCCTGCCGCGATGGTCAGTTTGCGGCGCATGCCTTTGGAATACGCCCTAAATGGACGCTTCCCGGCTTTGGCCAGATCGAACTGCTCCAGAAGCTCCCTTGCCCGCCTCTCCCGGGCTGCCTTGGCCATGCCGTAAAGCGCACCGCAGAAGCAGAGATTATCAAAGCCGTCCATTTCACCGTAGAGGTTGCTTTCATCGGGTACGATGCCGATGATGGCTTGTGCCCGCTTGGGATTTCTTACAACATCAATCCCGTTGATGCAAATGGAGCCCGCGGTGGGCCTGGCAAGCCCGATCATCATATTTATGGTTGTGGTCTTCCCAGCGCCGTTGGGGCCCAGCAGGCCGACGATTTCTCCCCGACGGATGGAAAGTGAGATGCCATCAACTGCGGTGACATCCCCGTACCGCTTAGTGAGATGATTGATTGTTACAATATCAGTGGTGCTCATCGTGCTTGTCTCCCAGAATCATTGCTGTGACAACCCTTGCCTGTTCCATCACTGTGGCCTTGCTTCTCATCCAGAGGCCTCCCTTGGCTTGCGGACTGACATCGGCCTCTAGCCGGAGTGCAGGGTACCCGCTCCACTGAGGCCAGCCCTTCGATCTCCGCTGCCAGGAGCCGGAGCGCGTCCCGGTCGACATCATAGTGCATAAAATAGCCCTTTCTCCGGCCCCTGAGAAGTCCAGCTTCCCGTAGTACCTTGAGATGCTGTGACACAGCTCCTTCGGAGACATCCAGCTTTCTTGCCAGCGCCCCGACGCAGTAGTTGTGCCTGAGCAGCAGCTGTACAATATTCATCCGGGTCTCATCGGCCAGCGCCTTGAGTACCAGGGTTTTTTCCATCACAAGCGCACTCCCTTTAGAACTAATTTAGTGGCTGCTAAATTAATTATACTGCCGGCTTCATTTTAGTCAAGGCTAAATTGAAAGACGGTGCGTTTCGACAAAGAAACGCACCGTCGGTGAGGGGCTGGGGTCACTAGACCCCGCATCTGCTAGTGTCTACTTCACTCTAGATTTCTGCACTTCGTAACCTACTTTGGTGATGGCACTTTCGATTTCTTCAATTGAGATTCTATCTTCATCGAAATCCAGCTTTACCTTGCTGGTATTAAACGATACCTTCACTGAATCCTGGGATATACCGTCTAGCCCCTTCACTGCTGCTTCTATCTTCTGCATGCACGATGGACATGTCAAAGTCTCAAGTTGGATTGTTGCCGATTTCATGCCCCAGTCTCCTTTCGTCAGCTGCTTGATGGTCTCTTGACCGTCAATTCAATTATACCCTTGACGGTCCGGTAGAAACCTTGATCTAAGTCAACATTTCCTGATTATGCATAGCGGCGGGGCAGGCGATAACGGAGCAGCCGCATGCCGTTGACGATGACCGCCAGGATGCTGCCTTCATGCACCA
>LFTN01000015.1 GCA_001513495.1 Clostridiales bacterium DTU087
ACTGGTCCTCCTCCATGATGCCTCCAACCACTAGTTCCGGAATCCGAATGGTGGGCTGAGCATCACTGACCGGAGCTCCCTGGCCGTCCTTGCCGCAAAGGCCGATGGCGAAGCCCAGATCCCCGCCGACGCGGTCGATGAGGGCAAGGGCCTTGGGGCCGTTGCCGGTAAGTGTTGCTCCCCGCACAGGCTCTCCGATCTCCCCGCCGCTGATCAGATAACCATCGGAAACCTCAAACACAAAATCTCCATTGGCAGTATTCACCTGGCCGCCTCCCATCCGGGCAACAAACAATCCCCGCTCTGTATCCCGGATGATGTCTTGTGGATCGTCTTGGCCAGCTAGAATAAGGGTATTGGTCATCCGGGGAATGGGTTTGTGGCGGTAAGACTCCCGCCGGCCGTTGCCGGTGGAAGCCACATCATCCTTCCGGGCAGTCAGATAATCATACATATACCCAACCAATATGCCGTTCTCGATGAGAACCGTACGCTGACCCTCGGTGCCTTCATCGTCAAACCTATAGCTGCCGAACTTCCCCGGCAAAGTGGCATCATCCACCACAGTAACCAAGGGCGATGCCACCTGCTGGCCCAGCTTGCCGGCATAAACAGAAATCCCCTTCTGCACAAGGTCAGCCTCCAAACCATGGCCGCACGCTTCATGGACCATGGTCCCGCCGGCCTCACCGGCAATCACCACCGGCATCCTTCCAGCCGGAGCTGGCCTGGCTCCCAGCATCCGCACTGCCCGACGGGCTGCCTTGAGGGCCAGCTCCTCTGGCTCGTACTGCTGGAAGAGCTCAAAACCGATTACGCCGCCGGTGGATTCATAGCCTGTTTGAATCTTGTCATCCTCCATAGCGATGACATTGACTGATAGATTAGTGCGGATCCGTTCATCTTCTACCCAATCCCCGAGGCTGTTGGCAATGATGACTCTCTGAGAGATATCCCGATAGGATACCGTTACTTGCCTCACCTTAGGGTTGGCCCCCCGTGCTGCCCTGTTGGCCCTCTCCACCACCGCCACCTTGTTGGCGACGGCCACCGTCTCCGGCGGAACCCCAATTGGCAACTGGAAGGAGGGGTGGCGTCGGCAAAGGTCTATAGCCTTGTCGCCTTCCTGCTGCTTGGCAGCTGCCGCGGCAATCCGAGCAGCCTCCTTCAGGCCGTCCAGGGACAGGTCATTAGTATAGGCATAGGCAGTCGTCTCGCCTGAAATCACCCGGATCCCTGCACCGGCATCGATCCCAGCGGTCACCCGCTCAATCCGGTCCTGTTCACAGAAAATCTGTGCCGTAGATGCCTCTTCAATGAATATGTCTACATAATCGCTGCCGGCCTTAGCGGCAGCCGCCAAGACCGCTGCTAACTTGTCTCTATCTATCTGCAAATGGCTCCCTCCTCGATAGAAACCTTCCATCCATGTTCATTTTTGGTTCGCTAGCGCTGTGGGTTTCTCCTCCATTTTCTTCATCTCTCTCTCCATGACATTGGGCAAGGAAATAGTAAATTGACATCAACACAACAAAAACCCGGCAGCGCCCGGCCGGGGCCGGACCTGCCGGGAAAACCTTCTCCCACCTATCCTTTGGACTTACCTAACCGCCTCCTGGCCGCGCTCTCACTAATATAGCCTTTCCGGCTGAGGCGGCGGATAATCCGCCGCTCAATCCGGCGCATCACCTTGGTGGCTTTCAATTCCTCCGCAGCCACTGGATCAATGAGGATGGTGTACAAACCCATGCGGTTGCCGCCGAGGATGTCTGTAAACATCTGATCTCCGATGACCACTGTCTCCCGGGGCCGGGTCTTAAGCATATCTAAAGCTAGGCGGAAAGCCCTCTTCCGAGGCTTGATAGCACTGGCGACGGCTGGAACATCTAACGCGGCCGCGATCTTATGTACCCTTTCCTTAAAAGCATTGGATGTCAGGCATAGCCGAAAACCCATTTCCTTAGCCTGTCTAACCCACATAACGGTTTCCTGGTCCAGGGTGTCACCGGCCCAAGGCAGGAGAGTGTTGTCAATATCCAGGATCATGCCTCGGTAACCATTTTGCCAGAGCTCGTCCAGATTTACATCCAACAAAGATCCCAGACATTCGTCGGGACAGAAAATTTTGATCATCCAGCTTGTAATCCTCCCACGCATCCTAGACTAGTACCCGCGGCGGCATCTCCCATCAGCTTGCGGAGGCCGCCGCCCCGCTTTCTTTCCAAAAAACCCCGGCTGTGGGCTCCAGTGCGCCCTAACCAGGTGCCCGCTCCGACAGCATCTCCTGCTGAAGTTTGGTAATAGCCCGTTTTTCGATCCGGGAAACATAGGAACGGGAAATTCCCAGTTTCCGGGAGATCTCCCGCTGGGTCTTGCGAATCCCATCGCCCAGGCCGTAACGGAGTTCCAGAACCTTTTTTTCTCGGGGCCCGAGGCCTGTGAGCATCTCCTTCAACCGCTCCTGCTCCACTGAAAGCTCCACCCGCTCCAGAACCTCATCGGGGTCAGTCCCTAAAATGTCAATCAAGGTAATCTCATTACCTTCTCTATCGGCTCCGATGGCATCATAGAGCAGTACATCACTGCGGCTCTTCTTGGTGGAACGCAGGTGCATGAGAATCTCATTCTCGATGCAGCGGGCAGCATATGTCGCCAGCCTGGTCTTCTGGGTTACATCGAAGGTGTTAATGGCCTTAATCAGCCCGATGGTGCCGATGGAAATCAGGTCATCGGTCTCCTCACCGGTGTTCTCGAACTTCTTCACAATGTGTGCCACTAAACGCAGGTTTCGTTCAACCAGGATATTGCGGGCCTCGCCATCCCCATTCTGAAACCTTGCCAAAAGCTCTGCCTCTTCCTGCTCCGATAAAGGCATAGGAAAGGCATTGCTGTTGGTTACATAGCTGATGAGGAAAACCAGCCCCTGCAGGAACAACCCAACCATCGCCGTCAGCAGCGAGATCAACGTGAGGCCACCCCCAGCCGCAATTTGGAGTCTTTCTTATTGTATGCGGCCTTTGGGGATTCGTGCCTGTCCCCCTGCGGGAGCTGCTCTCAATTCGCCTTCGAACGGCGGCGCAAGAGCGAGTACCGGGGGGCTGCTTCCGGCAGCTGGATGAAGACCCTTTGATTGGCATGGCTTTCATTCACCGGACAGCCGTCTTCATCCCGCATCTCATCTAGAGTGAATTGAACGGCAGAGGCTTTGGGCCTAATCAGCTCCAGCTCATCTCCCAGCCTCATGCGATTGCGGACGGCAATCCGGCTTGCTTGGCCGGTGTTCTCCTCTACCAACCCGACAAAATCATAGGCCCGGATATAGCCTCCGCTGCTGTATGACTGAGCGTCAGGCCCTGGAGGGCCAAAATAGAAACCGGTAGTATAGGGGCGGTGGCTGATTTTATCTAATTCCTCCACCCACTCTGCCTCTACTTGAAAGCCTTCCGGATCCTCGTGATACGCATCCAAAGCCTGCCGGTAAGCCCAGACTACCGTGGCGACATAATAAACACTCTTCATCCGGCCTTCGATTTTCAAGCTGTCTATGCCTGCGGCAGCCAGCTTTGGCAAATGGGCCAGCATATTCAGATCCTTGGAATTGAGGATGTAGCTCCCCCGCTCATCTTCGAAGATGGGAAAGTACTGCCCCGGCCTTTTTTCCTCAACTAGCGCATAGCGCCAGCGGCAGCTTTGCGCACAATCTCCCTGATTGGCATCCCGCCCCGCCAGATAATTGGACAAAAGGCATCTGCCTGAGTAGGAGATGCACATGGCTCCATGGACAAAGGCCTCCAGCTCTAAATTGACATATCGGCGGATCTCGGCAATCTCTGCTAATGAGAGCTCTCTGGCCAAGATCACCCGCTCCACACCCATCTCCTCCCAGAACCGAACAGCTTGCCAGTTGGTCAAGCTCCCCTGGGTTGAGAAATGCAGCTCTAATCCCGGGGCTGACTCCTTGGCCGCAGCATAGACCGCGGGGTCAGAGAAGATTACAGCATCAGCACCGATTTCCGCTAAGGCAGCCAAGTACGGCCCAAGGCCGGTCAAGTCCTTATTGTGCAGCAGGCTGTTTACAGCCACATACACCCGGACCCCGGCCTTGTGGGCATAGTCAACTAGACTGTCCAGCTCCGGAAGGGAGAAATTGCCGGCTCCAGCCCGCAGGCTGTACTCTTTCCCCCCGACATAGACGGCGTCTGCACCGTAGGCTATGGCTACCTCCGCTTTTTCCCGATTTCCCGCCGGAGCCAACAGCTCCATTTTCCTTGTCAATCTATCACCTCAATTGTTCGGGCCATCAGCACCTAGAATCCGTAGCGGGCCCGGGCCTGCCGATGCTGCTGAAAGGTCCTGCTGAAGGCATGGGTGCCGTCACCCTTGGCTACGAAATACAGATAATCCACCTCCGCCGGTTCCAAGGCAGCCTTAATTGAGGTCAACCCTGGAGAAGCGATGGGGCCAGGCGGCAGGCCTTTGTACTTATACGTGTTGTAAGGTGAGTCTGTTGCTAGATCTGAATAGTACAGCTTCCTCGGTGCCTCCAAGAGAAACTGCACCGTGGGATCAGACTGGAGCGGCATATCAATCCGCAGCCGATTCCAGAACACAGCAGAGACCAAGGGCGCCTCTTGGGAAACCATTACTTCCTTCTCAATGATTGATGCTAAGGTAATAATATCATGCCATGAAAAACCTGCCGGCAGCGGTACCGTCTCCTTCAGCGGCTCCACCACCTGGATAAACCGGTGCACCATCCGCTTGATCATCTCTTCCTCCGGCTGATTGCGGACAAAGAAATAGGTGTCAGGGAATAGATACCCTTCGAGGCTGCGGGTAGGCTTCTCTATCGGGGGGCTATCCCCATAGATCAGGCTGTCATCCCTGGCCAGGGTGAGAAAGCGCTCCCTATCCACCAATCCCTGCGCCGCCAACCGGTCTGCAATAGCCTCTAGAGTCAGTCCCTCGGGGATGGTGACCCTTACTGTGGATACCTGCCCTGCTTCCAGATGCTCCATCACCTGTAGAAGATCCATCCCGGGACTCAACCGATAATAACCGGCTTTGAGATGCTGCTCCAACCCCAAAAGCCGAACCGCCACATTGAAGGCAGCGGGGCTCCGGATGATCCCCTCTTGACTCAAAAGCTCTCCAATATCCCTTCCCGGGGTGCCCGGTGAGATATGAATGATGGAAGCAGCGGCCAATTTAGCATTTTCCGGCGGCAGAATCATCCGGGATG
>LFTN01000149.1:0-1092 GCA_001513495.1 Clostridiales bacterium DTU087
CTCTCCCCAAGCATCACCGGCCCTTTGCGGGCAATGACTGATCTGGCCAAAGAGATGACCCGGGGGGTGTTTGAACGGCGGGTACCCATTGAGACTGAGGATGAGTTAGGTGAGCTAGGAGAAGCCATCAACCTGTTGGCGGAAAACCTAGAGACAAGCCTGGCTGATCTGCAGGAGGAGAAGGACAAGTTCCAGAGCATTGTCTCCGGCATTGACGAAGGCGTGATTGCTGTCAGCCAGGAGAATCAGTTGTTGTGGATCAATTCGCAAGCTAGAGAACTCCTGCGAATCGGCCACATCCCCTTGGATAAACTAAAGCTTCACGATATGCCGGTCCCGCTCTCGGATCTTTTCCGGAAGGTGAGCACCACGGGGGAAGTGGAAGTATTGGATATCTCGCCGTCGCCCATGGTGGTCCTGCGGGCTTATGGAAGTCCCATACGCCGCCGGGATGAAGTGGTGGGATGTGTTATTCTGCTGCAGGACGTCAGTGAGGCCAGGCGCCTGGAGAACATGCGCAGGGATTTTCTGACCAATGTGACCCATGAGCTGCGGACACCGCTGACCTCCATCCGGGGGTTTGTAGAGCCGCTGCTGGATGGAACCGTCAGCGACGGCCAGACCAGGGAGCGCTACCTGGGCATCGTCAGGGATGAAGCTTTGAGGCTGAGCCGCTTGATCGACGACATGCTGGATCTGGCAAAACTCGAGTCAGGCAGTATGAACCACATCTTTGATTTGCTTGACATGAGAGAACTGGTCTTTCGGGTGCAAGATGTCTTTGATCCCCAAGCCAGCAAGAAAGGGGTAGAACTGGTGTCTGAGGTCATATCTTCCCAGGAAGGCGAAGAAATCCTCGTCTTGGGAGACAGTGACCGGCTGCAGCAGGTCTTGACCAATTTCCTAGACAATGCCCTGCGGCACACCGAATCCGGCGGTGTGATCAGGATATCAGTGGAAGCGGCCGCTGCCCGGGTCATCGTGAAAGTCTCTGATACTGGCAGCGGCATTGACCCCGAGGAGCTTCCCTATGTGTGGGAGAGGTTCTATAAAGCGGACAAGTCCAGGGAAAAAAGCAAGAAGGGCACCGGG
>LFTN01000149.1:1118-6311 GCA_001513495.1 Clostridiales bacterium DTU087
GCTACCTTTGGGTTTGTAATTCCCCGGGCAGAGACATGATGTAGGGGCAGGAAACTCCCTTTTCCTGCCCAGTCCGGTCATTCTTGGAGAGCAAGGCGCATCATCCCAGCCTTGGGAGTCAATTCTCTCCAAGAGACCTAGTGCATCGGCCACCCCGCACTGACTCGCCCAAAGCAGGGTTGCCCGAGAGATAGTTAGATTTCGGGCGCACTGCCCTAGGCCGCCCTCCTGCATATCCCTAGCAGCGGGGAATATGTAGGAAGGATGAGTCAAGTCCGGGGTTTACTACTAGGATGCCGCTGACCGGGGAGGTTTATGCTTCGGATCGGTGCAAAACATAGAAATCCTAGGCCTGATCCTGCTGTCTTTGCTGGGCAAGGACCTTTTCACCCCGCCGGATCATTTCCCGGACCATCAGCCCGATCTCCTTGGTGGTGGCGTTTTCCCAACCGCTTTCCCGTACCTTGTCCGCAAAGCCCACTTCCTCTGCAGCCTCCATCTTGAGCCGTTCGGAAGCCAATTTGCCCCGACGAGCCACAGCAGTTCACCTCCGCCGTTAGTTTGACCCCCAGCCTTGCGCCCCATACTGTTAGTTGCGCCCACCTCAGGTCACCTGAGCACCAATAGTTGCCAATGCCTCATCCAGGGATTGCCTGTTATGGAGGCCGGGAGCAAACAGGTCAGGGGTCTTCTGCAGCCGCTCCAGGATGTTTCCCAAGTGAAAATGCTGGGGATAAACGAACTCCAACTCTTCCCAGGTCACCGGTGCTGAAATGGCAGCTTCGGGCCCGGGGCGGGGGCTGTAAGGTGCTGCTAGAGTCTTCCCCTGCAGGTTCTGCAGATGATCGATGTAGACCCGGCCGGTCCGGTTCTTGACCAGCCGTTCAGTGGTGACCTTGGCGGGATACACCGCTTCTAGAATCCTGCCAACACTGCCGACAAAGCCGCTGGTGACACTGTATGGATATCTGGGTTCGATGGGCACATAGATATGGATGCCGGTAGCACCGGAAAGCTTCGGATAGGATACCAATCCCAGCTCATTGAGGGCTTTTCTGACCAAGAAGGCTATCTCCCTGACATCGTCGAAGCTACAGCCTTCGGCAGGGTCCAAATCAAAGACTAGCCAGTCGGGGAACTCGGGGCATGTGCGCCGTGACAGCCAGGGATGGAGCTCAATGCAGGCCTGGTTGGCCAGCCATACTAGAGTCGGCCGATCCTGGGCGAGAATGTAATTGATAGTCTTTTCGGACCCACGGCTGCTTTCCATGGGGGCTGTCTTGACAAAGGGCGGTGCGTAGGCTGGGCAGTTTTTCTGGTAAAATGAGCAGCCTGTAATTCCCTGGGGATAACGGGTCACTGTGAGGGGGCGATCCCTAAGGTGGGTGAGGAGGTAGGGTGTGGCCAAGGCATAATAGCGGATCAAATCCCCTTTGGTGAAGCCCGGCTCCGGCCACAGGATCCTATCCCAGTTGGTAATCTCCAGCTCTTGCCCGTCAATCAGCACAGTCTGCCTCTGCTCTGCCGCCATCAGCCGCCTCCTTTCCCGACGTAATCCGGGAGCATGCACTGTCTCGGATAGATGTCTTCACGCCGGCGGCGGAAGACCGGATGCCGCAGTGTACCTCCAGGGGTGTATTCAAGATAGCTTACCTCTACCACCATTTCCGGCCTCACCCAGACAACTGCCGGCATCCTGGGGGGAAGGCCAAGGATGGTGGGTTCCTCATTGGCCGCCAAGGATTTAAGCTCTGCCAAGATTTCTTCCATCGTCTCTTCCGTAAACCCAGTACCTGCATTGCCAACATGAACCAACTGTCCCTGGGTGGAGTATTGCCCCAGGACTAAAGAGGTGAAGGCTCTATCGGTTTTGGGGATAAATCCTGCTACCACTGCATCCACAGTCTTCTGCGGCTTAATCTTAAGCCAGAGATTAGTGCGCTTACCAGGCAGATAGGGGCTGTCTAATCTCTTGGCTACGATTCCCTCCCGGCCTTGGGCAGCAGCTGCCTGAAATAGGGCTTTGCCGTCTTGGAAAATGTAGCTGTTGATAATCAGATTCTGGCTGCAGCCCTTGGCAGCTGCTTCAGCCAGCAGCCTCTTTCTCTCATGCAAAGGGACTCTCAGCACAGATTCACCCTCGCTGTACAAAATGTCAAAGGCGACCAAGAGTACCGGTACATCCCTGCGGACGGCCATCTGAGAAGGCTTTGATCTCACCCGCGTCAGCAGGAGATGAAAGGATTCCCTGCCTTCATGGAAAGCGATGATTTCGCCATCGAGAATCAGCGGCACCCTGGTTACATGGCGGTGCAGGGAGGCTAGCTCTGGGAAGTGCCCGGTGAGGTCAGAGCCGTTGCGGCTCTTGAGCTGTGTGGAGTGTTTACCCACATAGGCCAGGCAGCGAAAGCCGTCCCACTTTGGCTCAAAGAGAAACTCTGGGGAGTCGAAGGGGTCGGCAGTTGATGCCAGCATTGGTTTGAGGCCGGGTGGAAAGACAGCCGGCATCCTCAGCCAGTCTCCTCCGTTTTCTGCCGCCGGAGCCCTTTGGATGTAACCTTAAGCTGTGTAGATTCCCGGCCGGGAGAAGGGCCCTGTTCATCCTGCTCGTGCTTGGTTGCCTGAACACTGGCTTCCAAAGCAGCCATCAAATCGATCACCTTGCCAGTTGCCGGCGGTGCCGGGGCAGGTGCGGTTTCCTTGCCGGCGATTTTCTGTTCAAGCACAGCGGCCAGCAGCTTTTGGTATTCATTGTGATACTTCGCTGGCTCAAAGGCTGTTGTGAGATTATCTATGATCATCATGGCCATTTCCAGCTCCCGCGGGTTGATCTCGGGCTCGGTACCCACCCGCGTCAGCTGGTCGATTGAGCGAATCTCATGGGCATAGTACATTGTCTCTAGAGCCAGGCCGGAGCCGTATACCCTCACGGCCGCCAGATGCTCCCGGGAGCGGATGACTACCTTGGCGATGGCGATTTTGCCTGTCGCTTGCATGGCCTGTTTTAGGAGGTGGTAGGCTTTGATGCCGGTCTCGGTGGGTTCCAGATAATACGTCCGCTGGAAATAGACGGGGTCGATGCTCTCCAACTGTACAAAATCCAAGATATCGATGGTGCGGGTCTTTTCTGGAGCAATGGCTTCAAAGTCCTCATTTTCCATGATTACATATTGGGATTTCTGGAACTGGTAGCCCTTGACTATTTCATCTTCACCAACCTCCTTGGCGCAGCGGGGGCAGGCCTTCTGGTACTTAATGGGTGTCTGGCAGATCCGGTGCAGGTAGTTGAACTTGATATCCTCACTGGAGGTACCAGCGTAGAGCTTCACAGGTATATTGACCAGCCCGAAGCTGATGCTGCCGTTCCACAGGCTCCTCATCTCATACCCTCCTTCACCCCTTCCTAGGTAGGATAAGCACCCTTCAAGGTGTTTATCCCGGAGCCTGCCTGTGGAAGGTTTCTCCAGCAAGTGGCCGAGATACAGTGAATATATTGCTAGCAAGCAGTATACAAGGAGTTGAACTTCCCATGGCTGAACAGGAAGTCTTTCTTACACCGGCCGGGCTGCGGAAGCTAGAAGCGGATCTAGCCTATCTTAAGACAGTTAGGCGCAAAGAAGCGGCCAGCAGTATGCGGAACGCCTTATCTACCGGAGGTTCGTGGGAGAATCCCGCCTATGAGACATCGAAAATGGAGCTTGCCTTTATTGAGAAGCGGATTCAGGCCTTGGAGAACCTGCTGGGAAATGCCAAGGTAATCGACGGAGATCAAATTGGGACAGACCAAGTACGGGTTGGCCATATGGTGAGGATACAGGATATGGAAAGCGGAGAAGAGATGGAGTTCGTGATTGTCGGTCCAGTAGAGGCTGATCCTGCCATCAGCAGGATCTCTTATCTTTCACCTGTGGCCCAAGCGCTGCTGGGCCGCAAAACCGGGGATCTAGTGAAAGTGGACGTGCCGGCAGGGCAGTTTGTCTACAAGATCAAGGCTATCTGCAACCAAACCCTATGAACGTAGATGTGTGAGTTTCAGCACTTGGCGATTGGGGAAAATAACAAAGTAGATGCCAGAAAAGAGGAGTGAGATGTGTGACCGAGCTGATCAACAATCGGGCCTATCGCCAGGAGCAGCTTAAGCAGATCATCAAAGACCTGCATAGCGGCAAGACGGTAGATGAAGTCAAGGAGCGTTTTGCTGCTTTACTCAAGGACGTGGGGGCAACTGAGATCGCACAGCTGGAGCAGGCACTCATCGATGAGGGGCTGCCGGAGACTGAGGTCAAGCGGCTGTGCGATGTCCATGTTCAGGTCTTTCAGGATTCCCTGGATCTAGAACCACCGCCTGAGAGCTTGCCTGGACATCCGGTCCATACCATGCGGCTGGAAAACGAAGCCCTGGGGAAAGTGATCGCACAGGCAAGAGGCGTATTGGACCAGCTTGTGACCGCCGGGGATGCAGACCGCCCTCGGCTGCTGGGAGAGTGGAAGGAGCTTCACCAGCAGCTCACTGAGGTGGAAAAGCACTACAGCCGCAAGGAAAACCTCCTGTTCCCCATTTTAGAGCGGAACGGCATCGCCGGTCCCTCCAGCGTCATGTGGTCACTTCACGATGATATCCGGGCAGGCCTGAAGGCGATCTCATCTCTCCTAGCGGAAGCCGGGTCTCTGCCGGGGGAACAGCTCAAAGGCCAGATCGACTCCAAGGTGCGGCCGGTTTTGGAGGAAATGGATAGTATGATCTACAAAGAGGAAAAGATCTTGCTGCCCATGTCCCTGGAGACACTGTCAGAAGACGAGTGGCTGGCAGTTGCCGAAGAGAGTGATGAGATCGGCTATACTCTGGTAACCCCGGAAGCAAAATGGCAGCCGCAGCGCAGCTCTAAGATAGAAGCTGCTCCCAAACAGGCACCGGAGGGCTACCTAGAACTTCCCACAGGGTTTTTGACATTGAAGGAGATTGAACTGGTTTTCAATCACCTGCCTGTTGACATAACCTTCGTTGACCGAGATAATGTCGTCCGGTACTTCTCTGCAGGGAAGGAGCGGTTCTTTACCCGCACCAAGGCTGTTATCGGCAGGAGTGTAGAAAGGTGCCATCCGCCGGAAAGTGTGCATGTGGTGACAAAGATCGTCGAGGACTTTAAGTCAGGCAAGCGGGATGCGGCCGATTTCTGGATCCGGATGAAGGGG
>LFTN01000087.1:0-937 GCA_001513495.1 Clostridiales bacterium DTU087
AAGCTGATAGAGCGGCGCGTCAAGCGTATTCTTATAGTGCCGCCGATAGTTTTAATTAATAAGAATAACAATGAGTGATGTAGATGAGTAGATTAAGAGGCCACAATGCGGCGGACATCAAGAACCGCAATCTGTCGGTTATAATTAGAACAATCAGAAGGGCAGGCTTGATCTCCCGGACAGAGCTGGCCAAGGAGACGGGCCTCAGTAACCCGGCAGTGGGTAATCTGGTCGCCGAGCTTGTGGAGTTGGGATTGGTAAAGGAGACAGGCAGTGTTAACCAACCCATAGGCCGCAGCCGGGTAATGTTGACTCTCAACAACGAAGGCGCTTTGATCATCGGCCTTGAAATTGCCCGCAACAGTGTGTACGGGCTCCTCACCAATATGAAAGGCGCTCCCCTGGCAACTCAGGAGATCAATTTCGCCCAGGGTTCGGCTTCGGATGTGGTGCTGAGTTCTTTATACCAGGTTATCGAAGGTCTCTTGACAGCGGCCCGGCAGATGAAAGCACCGCTGATTGGGATTGGTGTTGGAACCCCCGGACCGGTTGATGTCGATGAAGGCAAGATATACGAACCGCCCAATTTCCCGGGCTTTCAAAACATCGCCCTAAAATACATAATCGAGCAGCGCTACCAGGTACCGTGCCATTTGAATGACGACGCCCGCACCAGCGCCCTGGGTGAAGCCTGGTTTGGGGCTGGCCGGGACGTCAGCAGCCTGGTGTTTATCTCTTTGGGAGAGGGTATAGGTTCAGGGATCATTTTTGACCATCAATTGTATGAAGGGGCCCACGATATCGCTGGGCAAATTGGCCATTTCACTGTGGAGCCCAAGGGACAGCGGTGTGACTGCGGCAATATCGGCTGCTTAGAGACAGTAGCTTCTATCCCGGCAATAGTCAGCCGCGCCCGTTCAGCTCGTGTCGTCAATGG
>LFTN01000087.1:951-9966 GCA_001513495.1 Clostridiales bacterium DTU087
CCGGAAGGTGATCTCCCATCTGGTGGAGGCCTATCGTTCAGGAGAGCCCGGTGTGAGGAAACTTCTCGATGAGACTTTGGACTATATCGTGACTGCAGTGGTGTCGGCTATCAACTCCTATGATCCGGAAATGGTGATCTTAGGCGGCCGCT
Source organism: Clostridiales bacterium DTU087 (assembly GCA_001513495.1). Taxonomy (GTDB): domain Bacteria; phylum Bacillota; class Limnochordia; order DTU087; family DTU087; genus DTU087. The sequence continues at coordinate 1,104 of LFTN01000087.1, forward strand.
TGACCAGGGGCTTCCCCGAGCTGGTAGATATCGTTAGGCGCAGGGTAATTGCCAGGTGCTATTATCATGTGGCCAACGACCTGCGGATTGAGGCAGGCCAGCTGGGCCCGAAGACCTCTGCAGTGGGAGGAGCTGTCCTGGTGCTGCAGCGGCTGCTCCACGAGCCGGTGGCTACACTGGAGGCGGCAGTGCGTCCGTGAAACGGTGGTTTACAATGTGTCTCCATGGGATAAACCGCAGGTATGACGCACCGGGCAAGAACATCTTGTTCATCATCTTGCTTGGCACCATGATGGTTCCTTTTTACGCGGTGATGATCCCCCTGTTTGTGCTCTTCAAATCCTTTGGCTGGATCAATACGCTGAAGCCGCTGATCGTACCCGCCTATTTCGGCCATCCTTTTTCCATCTTCTTGTTGCGGCAGTTTTTCCTCACCATACCCAGAGACTTGTTCGATGCCGCGGCCATTGATGGGTGCAGCGAGCTGACTGCATTCACCCGGATCATGCTGCCATTGTCAAAACCGGCTCTGGCCACAGTGGCAATCTTTCAGTTCATGCATACTTGGAACGATTTCGTAGGCCCGCTTCTCTATCTGCATACACCGGAGATGCGCACCCTATCCTTGGGACTCCAAGCGTTTCAGAGCGTGCACGATACTGAATGGGCACTGTTGATGGCTGCTGCAGTAGTCATGCTGCTGCCTATAATTATCCTGTTCTTCTTTACACAGAAGTACTTCATCCAAGGTATTGCTTTGACAGGCATGAAAGGATGAGAATAACCGACGGGGTGATGGGATGAACTCAAAGGAGAGGGTTAAGCGGGCTGCCAATCTGGGCGGTCCCGACCGGTTTCCGCTGCGATATGCATTTTGTGTTGAACGGAGCGATATCGCTGGATGTGGAGTGGAAGCGGCTGCTGACTGGGAACCGGAGGATCCCCATCAGGATGAATGGGGCTTTACATGGGATACACTGTCAGATACCATTGTGAGCTCCTTCGGACAGGTGAAAGGGCATCCCCTGTCTGATTGGGACGGAACCACTGGCATCGAAGTACCGGACCCCTATGCAGCCGGCAGGCTGGATGGGATCAACCGGACTATCCGGGAACATCCGGAGAAATACATCGCTGCGGGGCTTGGGCTAACCGGCATGAATAGGGCTACCTTCTTGAGGGGCATGGAGCAGTTCTTTGTGGACTTATATGTTAATCGCCCTCTGGCGCTGAAGATTATCCACACAGTGTTTGAGTGGGAATCCGCGATGATCAAGCAGATCGTTGAGATTCCGGATGTAGATGCCGTGGGATTTGCTGATGACTGGGGCACCCAGAAAGCGCTGATGATTGATCCTAAACTCTGGAGGGAACTCTTTAAGCCCCTATATGCAAAACAGTTTGAAATGATTAGGGGCAAGGGCAAAGATGTTCTCTTCCACAGCTGCGGATACGTTTTCGATATCATTGGTGACTTGATTGATATCGGTGCCAACATTCTCAATGTGAACCAGCCCCGGCTGATGGGCATCGATAACCTCCAGCGGGAGTTTGCCGGCAGAGTCTGCTTCATGTGTCCGGTGGACATGCAGACTACCTTGATCCACGGCTCCAAGGAAGAGATTGAAGCAGAGGCCCGCTCATTGGTTGAGAAGCTGGCGAGGCAGGAAGGCGGATTTATTGCCTGTATGGACGAGGGAATCGACCACGGTTACATACCACGGCAGCGGATAGCATGGATGGAAGCAGCCTTTCTGAAACTTGCTGAAGAGAAGGTGTCGCGATAATAAGATAAGAGAAACGGAGGTTCATCCATGAATCGTAAGCATGCAGCAGGTACCAATCATCAGATCCACATGATCGGCAATGCTCACCTTGACCCTGTATGGCTGTGGCGGTGGCCGGAGGGGCTGGGAGCTATGCGGGCCACGTTCCGCTCAGCACTCGACCGGATGAAGGAGACTGAAGGCTTTGTGTTTACCTCCAGTCAAGCTGCCATGTATGAATGGGTCGAAAAATGCGATCCGGAGCTTTTTGAGGAGATCAAGCAGAGGGTACAGGAAGGCCGCTGGGTCATCGTTGGCGGCTGGTGGGTGCAGCCGGACTGCAACATCCCTGGGAATGAGGGCTTTGTCAGGCAGGCGCTGTACGGTATCCGCTATTTCCAAGAGAAGTTCGGTGTGGATATCCGGGTAGGGTACAACGTCGACAGCTTTGGCCATTCCGGCATGCTGCCTCAGATACTCAAGAAGACCGGAATGGACTACTATGTATTTATGCGGCCGGGAACCCATGAGAAGCCGGAACTTCCCGGGCGGATCTTCCAGTGGGAGAGCCCCGACGGCAGCCGGGTATTGGCCTACCAGATCCCGATTTCCTACAACTCCGATTGGAGTGACGGCCTGGTACAGAAGATCGAAAAGACCAAGGAAGAACTCTCTGCAGACCAACCCCTGCTCATGTGCTTCTACGGAGTAGGCAACCACGGCGGCGGTCCAACGAAGGAGAATCTGGTGAATATCCAAAAGGCGGCTGATGCCAGCCAGGATGTGGATATCCTGCTGAGCGATCCTATTCAGTTCTTCGAAGCTCTCGAGGACCGGGGATTAGATTTCCCTGTTGTACGGGATGATCTTCAGCACCATGCCAGCGGCTGCTATTCGGTTCACTCCGAGATTAAGCAGAATAACCGGAAGGCTGAGCATGGGCTGGCCTCTGCAGAGAAGCTGGCCGTGTTTGCCGCCGACCTGGCTGGGTTTGCCTATCCGCAAGGAGAGTTCACCCAGGCCTGGAAGGACGTTCTGTTCAATCACTTCCATGACATAATGGCCGGTACTTCCATCAGGGAAGCTTATGAAGATGCGAGACACTTGCATGGACGAGCCCTGCAGATCGCTGAGGAAAACGCGCAGCTGGCCCTGCAGGCGATAGCTGGCAAGATAGACACTTCTGCTGAAGGTACTCCCATTGTCATCTGGAATCCCCACGGCCACAGGCAGGTGGCGCCGGTGGTCCTGGAGTTGATGTGGGGGCCGGAAGAGATGGCAGTGACCAATGATGCCGGAGAGGAGATCCCCTATCAGTCCATCGAGACATCTGCTGTGATCTGGCCAGGCTGGCGGAGAGCGCTCACATTTATTGCCGATGTGCCGGCGGGAGGTTATACTGTCTATAGGCTGCATGCCCGCAAGCCCAGCGTACAGGCGGACAGCGTCACTGTAACAGACACCACCTTGGGTAACGAGCATCTTGAACTCAAGCTGGATCCCCGTACAGGGTACATCCAAGGCCTGACCGATAAGGCTACTGGCTGGGAGGTATTCTCAGGCGATGCCGCAGTGCCGGTAGTCATCCATGATACCAGCGATACCTGGAGCCACGCTGTCTTCCGGTTCGATCAGGAAGTCGGCAGGTTCGTTGATTCTAAGGTGGAGCTGGTGGAAGCTGGGCCGGTACGGGGGATCCTGAGGGTTACCAGCCGGTACGGCTGCTCCAAGGTTATCCAGGAGTTCACGGTGTATGCAGGGCTGCCTTATGTTGATGTAAGAACCATAGTAGATTGGCGGGAGCAGTACAAGGCACTGAAGCTGGAGTTCCCCGTCAATGTGACCAATCCCCAGCCGACTTATGAGATTGCCTTTGGTGCCATCCAGAGGCCGGCTGACGGAGAAGAAGAGCCCGGGCTGCACTGGTTTGATGTCACCGGCGATGCCGGCGATGATCAGAAATACGGCCTGAGCATCATCAATGACGCCAAGTACAGCTATGACGTGAATGGAAACCGCATGCGGCTTACCGTCCTGCGGAGCCCGGTTTTCGCACATCACATTCCCAGGGAGACGGAGCCGGGAGGGTTCTACCACTTCATAGACCAAGGAATACAGGAATTTACCTATCGGCTGGTTCCCCACCAGGGTGATTGGCCCCAGGCCAATCCTGCAAAACACGGCTTGGAGCTTAATGCGCCCATGCTGGTGTTGGAGGAGTCAAATCATGGGGGGCACTTGCCGACAACATACTCAGGATTTGAGGTAGACCAGCCGAATGTGCTTATATCTGCCATCAAGCGGCATGAGGATGGCAAGGGCTATGTCTTGAGAGCCTATGAAGCCCACGGCCTGGCAGCTGGCTGCTCCTTCAAATGGCAGCAGGATCGGGAATGGCAGACCCATTTCAAACCCTTTGAGATCAAGACATTCCTGATTCCTGACGAGAAGGGCCAGGAAGTTGTTGAACTAGACTTGCTGGAAAGGCCCCTAGCGTAATTGATGGATGAGAGATCAAGATTGCGGCCTGGCGGGTGAGGGGAAGCCCTCACCTTGCCGGGTTTGACAGCAGTCTGATGCCATTACATAGTGTTTATCGAAGAGGAACAGATGAAGGGCAAAGCTTTGCAGGAAAAGCTGCGATATGGTAGCTTCTAGATAGACGTTGCACGATAGACAGTAAAGGAGTACGCCAGGTATGCAAATGATTGGAATCGATATCGGTGGCACCAAGTGTGCCGTCGTTTCTGCTGCCCTAGATGGCAGCATTAAACATAAGATCAGATTCGCCACAGAGACAGACAGAGGGCTGGACTATACTCTGGGGCGGATCTATGAGGCGGTGGATGAGCTCCTTGCTGCTGAGCCGGCTCATAGCGGCGATCCGGTTTTTGGAATCTCCTGTGGAGGCCCCTTGGACAGCCGACAGGGTATAATCCTGTCGCCGCCGAATCTGCCGGGCTGGGACTATGTACCCATCGTAGATCTACTGACAAAACGATATGGCGGACAGGCTTTTCTTATGAATGATGCCAACGCTTGCGCTTTGGCAGAATGGCATTTTGGAGCCGCCAGGGGATATCGGAATGTGATCTTTTTGACCTTCGGCACAGGATTGGGTGCAGGCTTGATCTTAGACGGCCGTTTATTTGTGGGCAGTTCCGACTTGGCAGGCGAGGTAGGTCATATCCGTTTGGCGGAAACAGGCCCAGTGGGCTACGGCAAGGCTGGTTCCTTTGAGGGTTTCTGCAGCGGAGGCGGCATTGCCCGCATGGCTCAAGAGGAAGTAAAGGAGGCCTGGCAGAGGGGAGAGCAGGTTAGCTTCTGTCCTTCCCCTGAGTGCCTGGATGATCTAGATGCTAAAGCTGTGTCGCAGGCGGCTGCCGATGGAGATATCCTGGCGAAGAGGATCATGGACCGGTCGGCATTTTACCTGGGCAGGGGCTTGTCGATTCTGATTGACTTGTTAAATCCTGACATCATTGTCATTGGCAGTATCTATGCCCGCTGTGAACAGCTGCTGCGCCCCGGTGCTTTGCAGGTCATTGCCGAAGAAGCCTTGCCGGATGCAGCCCAACGCTGTCAAGTAGTCCCAGCCGCCTTGGGAGAGAGCATTGGAGACTATGCAACAATCGCAGCAGCTCGCTATGGATTAGGCCTTGAACTTGGCGGAATCAAGGGGGGCTAGAATCTGTGGGTAAGGGCTACTTACTGGGTATTGATATAGGTAATACAAAACTGGCATTTGGACTTGTAGGGTGTAATGAGCGGCGATTTCATGAAAAACGGGTAGTCCCCACCGAGCGTGAGTTAGGTGCGGAGCAGGCAATAGAGAAGGTTTTGGATAACACAAGGGAGCTGCTGGCGACAGCGCCCGGGGAAGTCGCGGGCATTGGCATAGCCTTCGGCGGATTCGTTGACGCGACCAGGCGGATTGGCTTGTCATCACCCAACTTCCCTGGGCTTGATAATGTTCCTATGGCTGCTCTCATTGAGGATTTGGCCCCAGGTATTCCGGTGCTGATGGAGAATGATGCCAACGCCGCCGGTGTGGGAGAGGTTGTCTACGGCAAAGGGCGGGGCCATCGCCAGGTGTTGTACTTAACCATTAGCACTGGGATTGGCGGGGCTGCCATCTTTGATGGCGTACCTTTGGCAGGTACCCAGGGGCTGGCCGCCGAGTTCGGCCATATGATAGTGGCGCCCAATGGCCCTGGCTGTACCTGCGGCAGCAGGGGCTGTCTCGAGTCGCTGGTCTCCGGTACCTCCATTGGGCGCATCGCCCGGGAAAGGGCCGAGCTGCATGACACCATGATGACAGGCCTTGCCGGCGGGATTGACAATATAACGGCCAAGACAGTCTCTATAGCTGCTAGACAGGGAGATGGGCTTGCCCGGGAAATCTTGGAGGAAGTGGCTCTTAACCTTGGTATTGGCCTTGCGAATATTATCGCTGCCTTCGATCCCGATATAGTCATACTCGGCGGCGGGGTGATGAACAGTGCAGATCTCCTGCTTCCGCCGGCCATTGAATTTGTCAAAGGGCACTTGACTCCCAGGGGCGTCAAGGTCCCGCCTATAGAAGCTTCCAGCGTCCACGATGATATAGCCCTTTGGGGAGCCATTGCATTGGCGGGCAAGGCTGCAGTGAATCACTCATCCAGCTGCTGCTTGGTTGACTTAGTTGGAGTGGGCAGGTGATGGCTGCGCTGGAGCTATGGGCACCAGAGAGGCTTCTCAAGAGAATATAGCTCTATGAATCCCCTGTAGACCGCATCATGTCATCATTGACACAATGGCATGATGTGGTTTTTTGATAGCCGCCGCTGGAGAGAGCTGCACCCTGGCGGCTCTTTTTGGATTAGCTATAGGCCCTTACTCTTGTTTTCACCTGCAGGTTTTCGACACCATCGTGCTCTGTGCTGCCCCTTGTGACTCGATCTGATGCGTTGACAAAATAGTCCACAAAGATGGTGAAGGGGTGACGACGGGGAGGAGAATTTTGTCAAAGTAAGAATAGTTATAGCGGCATGAAGGCGGAGTGGGCGAAGAGCGGCAATATCTTGAACGGTTTGTATTCACATCAATGATGGAGGGTTGAGTCTATGAAGTTTGCATTTATTGGTGCGGGCAGTTTTGGCTTTACCAGGAGCCTAGTTCGAGACATACTTTCGTTTCCGGCGTTTCAAGACTGCGAGATTGCCTTGATGGATATCGACAAGAAGCGCTTGGATTACATTGAACAAGCGGTCAAAAAGATTGTCGCTGCCGGGAATTATCCAGCAAAAGTCACCGCCACTATGGATCGGGCAGAGGCACTGAAGGATGCTGACGGTGTTCTGATTACCATCCTTCAGGGTGGTGTCTCGGTATGGCGAAAAGACATTGAAATCCCCAAGAAATACGGTGTCGACATCAATGTCGGCGATACCAGGGGTCCGGCCGGCATATTTAGAGCCCTAAGGACTATTCCCGTCATGATTGACATAGCCCGGGATGTTGAGAAATACTGCCCCGATGCGCTGGTTCTCAACTATACCAACCCCATGGGGATGTTGATTCGCGCGGTTCAAGAAGTGTCAGACATCAAAATCACAGGCCTATGCCACAGCGTTCAAGGCACGGCTGCAATGCTGGCCCACTGGATCGGTGCTCCTATGGAGGAGGTCACGTATTTCTGTGCCGGTATCAACCACCAGGCTTGGTATCTCAGCTTCAAATGGAATGGAGAAGACGCTTATCCATTGATCCGCAAGGCAATTACTGAGAACCCGGAGATCTATAACACAGAAATCGTCAGAAATGAGATGTACCTGCACTTGGACTATTATGTTACCGAGTCCAGCGGGCACAACTCGGAGTACAATGCCTGGTTCCGCAAGCGCCCAGACTTGATTGAACGTTACTGTACCCACGGAACCGGCTGGAACCCCGGCGAGTATGCTTACATACTCAAGGAATACTTGAGGCGTGAAGATACATGGGAAGATGAGATCAAAGAATGGCTGGCACAGGACGCGGTGAACCTCACCAGGGGGTCAGAGTACGCCGCCTATATCTTCAACGGGGTGTTCGGGGACGGAACCATGTTTGAATTTAACGGCAACACCAGGAATTTCGGCTTGATCGATAATCTACCGGAAGGATGTTGTGTGGAGATCCCCATGCTTGCCTCCAGGCGGGGTGTGGAGCCGCTGCGGGTCGGCAAGCTGCCTGACCACCTGGCTATCTTGAATAACACCAATGCGGCCTGTGAAGACCTGGCAGTAGAAGGCTGCTTGACAGGGGATAAGCGGAAAGTGTTCCATGCCATCTGCATGGATCCACTGACATCAGCGGTGCTGAGCCTAGAAGAGATTGAGAATATGGTTGATGAGATGTTTGAAGCCAACCGCGACTGGCTGCCGCATTTTGGCCTTTAGGGTGCTAAAAGGGGATCAAACAAGTCGATATTGAGCCATATGCAGAACCTCGGGATAGACTGGAGGGACTGCCGGCGGCAGTCGCCTAACGGCAGGTTCCTCCCCCCCGGGGCTTATCTTATGGCAGCCCTGAAAAAATGTCATCTGACTGTGCTCGTGACAACAATAATGACCATGGGGCGCATACCTTGGGATCTAGGAATGGGGCTGTCCTCGCAATCGCTGAACCGCCAGCGATAAAGCATTCTCATCACCGACATTACCTGGAAAGATCACGCAATGCAGTTCCGGCATGCGGCTTTCTGCACCCAGCTTCCAGACGGGAACCCCCTTTAAGATCTGTCCCAGCACTAGGGCTGTCCTTGCTTCCAAGGCTTCGGTGATCATAGTGCTGGATGTAATTCCGCCCTTGGCGACGAAAAAGCGGGGCTGGACTTGCAGCCCGCGGACGATCTGAACTAGTGAGCTGGCTACAACCTCACCGATACGCAGATACTCGGCGCTGCCGCTGCCTTTGATGACTTCTCGGGATGTATAGACGACGGTGTCATGGCCAGATGTGAGGGCGCGATTGGCTTGCGTGGCCACCCGGGAGATTTCGGCCTCCCTGCTGTCAGGCATCAGTAGTCTGTCCACTCTGACTTCGATGGGGAACACCCCATCTATTTGCAGCAG
>LFTN01000049.1:0-5663 GCA_001513495.1 Clostridiales bacterium DTU087
GATTCTCTTACCCTCCACCCAGGCACCTTTGGTTACTGCCTTGGCCCCCAGCTGTGACTCAACAAGTGCCGGAACTGACACTGCAGAGCTTCTGACTGAGTCCAAATACAACTTTTCAATGACCGAACGAAACTCCGCACCTCCAGTCATCAAACCTCCGCCAAGGACAATGATCCCAGGGTTAAGCACGTTTACCATGTTGGCCAATGCTATTCCGAGCAAGGCAAAACCGCTGGTGATGACCTTCTCCGCAGCGGTGCTGCCTCTTTTTGCCGCTTCAAACACCAGACGGGCAAGGTGGGAAGCCTTTTCTGCATGCCCCCCCGAGGGAGCAATGCCGAGCTCAACGGCTTGCCGCCCAAAGGCTTTGCCTGAACAATACATCTCAAGGCAGCCCCGCCTGCCGCAAGTACACAACCTGCCATCTGGGATGACTACCGTATGTCCCAGCTCCCCCGCGAGGCTGTGGTCTCCCCTCCAAATCTGGCCATTGATGACTAATCCACAGCCGATACCGGTACCCACCATAACGCAGGCTGTATTGGCAAATCCTCGGGCTGCACCGAGCTGCTGTTCACCGACTGCAGCAAGCTCGGTGTCCTTGTATAGATAGGCAGATACCCCTGTTGCCTGAGACAGTTCTTCGCCAAGGGCGATCCCATCTAGGGCTTTTAGGTTGGGGCACGAGATCACCCTAGCCCCATCGGTTGAGACTACGCCAGGTACTCCCACAATGATCACACCTAGAGCTGTGTGGGGATACATTGCCATATGGCTTTGGATGAAGTCCTTAACGTGCTGGACAAACCCCTCTGTACCTTTCGCAAATATCTGGGCAGTGCTGTCGGTCAGGCTTAACAGCTCAGATCCTTCCAAGTCATACGTTTCGCAGATGGTGTTGGTCCCGCCGACATCAATCACGAGTAATACCGGTGCATGTTTCATCGCTTGTTGTCCTCCGGAAGAGTAGTCTACATTAGTCGAGAGCTTTCTAAACAGCCACAACCCAAACTGCTGCTCATACCTAGGATTATAGTGCCTGATACATGGCAGCAATGTTCTCTGGAGGGACGTCCTCCTGGATATTGTGTGCCGGTGCGAGGATATAACCGCCGCTGGCTCCGAGGGTCTCAACCAGCTTGCGCACTGCAGCTTTGACCTCATCAGGTTTTCCTAGCCGCAGAAGCTCCTGGGTATCGACACCGCCGTGAAAACAAAGACTTCCCCCAAACTGTTCCTTTAGATTCTCGGGCACCATCCCTGCTGCCTTGGGCTGGATGGGATTGAGAATGTCTATCCCGATATTGATAAGCTCAGAGATTAAGGGGACAACCGAACCGCAGGTGTGATGCAGATAGGCAGCCTGCGTATACTGCTTTGTATGGGCGATGCGCTCTGCCATATATGGACTTACCAGCTCTTGAAACACTGCGGGAGAGATCATAGGGCCTGTCTGCATGCCAAAATCGTCCCCGCTTGTGGTGAGGTGGATATATGGTCCCAGGGCACCGTAATATATGTCAATGACCTTCTTCTGATAGGACAAGATTATGTCAAAAAACTCCCTGACAAAAGCCGGGTCCAAGACAAGCCTCATAAGAAAATCATCATAGCCGCACATCCAGCAGCCCAGCTCCAAGACACCGTACACAGGATGCTCAGCACAAACCACATAGTCTGTTTCCTCAAAAAGGTAACGGGCCTCCTCAACGTATTTGTCAATCAGCCCGGGTGGTATACGCTCGGGGTCTGGCCATGGGTATTTTCTCAGATCTTCCCGGCTTGCCCCTTGCAGAGGATGTTTGACAATGGTCCAGTAGCGGCCGTCAAACCGCCTCCGTACACCCCAGACATCAATATGCTCTACTGGCGATATCTTCTGGGCAAGGCCGCCCTCCGGCTCGATAATATCCCCCACCCGCCGAAAGTCGATATCAAAGTACTTCAGGATTCTCTCATCGAACTTATCATATCGCCCGTTAGGGGAGCCGCTAAAGCCAAGATACTCGGCTAGCCTTGCCTCTGCTGCCGGATGCATAGCACTCAAGGATGTGCCGGCCAAATCAAAGGGCGGCCTGTCTACCTCCTCATGGGCTAGAACCTTGGCGAACCGCTCACGATATCCCATCACTATGGATCGCTCCTGTCTTGGTCATTCCATACCCCATCTTTCTGGGTCACGTCAAAGAGCACCGATGCCTATACTTCTGCCTGGTCTTGTTGTTTCCTTTCCCTTCTGATACACCCATACGCGGCTAGACATCACTACTGTTTTCAAATGCCTTGCATTCCTGACAGGCAAGATGGATCTTTTCCAATCCGAAGGAGTACCTCCAATCAGCATCGAAGACAAATGAGATCGGCAATCCCTTGACTCTCTTCGGAAAGGAGCTCCACCATGACTTGGAAACTAGAGGAACTAGCAGGGTCTAGGTTTCAATGTGAGTGCGGCCGTGTACATGAGATTCCCATCAAAAAGATCCGATTAAGTGAGAACGCCCTCAGCCAGCTGGGAGAGGACATTCCCGAGCTGGGTATGGCCGGGACGGCGGTCATTGTAGCTGATGAGACCACCTTTGAGACAGCTGGGAGGCAGGTAGAGGATATACTGCGACAGGCAGGGATACCTTCAGACCGGGTGATCCTTCGTCCGCATCATGATTTCACGCCATCCCATTGGGTTTTGCCCGATGAACGCAGCCTCGGCGAAGTTCTTGTGAAGGCACCCTATGACCAAGGGTTTCTAGTAGCAGTTGGCTCAGGCACCGTTAATGATATCACCCGCTTTGTGGCCCGCAAGACCGGGAAGCCTTTTATCTCCGTAGGCACAGCTGCTTCCATGGATGGATATGCATCCACAGTAGCTGCCTTGCTGGTCGGCGGTTTCAAGAAGAGTATGCTGGCAGCATATCCCACCGCTATTTATATCGATCCAAGCATCCTGGCCACGGCCCCAAGAGAAATGGCCGCGGCTGGATTTGGGGATCTACTGGGCAAGTCTGTAGCCTTGGCCGATTGGCGGCTTTCCCATATCATCAATGGTGAATACTACTGTCCCGCCATTGCCAGCATTGTGGAGCAGGTGCTGTCCAGTACACTAGAGGACGTAGCTGCTCTAAGCGCTGGTGACCCCGATGCCCTCCTGCGCTTAACCGAGGGGTTGATCCTCTCAGGAGTAGCTATCCTCATGTTCGGTGATTCCCGCCCAGCCGCAGGAGCAGAACATGAACTGGCTCATTTCTGGGAAGTCAAGAGCCTTGCCCACGGCCGCCTGTTCTACCACGGGGACAAGGTAGCCATCGGCACGCTGCTGATCACAAAAATGTATGAGCAGATCCTAGCGCTGCAGCCCGATGCCCTGCCTTGGGAGCAAATCTACGCAGCCAGACTGCCGATTTCCCATTACAAAGAGACTGTGGAAAGGGATTTTGGAGAGGCATGGGAAGTGCTCTATTCTCCCACCTGGGAGCAGTATAGGGAAAAAGAACTCTCCAGGCGCACCGGTGACTTGGTGGTACCCAACTGGGATCGGATTCAAGCTGAGGTTCCCAGGTCCCTCCTCCCAGTGGACACTATGCGAGAGCATCTTAGCGCTTTAAATCTCTGTCAAGAGCCCGAGGAGCTGGGTATAGAAAGAGAATGGGTGGAAGCTAGTTTGCGAAGCGCCAAGGAAATGAGGCCCCACCGCTACACCGTCATGAGCCTGGCAGCAGAGATGGGCTGCCTGGAGAGCATCAGCAAGGAGCTCATTGGCTAGACAGAGTGGTTGATACAAGGCATATGGGCAGCAGAACGGAGGACAGAGATATGCCGCGTTCCCCAGTATCACCGGTCAAGTTGTTCTACAATGCACGGATCATAACTATGGATCCCAGCCAGCCTGCAGCCGAAGCTATAGCGGTATCCAGTGACAGGATCTTGGCTGTCGGCAAGGCTGAGGTTCTCTCCTCTATTGCACCCCGGGATACCCAGCGCATTGATTTGCAGGGACAAGTGGTTGTACCCGGCTTCAACGACAGCCATATGCACCTGCTCCACTGGGGGCTGGGGATGATGGGTGCGGATCTCACGGCAGCCCGATCCGTTGATGACGTGATCCGCCTCGGCCGGGAGTACGCCCGGAGCAATCCAGATCGGGAGTGGATAATAGGGCGGGGTTGGAATGACGAGACCTTTGCCGTCAAGACTCTGCCCACCAAGGATGATCTAGACCAGATTTCAGCCCACCGCCCGGTGATCTTCACTAGGGTATGCGGCCATGTCTGTGCCGTTAATTCCAAGGCGCTGGAACTGGCGGGTATTAATGCCGCAACCCCTGACCCTCCCGGAGGGGGTATCGATCGAGCAGCAGATGGCTTTGAACCTACCGGTATTTTGAGGGAGAACGCTATTGCACTGGTAAGAAGGCTGCTGCCAGAGCCGACTGTGACCGATCTAAAGGAAGTCCTTTCTAAAGCAGCCCGGGCGGCTGCCGCTTTGGGACTGACTACTGTGCAAAGTGCCGACCTAGATGGAGCTGGTACGCTGTCAATGCGGCTGGATGCTTACCACCAGCTGGCAGCCGCCGGTGAGCTGCCCATCCGGATTCTTCTCCAGGCAGTGATGCCAACACCTGATGATGCTGCCGCGTACCTAGATGCCCGCAGATGCTGGCCCAATCTGGGTCCTCACCTTTCCTTGGGCCCGCTTAAGCTCTTCGCAGACGGCTCCCTGGGAGCTCGAACGGCTGCCCTCAGCCAACCCTATGCCGATGCACCTGATACCTCCGGAATGCCCATCTATACCCAAGCAGAGCTGGATGAGCTGGTCCGGCTGGCGGCCGAAGCCAATCTGCAGACTGCTGTGCATGCTATCGGCGATGGGGCACTGGAGATGGTGCTGAGAAGCTATGAACGGGCCAAAGCGTTGATCCCCTGCTGGACTGTCCGCCCCCGGGTCATCCACTGTCAGATCGCAGGCCGGCAGCAGCTTGAGCGAATGGCTGCTCTAGGCATCGTCGCCGACATTCAACCTATCTTTGTCCCCACAGACCTGCACTTTGCAGAAGAAAGGATCGGTAAGCGCAGCGCCTTCTCCATCTACGCTTGGAAGACAATGCAGCAGCTGGGGATTAGAACCGCCGGCGGTTCCGATTGCCCTGTGGAAAGCTGCAATCCCCTCTGGGGCATGCACGCTGCCATCACCCGCCAGGATCGCAGCGGCAATCCACCCGGCGGCTGGCACCCAGATGAGCGCCTTACCCCCATGGAGGCCTTAGCGCTGTTTACGAGAGGCTCTGCCTATGCAGCGCAGGAGGAGGCTGTCAAAGGCAGCCTTACACCAGGCAAGCTGGCAGATTTCGTGGTGCTGCCCAAGGATCCAACCAAGGCACCGCCAGAAGAGCTGTTAGAGATGCAGGTGACAGCTACATACGTAGGTGGGAGGCAAGTTTGGCCCGAGAAGAAGGAGTAAGCATCGTCGCTAGAGACAATTACGCGAGGTTTGGCAAAAACCAGTGGAACCGAGCCGGACGAGGCCAGCTCGGTTCCACTACTATGAGTTCCCAGGATTTGCCTTCTCATGGCGGAGTTGACATCCAGCTCATAGAGATTCTGCTGTATCCATCCTCACTTTCTTGCCTTTGCAACCAGCCCCGCTGCATAGTCTGTTAAGACCTGAAAATC
>LFTN01000049.1:5731-8196 GCA_001513495.1 Clostridiales bacterium DTU087
GTTGCCATCACTGTGATATGGCCCAAGGGCCCCTTGATGCTCTTAATATAACCCGGCCCCAGGTCTGCTGCGGGAAACAGCTTGACAATGTCCGCGCCTGCCTCATACGCGTTTTCAACTTCTGATGGAGTTGAGCAGCCTGGGATAACGAGGCGGCCGTAACGATTCCCCAGGCGGATCACGTCGGCTCTTAGATTGGGTGCAACCAGAAACTCTGCCCCTGATAAAAGTGCCAATCGGCCTGTTTCAGGATCCAACACCGTACCGGCTCCAACGGCGGCTTGATCCCCCAGATCAGACTTGATTATCTGTATGGCTTCCAGCGCGCCTGGAGTATCCATGGTCACCTCCATGGCGCAGATCCCACCCTCCAGCAGCGCCCGGGCGATCTCCTTGGCCTTGCCCACATCGATCTTCCGCAGGATGGCAACAACCCGGCTGGCCATGATCTTTTCATATACATCCACTTTGTATTTCACGGTCATTCCTCCTGTGACGGTTTTCAGGCATAACCAGCTCTAGCTAGCGTTGAATATCGGACCCTCCAGCTGCCAGCAGCCGCTCGATATCCCTGATGCCTAGATAGCTTTGATCACCGAAGATGGTATGCTTCAGCGCTGCCAGGGCGATGCCGTACTTAAGGCTTATGTCCGGCGAATCCTGCAGAAATCCATAGATAGCACCTGCTGCAAAGGCATCGCCGGCACCAACCCGGTCAACTGGCTCAACTTCGTAACCGCCAACCTGCTTGATCTCCCCATCAAAGAACCCAATGGCTCCCGCGCCTCCCATGGTAATAATCACCCAAGGACAACCGTACGTCTCATGTAGCTTCCTGCAGGCTTCCTCAGGGTTAACCGTTAGGCCAAATACCTTGCGGACATCGTCTAGTGTGGATATAAGGAGATTGACGTCACTGAGGACTTCATCAACGGCCATCTTGGCCTCCTCTGGCATCCAGAGCTTCTGGCGGTAGTTTACATCGAAAGAGACTGTCTTCCCAGCTCTGCGCATCTCCGCGGCAACCTTCTTCACCATTTCCCTGCAGGACCCACTAAGGGCCATAGTTATCCCGGTCAGATGCACATGGCGGGCCGCCAATATGTAATCCAGGTCAAGCTCATCAAATCCCATGGTGCTGGCCGCGGAGTTGGCCCGATCGTAGACTACCTCTGCTGATCGGGGCTTTGCTCCAGGCTCAAGGAACATGGTGCCGACTCTGCCATCTTGGGTCCAGATGATCCGAGATGTATCAACTCCGTGCCGCCGCAGCTCGCCTGCAATGCGAAGGCCCCAGGGATTCTCAACCAGTTTGCTGATCCAGCCGGCCATAATACCCAGCCTCGCCAGAGCTACCGCGACATTAGACTCGGTGCCTCCAATCTCCACATCCAATTGATGTGCTTGCTCCAAGCGGATACCGATCTTTGAAGAAAAGCGAATCATCGTTTCCCCTAGAGTAACGACTTCTAATGTAGGCTGTT
Source organism: Clostridiales bacterium DTU087 (assembly GCA_001513495.1). Lineage (GTDB taxonomy): Bacteria > Bacillota > Limnochordia > DTU087 > DTU087 > DTU087. Next base: position 7,216 of record LFTN01000049.1, read on the forward strand.
CGTGCATTAGAGTTCTCCTTATCTCTACCGTCTAGAATTGCCTTTAGGGAACGATCACAGACACAGCGATTGTCAGTCAATTCCCATCACTGCCGCCCGCCAGACCGCACTCTCACTAGATCACTTCCAGCAACACTAATCGTTCCCTATTTTTGAACAGGACCAAACAGCTTTCTTTTCAAAGGGGTTTCATAGGCCGTGATATATCTCAACCATGGTCTAATTTCTACGGAAGCTGTCTATCAACCTTTTCTAGACGCTGTGTGAACCAACTGCTTGAGCCTGCTTTGAGGAGCAACAACTTCGCCGGACATAATGTCCTTCTCGGTGAACTTGGCGAGTAGTATTTCCTTAGCTCCATATCTTTCGCGATCATATATTATGTAGATGTTCCCATCCTCATCCTCTACACCGTCAGGATATGAGACGCTGGCTCTTTCGTCTAGCAGCAGAGAATAAGGCCAAGATAACCCGTCATCGAGTGACAAGAATGCTGTGAGATCTGTGCGGCTTGTAGATACCGCATGGTTTACAAGCAGAAGATTCCCCGAAGCGAGGCGCCTAATAAAGAAACGTGAGTTGGGGCCGCCCCATCCCGTATCCGTCCCTGGAGACCAAGTCCTGCCTCCATCTTCCGAAAAGCTTTGTCCAACTCCGTTCTGAGTACGGACCAGCATCCATAGACGGCCATCCTTCTTTTCCACAATCATGTGTTCGTCAAACCAGCGGTTGCGTACGTCGGCCCCTCCCAGGCGAGAGAAGGTCTTGCCTTCGTCCAATGACACATAGACATTGGAGTACTTCTCCTCTGGGATAGAGTTCAGGTCGCTGGGAAAGACGTGCCCTAGCAATTCCGCGGCCGGTCGCCCGGGTGTTCAGCGACAGGGCAATTAGCAATCCCAAAGACATCTAGGCTCCAAATTAGGCATCATGAATGTTCTATTGTCTCGTTTTGGGCTAGAACCAGTCCTCTCTCGATTA
>LFTN01000001.1 GCA_001513495.1 Clostridiales bacterium DTU087
CTTTTCCGCTATCCAGGAGCAAGGCTTCAAGTCCTTGGAAGAGGGGCAGGAAGTCGAGTTCGACATCGTTGAAGGCGAGCGGGGCCCGCAAGCCGCTAACGTGGTGAAGTTGTAAGGGATTAATAACTGGATTACTGTACGGAATCAATACTCCGTGGGATTTCCCCGCGGAGTATTTTTTTACCGGTATACTCACCTAGCCGGCATGGGTAACATTTGAGTAAATTTGAACCAAAGCCGTCTAAATGAGGTGTATCCTGGTTGTGATCGGGGTAAATATTAGCCAAAGGGGGCTCCTTTAGGCGATGATTGTCCCTGCAGGAGTTGAGTTGAAACCCACGGAAATATGTTATTAGAAGTCGGTCAATCCAAGCTCAAAGGAGTTGGTGAGAGTGGCTGTAGAGGAAATCCGGGTAGTAGTCAAAGGCAAGAACCTAGACGTTACTCCAGCATTGCGGGAGTATGCCAAGAAGAAAATCAGCAAAACAGCCAAATTCTTTGATGCTCCCCATGATCCGCTAGCGGAAGTAGTAATGAAGATCGAGAGGGATAGGCAGATAGCGGAAATTACCCTTCAGGTAGGCGGACTGCTGGTAAGGGGTGAGGGCATCACAGATGACATGTACGCATCGCTGGATGAAGCCATTGACAGGATCGAGCGGCAGATTCGGAAGCATAAGACCCGCATTCTCAAGCGCCAGCAGGGACCCGGCCTGCGGGGGGTTGTGGGCAACAGCTCCGTGGAAGCCTTGGAGGACCGCCGGGAGGAAGTCACTCCGCCTCGGATTGTACGGACGAAGCGCTTTGCCATCAAACCAATGACGGTGGAAGAAGCAGTGCTGCAGATGGAGCTTTTGGGTCACGACTTCTTTGTATTCGGAAACGGGGCCACCGGTGAGGTAAATGTGGTCTACAAACGGCACGGCGGTGACTATGGGTTAATTGAGCCAGAATACTAGTTTTCGCAAATCAAGCAGACTCTCGAGTGGGCAGATTCCTGCCCACTTTCCGCGTTTACAGGGAATCGCTTTCTCCCCAGCCGCGTTTTCAAGGCAGTGGGAGATATGGTATAGTTAGATTGGGAAAAAACTAGTTCTGGGAACTCGTTGGAGCCAACGAGAAAGGATGAGCCGCTATGCGGGCTTTACTGCGGAGACTATTTGATGCCAACACTAGAGAAATCAAGCGCCTGCAGGGACAGGTGGAGATGATCAATGGGTTGGAACCGGAGATTCAGGCTCTGTCTGATGGCGAACTGCAGGCCAAGACAGGAGAGTTCAAAGAGCGCCTGGCCCGGGGCGCCTCCTTAGAAGATATCTTGCCGGAGGCCTTTGCGGTTGTACGGGAAGCCGCCCGCCGGACGGTGGGCATGCGTCATTTCGATGTGCAGCTCATGGGCGGCATTGTCCTCCACGAAGGCCGGATTGCAGAGATGAAGACGGGAGAAGGCAAGACTCTTGCTGCCACCCTGCCTGTTTACTTGAATGCCTTGACAGGCAAGGGGGTACATGTGGTCACCGTTAATGATTATCTTGCCCGGCGGGACGCTGAGTGGATGGGCGGGATTTACCGTTTCTTGGGGCTGTCGGTGGGGGTCATTGTTCACGGCTTGGACTTCGACGACAGGCGCCAAGCCTATAATGCCGATGTGACCTATGGAACTAATAACGAGTTCGGCTTCGACTACCTCCGGGACAACATGGTCCTTTATGCTGAACAGATGGTGCAGCGCCCCCTTCATTATGCCATCGTCGATGAGGTAGACAGTATTCTCATCGATGAAGCCCGGACACCGCTGATCATCTCCGGGCCGTCGGAGGAAGCTCCCGAGCTGTACTATCAGTTCGCCAGACTGGTGCCCCGGCTGCAGCGGGAGGTGCACTACACCGTTGACGAAAAGGCCAAGGCCGTTACCTTGACAGAAGCAGGGGTGGCTAGGATTGAGGAGATGCTGAACATCGACAACCTCTTTGATGATAGGCATTTCCAGCTGAACCACTACGTCAACCAGGCGCTGAAAGCGGCCACCCTCTTTAAGCGGGATAGGGACTATATCGTCAAAGACGGTGAAGTGATCATCGTCGATGAATTCACTGGGCGCTTGATGTATGGGCGCCGGTACAGTGATGGCTTGCATCAAGCCATTGAGGCCAAGGAAAATGTGAAAATCGAGCGGGAAAGCCAGACCCTGGCCTCCATCACCTTCCAAAACTACTTCCGCATGTATGAGAAACTGGCCGGTATGACCGGTACAGCTGAAACCGAAGAAGAGGAATTTCAGAAGATCTATGGGATGGATGTGGTGGTAATTCCCACCCACAAGCCCATGATCCGCATCGATCACCCAGATGCAGTATACCGGACTGAGAAGGCCAAATTCGATGCGGTGGTGGAGGAAGTCTGCCAGCTCCATGCCCAGGGGCGGCCGGTGTTGGTAGGGACTATTTCCATAGAAAAATCAGAGATGCTCAGCAGGATGCTGCAGCAGCGGGGCATCCCCCACTCAGTCCTCAATGCCAAGTACCATGATCAGGAAGCGGAGATTATCAAAGAGGCCGGCCAGCGGGGAGTGGTGACCATTGCTACCAATATGGCCGGGCGGGGTACCGATATCGTTTTGGGTGAAGGCGTGAATGAGCTGGGCGGGCTCCACATCATCGGCACTGAGCGCCACGAGAGCCGCCGCATCGATAACCAGCTGCGGGGCCGGGCTGGCCGCCAAGGCGATCGGGGTTCCTCACGGTTCTATGTTTCCTTGGAAGATGATTTGATGCGGCTGTTCGGTTCCGAGCGGGTCTCAGCCATCATGGAGCGGCTGGGCTGGGAGGCCAATGAGGCTATTGAGCATCCCCAGATCAGCCGAGCAATCGAGAATGCCCAGAAGCGCCTGGAAGCCCATCACTTTGATATCCGCAAACAGGTACTGGAGTATGATAATGTCATGAACCAGCAGCGGGAGACCATCTACGGCCAGCGGCGGACAGTGCTGGAAAGGGGCGATCTCCGGGAGAACATCCTGGATATGCTGCAGCGCCAGGTGGATTCTGCTTTGGATTTCTATGCCGATGAAAAGCTGCCTCAGAGTGATTGGGACCTAACCAGCCTCACTCAGCGGATTGCTGAACTTACCAACCAAGGAGTAAGGCTGGCGGCCCAGGATTTGTCCGGCAAGACTCGGGAGGAAATCAGGGAGCTTCTGCTGAGCCGGGTGACCGCTGCCTATGAAGAGCGGGAGCGGGCTATGGGCACTGAAGAGATGCGAGAGCTGGAGCGGGTCATTCTGCTCAGGGTCATGGACAGCAAGTGGATGGAGCACCTGCGGGCCATGGATGACCTGAGGGAAGGCATCGGCCTGCGGGCTTACGGGCAGCGGGATCCGCTGATGGAATACAAATTTGAGGCCTATGAGATGTTCCAGGCCATGCTCCAGGAGATGCAGGAAGATGTCATCCAGCTTCTGTTCCGGGTGAGGCTGGTTTCAGAGGAACAGCAGCGGCAGCAGGACCGTTTGGCACAAGCTGTTACCAATCGGAATGGCGATGGGGATGGCGGGAACAAGCAGGTTCCGGTGCGCCGGGAGACAAAGGTGGGCCGCAATGACCCCTGTCCCTGCGGAAGCGGGAAGAAGTACAAGCGGTGCTGCGGCAGATAGATTTGATAGTGACAGATGCAGGCGAGGAAGGAGTGCCGGGAATGATTTGGGAAGTAGAGCTGCCGGAAATAGAGGAGCGCTTAGAGGAGTTGCAGACAAAGACTGCTGAAATGGGGGCTTATCTTTGACGTAGCTAACCGCGAAAAACAGGTTAGTGAATATGAGGCTATCATGGCCGAGGCAGGTTTCTGGGATGATCCCGAAGCAGCTCAAAAGGTCATTGATGAGCTCAATACTGTGAGGCGGCCTTTGACTCTCTGGAAAGAGCTGAACAGCAAGATCGAGGACCTGGCGGTGCTGTTGGAGTTAGGCATGGCAGAAGAGGATGAAGCCACCATCACCGAGGTCAAGGAAGAGCTGGAAGAAGCGGCCCGGCAGGCAGATGAATTAGAACTTAATACTCTGATGAACGATCCCCACGACAGCGCCAATGCCTATCTATCCATCCACGCTGGGGCTGGGGGTACGGAAGCCCAGGATTGGGCCCAGATGCTTCTGCGGATGTATACCCGCTGGGCGGAGAACCGGGGTTTTGAGACAGATGTTATCGACTTCTTGCCGGGAGATGAGGCCGGCATCAAGAATGTAACCATGCTGGTAAAAGGAGAAAATGCCTTCGGCAGCCTCCGGGCGGAGAGGGGTGTCCACCGCCTGGTGAGGATCTCGCCCTTTGACGCCTCCGGGCGCAGGCACACATCCTTTGCATCGGTTGATGTCATTCCCGAAGTTCAGGATAATCACGAGATAGAGATCAACCCGAATGAGCTGCGGATCGACACCTATCGGGCCAGCGGTGCCGGCGGCCAGCATGTCAATAAGACCGACTCTGCTGTCCGCATTACCCATATTCCCACCGGCATTGTGGTCCAGTGTCAGGGGGAGCGGTCCCAGCACGCCAACCGCGAACGGGCCATGCAGCTATTGAGGGCCCGCCTCTTGGAGAAGCAGCGGGCTGAACAGGAAGCCAAGATGGCTGAGCTGCGGGGAGAACAGAGTGAAATCGCTTGGGGAAGCCAGATTCGCTCCTACGTCTTCTGCCCGTATACCATGGTTAAGGACCATCGGACTGAGCATGAAACCGGTAATGTCCAAGGTGTCATGGATGGCGACATCGATCCTTTTATCCATGCCTACCTGCGCTGGAACGCGCAGCGGGCCGCCAAGGGCAGTGCAAGATAGGGGTACAATACAGGGTAAGCAATGGAGCAGCAGGCTGCGGCCGGCGGATTCCGGGAGGAGGTCAGGGAGTGCGTGAGATCATCTGGGCAGTAGTCATCGCCCTGGTACTGGCAGCTTTGACCCAGTTCCTGCTGCCCCCGGTCCTGGAAAGCAAAGTAGAGCAAGCCCTCAGGGAAAGGTTTACTGAGGTGGAGTATCTCAAGGTGGATATTCAGGCCTGGCCGGCCGCGGCCAGCCTAGCAGGCCGCTTCCACTCGGTTTACATTGAAGCCAGGGATTTCTTGATAGATGACTTGCCGGTGGGTGCCTTTATTGTTCAGGGCCGGCGAGTCCGGCTCAACCCCGGGGCACTTTACCGCAATGGCGAGCTGCTGTTGGAGAATGCCGCGGATCTGCGCTTGACCGTGTTGTTTACAGAGGAAGGAATCAACCGGTATTTTTGGGAGAAGGTTGATCCCAGCAAGAAGTTCAAGATCCTTGTCCAGCCCGATGGAACAGTCCTGCAGGGAACCCTTGCCTTCTGGGGACAGGAGCTCGATGTAACCCTGCAGGGCGTTTTTGAGATCCGGGAAGAGGCCAGGATTGTCTTTATCCCCAAAGCTTTGACTGTGGAACAGCTGCAAATACCCCAATTCCTCTTGCAGAGCCTGGTGGAGGACAAAGCTTTAATTATTGATCTGGCGGGACTGCCGGTGCCGCTGGTGGTAGATGAGATCAGGCTGGCAGAAGGGCAGCTGTATGCCTTCGGGCACTATGAGGAGTAGGAGAAACCTTCGGGGAAGGACGGTTGTTGTGCAGAAGCTGATTACGGTGCTGCTCATCCTGGGGCTGCTAGCCGGGATTGGGGTGGGAGTACAGCGCCTGCTGTTGGAAAAAACCTTCAAGACCGTCGAGGTGGCTGTGGACCTAGAAGACCTGCTAGCTGGGTCAGGGATAGAACGCCTTGAGGAAGTATTGGACAGGATTGAGCCTTGGGGTGTAGACAGCATCGTATTGACAGCCGGCTCTGTTGGGGGACGGACTCCCCAGGAACTGAGGGAGATTGCCCTGACGGTCAGAGACAGGGGCTATCGGGTGCTGCTGAAGCTGGGCAGGGGAGAGGAACTCCAGGGGCCAGCACAGCGCCGCACAGCTGCCGGCGGGCCATCTGCTGAGGGCTTCAGCATAGAGGAAGCTGCCGCTTTAGTATCCCTGGCGGGCCCGGAGGTAATCATGTTTGGCGGGGAGCAGGCAGCCGGCTATCCCGATGATTTGGACAAAATGGCCTCTCTGCTCAAGGTTATGGATGTCCGCTTCGGCCTGCAGGAGTTTGCCGGGCAGTTGGGGGAGACTGAGCTGGCACAGTCAGCACCTCTTCACGTTGTCAGGGTACATACGATCTATCCAAGGGAACTGCCCCGCTATGACGTGGTGACCGGGACAGCCAGGTTTCTTAGGGCAGTAAAGGAGCGGTCTTACCGCCTGCTCTACGTGCGGCTCCGGCCCGGGGAGCTGGAAACCGGCGCGCTCCTGATACAGCAGTTGGGA
>LFTN01000099.1:0-1792 GCA_001513495.1 Clostridiales bacterium DTU087
CCCGGCGGCAGATAGGCTCAGCTTGCGGGCAGCGAGGGTGGAAAGCACAGCCTGAAGGCAGATCGCTGAGGGACGGCGGTGCCCCCGGTGCACTGACGCGGTGGGACTTATCGCCAATGCGGGGCAAAGATCCGATTAGATACTGGGTATAAGGATGCAGCGGCTGCTTAAATATCTGTTCTACCGGCGCTTCTTCAATGATCCGCCCGGCATACATGATGGCCACCCGGTGGGAAATATTGGCATGGATAGCCATATCGTGGGTGACCATCACAATGGTGTTATGCTGCTCTGTTTGGATATCCTGGAGAAGTTGAATCACACCCCGCTGGACCACAACATCCAGGGCGGTGGAAGGTTCATCGGCGAGGATCAGCCGAGGCTTTAGGATGGTGGCCAGGGCAATGGTGACCCGCTGGCGCATCCCTCCAGAGAGCTGATGGGGATAGGCCTTAAGGGTATCAACGGGAAGGCCCAGGTCCTGCAGGTGCCTTCTCACCAACTCATCAAAGCGCCTCGGCTCCTTGTCGATCTCGAGGTGCGCCCCCACAAAGCTCTTAAATGTATCTTTGATTCGCCTCACCGGATTGAGGACACTTAACGAACCTTGGGGTACATAGGATATGTGCTGCCACATGAGCTGCTGCCGCTCTGCTTTGGTCAGGGAGAGGATATCTATTTCCCTGCCGCCTTGAACGTAAGTCACCTTGCCGCCCATGTGCCTGAGCGGCGGTCGGATATCCCCCAAGAGGCTTTTTAGGAGGGTGCTCTTGCCGCAGCCCGACTCCCCGGCGATCCCCAGGACTTCGTTTTCCCTGACGGTGAGAGATACGTCATTCACCGCCCTGACGGCCTTTTGCTCCCCGGCACTCTCCACTAAGTAAAATGCCTTTAATCCTTCTACCCGCAGTACATCCATTCTGCCTACCCCTTTATTTCCTGCAGCCGCTGAACCCGGATGCGGGGATCGAGAAATTCATTGACACTCAAGGAAAGGAGGTATAAAGCTAAGAAAATGAATACACACAAGGCCACCGGTGTGAGAATCCACCACCACAGCCCCAGGAGCATTGCCTGGGAGTTAACTGCCCAGTGAATCATGGTGCCTAAGGTCGGCACCTCCAAACTGACCAAGCCCAAGACCGCGAGGGTGACCTCCATGCCCATTGCCCAGAGCATGTTGTTCATGGCGGTGGCGGTAATCAAGGGGAAGATGAAGGGCATGTATTCCCGAAAAATGATCTTTCCCGTCGACATTCCGGAAAGCATCGCGGTATAGGTAAACTCCCGCTCCCGCAAACTCAATACCTGGGAGCGGATCACCCTGGCATCCCAGGCCCAGCCGAAAACCCCTAAGAGCATGCCCATGCCGCTTACACTGAGCCGGGCCTTGAAGATTGAGGCGATGAGAATCAGGATGGGCAGTAGGGGAAGAATGACGAAACTGTCGGTGATTGTCATCAGCAGGCGGTCAAAGGTGCCTCCCCGATAACCGGCCAAAAGGCCGACAGCCACAGCAATAATCCGGGAACTCGCCACTGCAATTGCACCCATCACCAGTGAGTTTCTGATGGCCCACATTGCCTGCCAGAAGACGTCTTGCCCCATAGAATTGGTCCCCAGCCAGTACCGGGCAGAAGGCGGCAGGTCCCTGGGAACAACACTCCAAAGCCGGGGATCATGGGGGCCAAAGCCCGCCAGGACAGCGCCGATTGCCAGGATCACCATCACAACAAACCCAAATAAGAAGCGCCTATCCTGACGCAGCAGAGCTTTGATTGCCTTGAGCATG
>LFTN01000099.1:1837-2867 GCA_001513495.1 Clostridiales bacterium DTU087
GTGGCGATGGCCACCACAGAGAGCAGCGTGATCCCCATCATCAGGTTGTAATCGCCGCTGTTGATGCTGCTGTAGAGCAGCGTGCCGAGCCCCGGATACGAAAACACCGTTTCGGTGATCAAAGCTCCCCCGAAGATCTGCCCCAAGGATAACGTTAAACCTGTGACCTGGGGCAGCATGGCATTTCTGATCGCGTATTGATACAGGATCTCGCCATCCTGCACCCCGGCAATCTGGGCATAGACGATATAGTCCTCTGCCAAGAGGTTAGCAACTAAAAGCCGCATGGTCATAAACCAAGTGGCAGTTCCTACGATCGTCAGCGACAGTGCCGGCAGGAAGGCGTGTTTCAGGATATCCCAGAATAGGCCCCAGCTGAACACGAACTTGCGGCCGATGGAAAACCCGCCGGCGACTGGGAAGATGGGCACTGCATAGGCTAAGAGCAGAAGCAGCGCCAACGCGATGATGTAGTACGGAATGGGCCGGAGCACCATGGCGATATTCTCCATCAGCTGTGCCCACCGGCGCTTGCTGTAGTAGGCAGCAATTCCCCCCAAGATATTTCCCACAATCCAGGACAACACGGTGGTAGTCACGAGCAGCCCTAAGGTCCACGGGAGCGAAATGCGAATCAACGTCATCACCGGTGTTGGGAACTGGACATAGGAAGGCCCAAAATCCCCCCGCAAGAGCCGGCGCCACAGGGCAGCATACTGCTCCATGAGATTTCCCTTTAGTCCGTAAAGCTCCAGCAGTGTCTCCCTGATCTGCTCAATGGCCCGGGGATCGAGGAAAGCACCCTGGACAGTAATCCGCTGCAGCGTCTGCTGGACTGGATCAACGGGCATTAGGCGGGGGATGATGAAGACCAAGGTGCCGCCGATAAAGATGACTACTAAGTACTGGGCTATACGGGGCAATAGGTATTTCTTTAGAAAGGGCATAGCAGCGCCTCCCCATTGCGGGGCGCCCAGCTCCGGCAGCTTAGGAGCCGGGCGCCAGATCCTCTAGTTCGGGACTCCTGCTT
>LFTN01000064.1 GCA_001513495.1 Clostridiales bacterium DTU087
CCCCCGATCCAATCAAGGAGGCAGTAAGGCCCCGGACCTGCAGTGAGTCGAAACCGCTGACTTGGGTACCAGCAAATAGTTTTGCAGCTGTAGTGCTGGAAATCTCACTGTAGGTGACAGCTGCGCCTACCCCAGCCTTGCCCCCGGCCATCAGCGACCCGCCGCCGGTCCCCACCGTTGTGCGGTCATAGGCAGTTATCTCTAAAGAGCTGTCAGTCTCCCCACCATGGCCCTCAATTCTCGATGTCTCAACAATAGAGGTGACATCATTGGAGACCATATTAACCGATACCGAGCCGGCAGCACTGGCAGCTGTCTCTTCCTTGGCAGATGCATTCACACCCAGCCCCACCGCTACGGCAACCTGCTGGCCGCCGGCTAGGGCCTGCACCGCAGCAGTTTTAGCCCCTGTTACCATGGTGCCAGACATTTGGGCGGCAGTCTGATTCTGCAAGTCGTTCCAGGCTACACTGCCGGCAATTCCGGCACTAAACTCGGAGCTTGGGTTTTTGGCCTTGGAAAGGGCAGCAGCTCCGCTAACTGCCAGTACCTGGCTGTCGTTTGTGGCCCTGATGCCCAAAAAACGCTGTCCCCCAGTCAGTACCACCTTGCCATCGACAACATATGCCTCGGTGTTTAGGCCTCCCAAATTGAGCGATGAGCTCCCTGAAACGGCTAAGCCGAACTTAGGTTCTGTCTTGGGCGGCTGGCCGGCAGGCTCGTCCTTCGCAGCCTCCTTAGGATCCTCCGTCTTGCCTGTCAGCTTCGTTAAAGCCCCGCTGAGTTTGCCCTTCAGTTTATCCATGAAGCCCTCCGATGGCTGCTCATCGGGATCCTTAGACGAAGCCATGGCACCGGCTACAGAAATGGCTTCAATCCGTCCGTCGGTCCTGGCATTGACCAAGAGCCCCTCGGCCTTGATGGTGCCTGTTTCTAGGCCTTCGCCATCTTGTGAGTTTGGGCCAACAAAGGCTTTGGTGTTGGTGGTAATCTCATTGACGGCTATGGATACTCCTACCCCTGCGCTCTCGGAAAGGTTCAGGGCACCGGTTACAGTCCAGGCAACCACATCTTCTCCTGCACTCAAAAGCAGCTGCCTGGCTGTGACAGAAGCCTTATCGCTGATGGATGCCTCGGTATTGGAGTCGATAGAAGTCATGGCGAATATCCCGTTAAGCCCTATGCTTCCCCCGCGGCCGGAGGTCGGGCCCAGGGCAATGACCAGCTCCTTCGTATCCGCGGTGATGGAGATATCCTTTAGCTCTGAACCCTCTTGGTTAACCGCTGCCCCACCGGCGATGTAAGCCTGGGTGTTGTTAGTATGATTCACCTGGTTGTAGGCTCCACCGGCCGATGCCCCCTCCGGGACCCCACCAGTCCCTTTGAGAGAGAAACTGAAGTTCCCTGCAGCATAAACACCGGTGTGGTCGGTAAGCGCTGCGATAGACAAAGGTGCATCCCACTTCAGCTTGGATTCGTTGGGCAGAGTCTTCTCCCACCCGCCGTTAGACCCCTCAAGGATGGTCACCTGGGCGTTCTTATCTAAGTAGGCTCTGGAGTTGTTAATGAAAGATGTGTAGCTGAGGGAACCGGCAGCACCCATATCGGCACCGGCCTCAGTGGCATTGGCGTAGCTTGTCAAGAGGGGATTTCCTGCCAAATCCTTTAGCTTGGAAAGCTCTTCAGAGATGGTGGAGAAGTCGGTCAGCTTATCCCACTGGATGTTGGCCTCTTCCAGTTCGATGTAAGGCATGAGGACTTGGGAACCGATGCCCACCCGCTGGGCCTGGATCTGGCTGTCACTACCTAGATAAGCTTCGGCACTCCGCTGGTATGTTCCGTAGGCCACAGCCCCGCTAATGGCAGCATCAGCCTGGCCGTCTTTGCTGGCGGGAATGTTGCTGATTGCTTTATTCTGCAGCCTCGCGTTTTTCGTTTCAGCATTAACTACTATGTCGTTGGCTGCACTAACGGCTGCGGATGAGCCAATTCTCGCTTCGGAGCTCTGATCCATTTCCACGATGGAAATGGCCCCCGCTATCTGCAGGCCGCCGGTATTACCGCTCTTTTCGTCAAGTACCGGGGCTTTTTCCCCCCACTTAGATTGAACAAACTCCGCACCCTTAGCCACCGATTGCCCAATTTTCTGAGTCATCTCCTGACCGCCGGCCACAGAGCTAGCCGATGTAACGTTCCTAATCGTATTATCCCGGGCATCGATGATCAGGTTCTTTAAGCCGGTGAGATCTGCATCGCTTAGGGCACTGGCCGTTGTGTTCCCTGTAAAGTAAACCGCGGCTATACCCGCTAGTCCATCTTTCCGGGCTTTAGCCACAGCATTAGTAGAAAAGTCGTTGGTATTCACGGCAGAGATAGATAGATCATCGGTGATGCTGAGCTGAGCACCGGCGGCTAACCTCGCTAAGGCACTGACATCAGCCCTGGTAACAGCAATGGCTGTCTCCACGGCTTCGCCTTCTAGAGAAACCGACTGTACCTTAATATCTAAAGTCCCTTGATTCTCTGCCTTGATGGACAGATTAGAGGCTTTGATTTGGGCCCCATCCTGTACATCGACTTCGGCATCTGAATCAATCTCACCGTAGAGAAAGCTGACACTGAGCTCGTTGCCAGAGCTCTTATCCTCCATCTCGGTCTTGGCAAGGGCCTTGGCTTCAGCCTGTAATGAGACATTGCCGGCTGCATCAAGGACTGACCCATCCTTGAGCACCACCTTGGCCCCAGCAGCTGCCTCAGCTGCCGCCACATCTTGGTCCAAGCGATACCCAACCTGCTCATCCACATTTCTCAGTACCCATGAGGATTCTTTCAGATGGGACTCAAACTTGGCATCTGCCGATGCCGTAAGCGAAATATCCTTTCCCCGCAGTTCCGCACTGCCAATGTATATCCCGGCTTCAGCTTCGGCTTTTCTTCCGTCGCTAGAGTCGCTGCTGACAACTGATAGAGATATATTGCCGTCTTCCTCTGAGCCCCTGGCATCAATAACTGCCCTCTCGTCAGCTCCGGCTCCGCCTTCAACCTCGATCTTCCTCCCGGCCTGTATAGTCACGTCACCACCCATGGACACCACCGCACCGCTGTGAGCAATACTATCCTGGGCAGTGATGACAATCGTGCCGTTCTCCACCGACATAACTGAACCGCTGTCCAAACCGGCAATATTGACTATATCGCTGAAATCAGGGGCTGTCCCTTCAAACACCGCCCCGGAGGCGATTGTGCCGGTGTTCTCTACTCTATGGCCAGACAGATGAATATCGGTGATAGCGTTGATCCTTCCATCTACAGTGATCAGGCCCCTTTCACTGACGGGCACCTTGCCCTCCAGTACTGCGGCCACCGCCGTCTCTGATATGGTGCTGCTTTCGGGATCAAAAAAGCTCCCCATGAACTCCATGGTTGGGGTGAGGACAGTCAAGGACCCGACATTGACGCTGCCGCCGGATCCAACAACTAACCCATATGGGTTAAGGAAAAACACGTTGCCGCCAAGCTGTCCATCTTGTATGGAATTGAGAATGCCATCGATGGATGTTCTTTTCTCATGCACTAGATTCAGCAGGTTTGATACGCCGGAGGGAATGTGCAGGTTTACAGTCTGTCCTGATTCAACATCAAAGCGTAGGAAAGAGTTGAACGCATTCTGACTTAGAATCGTCTCGGTAGTGATATTCGTTACGCTGCCTTCCCGAGAGATGCTTGTTTGGGTCCTGCCATCGGTTTGAATGGCCTCCTGGGCATAGGCCAGGGGCGAAGTGAGCAGCAGGAAGCTGACTGCCAGTGCAATGCTCTTTCTGACTAGCATCCGCAATCTCTTAGTCCAACCACGCAGCCGAACAGTTCTTGAGTCTTGAGGCATACCATTACGAGACATAGTGTTCATATAGGCAGGAACCATCTTATACGCCCACCTCTCCCCCATAGTCTGCACTGCGGATATTCAACTTTGTGTATCTTTATGTAGTTTGACTGTCGTTTGAGTCTGAAAGGTTAGAATGACAATTAACCTCCAAAGAGGGGCGTCGATGAGGCGTTCCCTCTATAAAACGGCCATCTTGATGTGATAATGCTTAGGCTCTTGATCGATGATAACACGTAAACCTTAAGTGGAAAAGCCAACTAAAGTTTGTTTTTTTGAACCAAAGCGTAAGAAGCCGTGTCCCTCACATCTTAAAATGGTGTATAATGGAAGTATTCAAGTATCTTCCCTTGAGGGCAGCTCTCCGTAGGAGGGGATACTTACATGCAGTCCCTTGCGCAGTATATTAAATCTGCCCAGGATAACCGGCTCTCCGGGTTTTTCTCTCTGTACCCGCCGCTGTGTGAATATATTGCCCAGCGCCACCGCCAAGGTGATTTGGTAGCCGCATTCAGCCCCGAGCACGTCTATGTTGATCTTGAGGCAGGCGAGGTGGAGATTCATACCGCTCCGGAGGATATAGACCGGATCCTGCCCTACATATCCCCTGAGCAGACTGGCAGCCTGAGCCGCGGTGCCGACCAGCGCAGCATCCTCTATTCGCTGGGTGTTGTTTTTTATGAAGTACTTACCGGAGCTTTGCCGTTTTACGCTGATGACACCCTGGGCTGGATCTACATACATTTGTCATCAACCCCCCAGCCGCCCCACACGGTAAACCCAGAGGTACCAGAGGTTCTGTCAGAGGTAGTGATGAAGCTCTTAGCCAAGTCTCCCGATGACCGATACCACAGCGTCGATGCACTACAGGCTGACTTGGCCCGGTGTCACCGACAGTGGCAGGACACCGGCTCCATTGAACCATTCGCCCTGGGACAGGCAGACCTATACCAGCACCTCCTGAGGCGACAAGAGCTCTTCGGCCGTGACCGGGAGATGGCCGTCTTGGCCGCGGCCTATCGCGAAGCGAAGCTGGGGCGGAGCCAAGCTGTGCTGATCTCTGGCTACCCAGGAGTAGGCAAGACCGCCCTGGTCAACACTTTCCGGACCATGATCAACGGCGACAAGGGCAGCTTCCTTTACGGCAAGTGCCCGCAGATTATGGGCGAAGTACCCTACACTCCTGTCCTGGAAGCCGTCAAGATCCTGATTCGCCAGATACTGTCCCGCAGCCAGACAGAACTGGAGTACTGGAAACGCCAGATCCGTTCGGCGCTTGGACGGCAGGGCGCTGTTCTTACTGAGCTAATCCCGGAACTGGCCTCTCTCACCGGAGGGTTCCCGGCACTCCGGGCTGCAGCCCCTATGGAGTCGGAACGCCGTTTCCGGGCTGCATTCACCGCACTGATTGATGTCTTTGTCCGGGAAGACGGCCCCTTAATTTTCTTCCTGGATGACATTCAATGGATAGATCCAGCTTCACTGGAGCTGGTAACGTCTTTGGTGCAGGATGTCGGCGGGTCTATGCTCTTCATCGGAGCCTACCGCTCAAACACAGACTGGGCTTTGAGTGAGGTATCTTCCCTCACTCAAAACCTGATCGATGGCGGTGCCACCGTGCGGAAGCTGCATCTAGAAGCCCTCACCCCCCACGATACCGAAGAGATGATCAGCAGTATCCTGGGCCAGGCAGACGGGATTGCGGACCTGGTGGTCGAAGTCTCCCGCAGGTCCGGAGGTATTCCGCTGTATATAAAACAGCTGCTCCTCAACCTTTACAGCATGGGTGCTCTCATCTTTTCCCCTGATGAACTTGTATGGCAGTACACTGACAGCACCGGCCAGCTGCCAGGCTGGAGTGAAGATGTGGTAGACCTTGTCTTGGATAGGATCAAGCGGGTGCCGGCTATGACCCTGGAAATCCTCAAATTTGCGGCCTGTCTCGGCCGCTGGTTCCCCTTGGATATCCTATCCGCTGCTTTGAAGCAGCCCGCCGGTGCGTTGATTGATTACCTGCAGCCCGCTGTGGAGCTCGGTATCCTGCTTAGGAACTCCTATGCCGGCATCGAGCTTGCTGACAGCTCATATGAGTTTACCCATGATAAGGTGGCAGAGGCGGTTTTCTCTCTGTTGTCTGAGGATGAAAAAACACAGGCCCATTTGAAAGCGGGCCGGGCACTGCTTGAGGCCAGAAGTTCAGCTCTTGATGACCATGAGCTGTTTGCCGCGGTTGACCATTTGAATCACGCTGTTGACCTGATTGACGAGCCGGAGCAGCGCCTGCTGCTGGCTGAGTATAATCTTAAGGCGGCAATGCGAGCAAGGGCTTCGGTAGCCTTTCAGGCTGCTCTTTGGTACTCGGAGATGGGCATCAAACTGCTGCCAACAGGCCATTGGGATTCACATTACGAACTGTCTTTCAACCTCTACTCTCAGCATTACTGGTGCAAGTTCCTGCTGGAGGGGTTCGAGGCTGCTGAACCCATATTCCAGCTCCTCATCGAAAAAGCCTGTACCGTTGAAGACAAGGTTGTCCTCTATAATGACAAGGCGGCACTGGCCACCGGATACTATACCGATGAGGAAGCAGTCAGCTCGGGGCTTGCTGCCCTGCAGCTTTTGGGTTTGACAATACCTATGCGGCCCAGTAAGCAATACCTGGCAAGAGAGCTGATTCATACATGGTGGATGCTGAGGGGCAAGACAGCGGAGTCGCTCTTAAGCCTTCCCCCTATGACCAACCGCTGGGCGCTGCAGACAATCTCTACCCTGGCCAACCTCATACCCCCGGCGACAGTATTTGACCCAGGGCTGTTTGCCTGCATCGTGCTGCAGATGACCAAGGTATCACTGCGGTACGGCAATTCCGCCTATTCGGCCTTTGCCTTCGCAACCTACGGCTTTATCTGTGCCACTCAGCTCAATGCCCTCAACCAAGCTGCCAGCTTTCAACGGGTGGCCCTGATTCTGGCAACCCAATACGGCGACAGCATCAATTACATGGTGTATTACGTGCTGGCGACTTATCTTAACCACTGGCATAAGCCCCTGCGGGAGAACTTAAGCTATGGAGAGCAGTCCTATCGCCTTGCTGATGAGCAGGGAGATGTCCTCTTTGCCGGTGCCATCCAAGTAGAGATGGCCTTGATCCGCTATGTGTTAGGAGACTCGTTGGAAGCACTCAGCCGGCAGACCAAGGCAGCCAAGGCTGCCAACACCCGCTATGGAATATCTGACCTTTTGGATATCCTGTACACGGTCGACCAGTACATAGATAACCTGCGGGGAGGAACGGTTAGCCCCACGTCTTTTACCGGCGAAGGATACAACGAAGATATAGTCAGCGCCCGCATGCTCAAAACTGAGTCGGGCATCACCGTTCCCTTCTACTACTTAATGAAGATCCGCTCCCTCTACCTCCACGGCGCCTTTGAAGCAGCGTGGGAGCTGGCGGCTACCGTGTATCCAGAAAGGGGGGCCATGGTTGGCAAGATCAGCCAGCCTGAGTATGCCTATCTGCTTTGCTTGACAGCAGCCGCCGTCCTCCCCCGGCTGACAGGATCTCAAAGACGGCAAGCCAAGAGGCTTATGAAGCGGGGGCTCAAGCAGCTGCGCCGTTGGTCAAAGGCTTGTGAGGACAACTACCTCCATAGATACAAGCTGGCCAGCGCCGAGATCCACCGCATCCACGGCCATCGTCAAAGAGCCATTGCAGCCTACGAAGAAGCCATCAGCTTGGCATTGGTGCAGGGCTGCACCTTGGATGCCGCTATCGCCTGTGAACTGGCTGGTAAGCTCTACCTAGAAATGGGATATGACCAAAACAAGCAGGCCCACTTTGACAGTGCCTCCCGCCTATATGAGAAATACGGGGCTATCGTCAAGGCCAGAGAAATGCAGGAGCAGTACGGAGCCGCAGCTGAAAGGCTTGAGCATGCAGCACCCACTAATGAAGAAGCTCCCCATCAAAGGGTAAGAGAAAGCGGCAAAGACCTTGGGCCATCCGGCCGCTTCCACAGCTTGGAGGCGGTGGAGGTTGCGGAGCGCATAGCGGAGAGAGCCAATCTCCTAGCCCTCACCGAAGCTTTGGAGAGCCTTTCCAGCCGGCAGGATTTGTATGGGGTAGTAGAGCGCCTGATGGAGATCATCCTGGAAAGATCGGGAGCAGAGCGGGCTTACCTCCTGGCGGCCCTCGATGAAAATGTTGCCGTCATTGCCTGCAAGGAAAGTGGAGACAAAGCTAGAGTCTTTCCTTCCAGCCAGTGGCCTGGCCCAGCAGCTGCCCGGAAGACATCAGCCCCCATTAGAGGCTACTCTGAAGGCATCATCCGCTATGCACTGCACTCCGGTGTGCCCATCATTATAGATGATACTGAGAAAGATCCTTTGTTCTCCCAGTACAGTTTTGATGACGGCTACAAACCCAGATCGATACTCTGCCTGACACTGCCGGCCCAAGGCGGGCCGACACCGGTGCTGTATCTAGATAATAACCTAGCCACCCATGGCTTTTCTGAGGAACTCACCGGCTTTGTTCGCAGGCTCGCCCTCCTCATCCTCCAAATACTGGCCACAGCCGGAGCGGCCCTCAACCCTTCCCAGGAGAGCACAGCGGCAGCAGCCAAGGAGGAGCCCGCCCCCATTTCCCTCACGGACAAAGAGGCAGCGATCCTGAGTTTGATGGCCTCAGGACTCTCCAATGCCGAGATCGCTCGGCGCCTGCAGATCGCCGAAGGCACAGTGAAGTGGCACACCAACAGGCTGTTTAAGAAGCTGGAAGTAGAAAACAGGACCCAGGCAGTGGTGCGGGCTGCAGAGCTGGGATTGCTTGAACTGGAGTAAGTCGCTAATGGCTGGACTAGGCCCCCTGCTGGCACGACGAAAAAGCCGCGACACAAAGGTCAAGCTAGCCTCCTGTCAGCTGCACCCAGGGCCCCGTGCTCATTATCGAGGGCTATGGAGCCTCGTTAGTATGCCGGCCCATAGGCAGACTCCCGGCCCACCTCTACTGCTNNTGCCGGCTCCTGCTCTATAGCTTGCCCCATCCACCACCACCAAGGCAGAGCGGGGCGGTACCGATACGGTATCGCCGTCAAATTGCCGCAGCACAGCAGTGCCTGCCCTGTCTCCATCGACTACAACAACCCAGTCTCGGGCCGGCAGGGCCACTTCCCTCCACCGCGAATCAGCATTGAAGATCACAACAATTGTCTCCCATGGGTCGCCGTTGGCATGGTCCTTGAGCATGTATGCTGCCACCCTCGGGGCCGTCGATAGAAACCGCAGGTGCCGCCTGATCTCATCGGCCCGGTCCATGCGAAAGGCTGGATGGGCTTTGCGCAGGGCGATCAGCCCTCGGTAGTAATCAAATACTTCTCGATACCGGTGTTTCCGCTCCCAGTCCATCCAGTTGATCTCATCAGGCGATCGATAGGAATTGTAATCTCCAGACTTAGTCCGCAGAAAATCCATGCCGCCGTGGAGAAAGGGAATCCCCTGGGAGGTCAGCACCACAGCTCCACAGAGTCTGTGCATCGCGATCAGGACTTCTTCATCGGCATCAGGGCAGGACGCCTCAAGCTTGTCCCACAGGGTGAGGTTATCATGGGCTTCAGCATAGTTGATGGACTGAGCTGGTTCCGCAGCCCAAGGGCCCTTGCTGTGGACCACTTGCTGGTAGACCACCTGATCATGGTGGCAGGCTCCCACTATCCCGAATTTAACGCTTTCCTCCATCCCGTCACCGCCGCTCACAAAGCCGGGATCCCCGGCATGGAAGACATGCCCCCGCAAGCCGTCCCGCAAATCATCATTGAATACGCCTGTGCCTGGCAGCTGCCGGACATTGGATTTCAGAGACTTGAGATGATCCGGCAAGGGCGAGCAGCCCCCTGTCCAGCCTTCGCCGTACATCATGATACTGGTGTCTATCTCATTGAGTGCCATGCGGATCTCGTTAATTGTGGGAATATCTATTAGGCCCATGAGGTCAAAACGAAAGCCGTCGATTTTATACTCTGCCGCCCAGTAGCGGACCGAATCGATGATGAGCTTGCGCACCATAGAGCGCTCGGTGGCCAGCTCATTGCCGCAGCCGGAGCCGTTGCTGAAACTGCCGCAGCTGTCCTGGCGGTAATAATACCCCGGAACCAGTTTATTCAGATTGGAATTAGCGGCATAATAGGTGTGGTTATATACAACATCCATATTGACCCTGATACCTGATTCCTTCAGAGCCTTGATCATCTGCTTGAGCTCAAGAATCCGTACTTCTCCCCGGAATGGATCGGTGGCATATGAGCCTTCGGGAACGTTATAGTTAAGGGGATCATAGCCCCAGTTGTATTCTTCGGGCGGTGATACAGATTCATCAATCGTTGCAAAATCATAGCAGGGCATGAGCTGGATATGGGTAACACCCAGCTCTACCAAGTGGCTTAAGCCTGTCCATACTCCCCCGGGGCCTTGAGTCCCCCTTTCTGTCAGGCCCAAGTACTTGCCCCGGTGTCTAATCCCAGATCCAGGGTGGGTGGACATATCCCTCACACTGATCTCATAGATGACGGCATCGACAAACCGCTCCAATGGAGGCCTCTCAAGCTGCTCCCATCCTGAGGGGTTAGTCCTGGACAGATCCACCACCATTCCCCGAAGGCCATTGACGCCGCAGGCTTTGGCGTAAGGGTCTGCAGCTTCCTGGATAATGCCGTCAACCAGCACTTTGTAGGTGTAATACAGCCCGTGGCGGTCCCCCTCCAGCTCTATTGTCCAGGTTCCCTGCACATCTCTGGTCATGGGTATTTCCGTCCCCCGGCCTCCCGCACCTGCCGGATATGTCACCAGCCAAACTTGGCAAGCAGTAGGAGCCCAGACTCTAAACAGCGTGCCGTCGGGATGGTAGATAGCCCCCAGCTCTCCATCATAGTGATACCTCTCATAGAATTCATGACTGGAAAAGTCCGAATACCTCATAGCAGCATCTTTCCCTCTTGGTTGCAAAATAGGTGATAGAAATGGATCTACTTCACAGCCAGGTCCAGAAAACTGGCAGGTTAGAACTACGTAACAACCGCCGGCAAGTTCCGGAGAATAAAAAATGCCTGTCTATTGCTTAGTATACAATAGCTCAAGCCCCACGGCTGTGGTAACACCTTCCCTTATCAGAGGATTTGCAGATGTATTGTCTTTTCTCACCCGGCGGCGGGGCCGATGGAGATTGCCTTGATCTCAACACGGGCTAAACGCCGCCTATTTGTCACAAAATACCGGTAGCGCCCCAGCCAGCGGCAGGAAAAACTGCAGTTTTCACAGTATTGTAAGGGTGTGCCCAAGGGGCATGACAACGCCACACAGCTTGGCTTACACACAAATAGACATGCCGCCTTACAGAGCGGCAGAAGTGCGGTGACAGCCATTGACTGATATCTTTGACATCATTGGGCCGGTAATGATCGGCCCCTCCAGCTCTCATACTGCCGGGGCTGTTCGCCTGGGGATGATCGCGAGGAGGCTCCTGGGGGAAGCACCGGTCTCTGCAGTAATCAAACTCCACGGCTCCTTTGCCCGCACCTACAAGGGCCACGGTACCGATAAGGCTTTGATCGCCGGGCTCTTGGGCTTTGCGCCAGATGATCTTAGAATCAGGAACAGCCTGGAAATCGCCAAAGCCGAGGGCTTAGCCTATGAGTTCGAGCCGGCTGATCTGGGTGAGCTGCACCCTAACACTGCCCTCATCGAACTGCAGGGGGGTTCCGGTAAGACCCTCTCCCTGCTGGGCTCCTCGGTAGGCGGCGGCAAGGTGCAGATTCACAGCATCAACAACTTCCCTGCCGACTGTACAGCGGAATACGACACTCTGATTGTCTATCATCGTGATACCCCGGGGGTCATCGCAGCAGTAACCAGTATCCTGGCCAGGCGCAATATGAATATTGCTCAGATGAAGGTGCACCGCTCACACCGGGGCGGCCGCAGCGTCATCATCCTGGAGACAGATGAAGAGATCACTGAAGGCCTCTGTAACGAAGTAAGAGCTGTAGAGAATGTAACTGGAGTTGCTTCCCTCCATGCCGTATGAGGATGCCAGTAAAATCCCCACAGACAGGGGAAAACGCCGTCCCAAGCTAGGAGAGTGACAAGATGATCAGCTACCGTTCCATCGATGAACTCGTCAACGCTGCCGCGGCTGCCAACACCAATATCGGCAGTGTGGTCATTGGCCAACAGGCTTTGGAACAAGGCTGCTCCACCCATGAGCTTTACCAGCAGATGGCAGATAATCTGCAGGTGATGCGGGAAGCTATCGAATTCGGACTGCGGCCGGGACACCGGTCTCCATCGGGCCTCAGCGGCGGGGATGCCTATAGGTTGCGGGAGGCTGTGGAACAAGGCAAAACGGTAGGCGGCACCTTCCTAGGGAAGGCCCTGGTTAGGGCCTTGGCAGTGGCTGAGGTGAATGCCTCCATGGGCCGGATTGTCGCTGCCCCCACCGCCGGTGCTTGCGGCATCCTGCCGGCTGCGCTCCTCACCGCCATGGAGGAGAGAGACATCCCTGAAGAGCGGGTAATTCTGGGGCTGTTTACCGCCGGAGGCATCGGGCTGGTGATTTCCAAGCAGGCGACCATTTCCGGTGCCCAGGGAGGCTGTCAGGCCGAGTGCGGCAGTGCCGCCGCCATGGCGGCAGCCGCCCTTGTGGAGATGGTCCAAGGCTCTCCCCAGCAGGCAGCCCATGCCTGTGCCATTGCCCTGAAAAACGTACTGGGGCTGGTGTGCGACCCGGTAGCCGGGTTGGTGGAGGTGCCGTGTATTAAGCGCAATGCCCTGGGTGTAGCAAACGCACTGGCAGCGGCCGACTTGGCCCTAGCGGGCATTGAGAGTGTGATTCCCGCCGATGAGGTGATCGAGGCCATGCGGTCTGTAGGCTCCCTGATGCCCTGTGCTTTGAAAGAGACGGCGGAGGGCGGCCTAGCGGCGACTCCTACCGGCAAGCGATTAGCTAAGGAACTCTCAAGCCATTAACTCAGCTTGAGATAATTATTTCGCCATCATGCAGAGCAGATGGCTCCAATGGCTGGTTTTCGCCATCTCCTCGTCCACGAATACTTGACAATCGATTTTGCCCAAGTCTACGCCATCCTGCAAGACCATCTAGATAACTTCCGCAAGTTTGCCCATTGTGTCGTAGAGTCTGTGAGGCATAACGGAAACTAGCTCACACCTGACCATGCCCTGCCTCTGGCTCAGGCTGTGCCAGCTTCCAGTTCAAAGCCTCTTGAAATACCTGATAATGGGAAAGGGGCTGAACCCCGCCTTCTCATAGGTTTTCCTCGCCGGTGCATGTCCCGGATCTCCCCCGGTCTCCACCATGGCGATGCTCATTCCGGCATCCGTTATCCATTGGAGGGCACACTCAGTTAGTGCACTGCCAATTCCCTGCTGCTGCAGTTCAGGTTCCACTGCCAGCATGTAGATTTCTCCCATCTCCGCTTCCGGGTAGAGTGTGACAGCCACAAATCCCACAACCCTGCCTGAGTTCAATGCGACCCAGACCTTCATCTCATCACTTGTACACACATCTTGGACAGATTTCGCCTGGACTCTGCGCCAGTCGGGGTAGATCTCGCTATATATCTGAGCAGGCATCACCTCCCCAATCGACCTAAAGACGGGTTCCCATGCCCGCAGCGAAAGACTAAGGACCTCATCGAGATATTGCGGCTCATATGGCCTAATATGCATGCCAGTCTCCCTCCACAGTACTGGTTCTGTGTTCTATGTGCTCGTTCGTAAACATTATGTATCTTTTATTATTTCTCCTCTATAAAATGATCTCAGTCTAGAGGATCGCAGGACAGCAGCGAGAACTCTAAGATAAAATTGCAATGTGCAAGTGATCCTGATAAAATTCCTGATTAAGATAGTATATAAATGTCTATATATACTCAATGACACTGCCTGCGTTACAGCAAGACTTAGAGGGTGAAGCGTATGCTGATGCCAGGAATCGCATTACTGGTGGTCGGATTAGTTGTTGGATATGTTGCAGCCAGGTTGAGAGCTGACAAGAAGCCGCTCTTCACCGCGGGGCAAGCCGTAAACAGCCGGGGCTATCTGCCCCAACTGCATATGAGTCAAGAATGGCTGCGAATTACACTGCAAAGTATCGGGGATGGCGTAATCGCCACTGATGCAGCGGGAAACGTGGTTTTTCTCAATGGTGAAGCAGAGAGACTAACGGGATGGACTACAGCAGAAGCCATGGGGCGTCCATTGACCGAAGTCTTTCATATTATCAATGAGCATACCCGTGAGCCCTGTACCGATCCAGCTCAGAAGGTGATCGCAACTGGTATGGTGCATGGCCTAGCCAACCACACCGTCCTAGTGCGTAGAGATGGAAAGGAAGTAGTGATTGCCGACAGCGCTGCCCCCATTCAAGATGATCGGGGCCAGATCGTCGGCGTAGTCTTGGTGTTTCGAGACGAGACAGAGAAGCGCCGCATGGAGGCCAAACTGAGGATCAGTGAGGAGACTTACCGAAACCTGTTCCACAATGCCCAAGTGGGGCTGTTCCGCTCCCGCATTTCTGATGGGGCGATCTTGGAAGCCAATCACCAGATTGCTGAGATGTTTGGTTATGCAAGCAGGAGTGAATTCATGGCGGAATTCATCGCGGCTAATCACTATGTGGATCCGGAGCAGCGCCAAGAAATGCTGCGCCTGCTGAACAAGAACGGTGAAGTCCGCCACTTTGAGGCTCATTTTCGGCGAAAGGACGGCTCCAAAATCTGGATGCTCTACTCCGCCCGGGCATACCCTGAGCAGGGCTGGCTGGAGGGAGTTATGGAGGATATCACCAGCCGTGTAGAGGCTGAGGAGCGGCTCCGCTACCTTAGTTACCACGATATCCTCACAGGGCTTTACAACCGAGCATATATGGAGGAAGAGATCGACCGGCTGGCTAATGAGCCGAAAGTGGCCGTTGTTATCGGTGATGTCAACGGCCTTAAACTGGTTAATGACGCCTTCGGCCATGGACAGGGAGACAGGCTGCTGGTCAAAGTCGCCAGTATATTAACTGGGCTCGTCGGCGAGGATGGGAGCGTTGTCCGCTTCGGTGGAGATGAGTTTGCCATCATCTTGCCCAACAAAGGGGGCAGAGATGCCCAAAAACTGATTAATGAGATCCGACGGCGCTGCCGGGAGACCGGTTATCATGCCATCATGACTCCCAGTCTGGCACTGGGAATGGCCACAAGGCGAGGGCTGGATGAACCGCTGCGGAGAGTAGTCCGCCGGGCAGAAGACCGCATGTATTCACAGAAGCTCACGGAAAGCGCCAGTCACCGCAGTGCGATCTTGGCCTTCTTAACAACTACCCTGCGGGAAAAGAGCTTTGAGACTGAAGAACATGCCCAGCGGACCCGCAAGCTGGCCATAGATATTGGACAGACCTTGGGCCTTGGCGAGAGTGACCTGGCGGCACTGGCACTGTTAGCCACCTTGCACGACATCGGCAAAGTGACGGTAGATGACTACATACTGCGCAAGCCGGGGCCCCTAACTCCCCAGGAATGGGAGGAGATCCGCAAGCACCCAGAGGTTGGCTACCGCATCACCCTCGCTTCTCCAGAGCTGGCCCCCATATCCGGAGCCATCCTCGCCCACCACGAGTGGTGGGATGGCAGCGGGTATCCCCGGGGCCTCAAGGGAGAGGAGATCCCTCTGATTGCCCGTATCATTGCCCTGGTCGATGCCTACGATGTCATGATCCACGGCCGGCCATATAGGCCGGCAATGACCAAGAAGCAAGTGATTGAGGAGATAAGGCGGGTAGCCGGTAAACAGTTTGACCCCCGATTGGTAGAGGTGTTCACACAGATGCTCGTTGCCGAACTAGGAGCCTAAGGGTTTCAACTGAACTCTCCCAGGGTAAAAATTGCCAGTAAGAGGGGGGACTGATGGATGGCCATTAGATGGACGCCGAACCTAGCCATTGGAGTAGACAAGATCGACGAACAGCATAAAGTGCTGTTTGAAAGGATCAATGATCTAATTGAGGCCTGCAATCAGGGCAAAGGCAAAGAGACGGTGGCAGAGCTGATTACTTTTCTAAAGGATTATGTAGTCTTCCACTTCCGGGACGAGCAGCAGACCATGCTGAACTACAAGTATCCACAGTACACCGAGCACAAGAAGCTCCATGATAGGTTTATTGAGAGCTTAGATGAGCTCAATCAGGAGCTGGACAAGCAGGGGCCCGGACTGACCCTGGTTCTTAAGACCAACCGGTTAGTTGTTGATTGGCTGATCAATCATATCAGCAAGGTAGATACGCAGCTTGCTGCACACATAAGGCAAAGCGGTGCCTGACAAGGATACCACAGACTTCAAGGCCTCTGCAGCTTTCAGCAGAGGCCTTTTTGACGGGTATGCTCAGATCGCTGGAGTGAATCCTACCTTTTCGAGTGCGGCACGCTTTCGAACCTGATGCCGAGCATAGAAGAAGCCGGCCACCTGACCAATCCCTGCCAATGTCCAAGTCACTGGATAGCACAAGAACAGCACCACCACTGTCGGATACCAGGCAAAGACTGTGACTAGCCACACGATCCGCATCAGGCAGGCACCTACTAGTGTAGATAACATGGGCAGGATGGAATAGCCCATGGCCCGGGTCAGGCCGGGAAACACATTCATGATGCCGGCGGAGACATACGCGATAATCATCATCCTCATCCGCACCATTCCGATTTCAATGACCTCCGGATTAGAGGTGTAAAGGCCTAGCAGTGAGCGTCCAAAGATGAGTACACTGCTGCCTAAGACGACCCATGTGATCAGAATAAGGACTACACATACTCTGGCGATGTCATCAATGCGATCGTATTTTCTCGCTCCCATGCTCTGCCCTGTAAAGGTAATGGCCGCGTTGTAGTATCCATTGATGGCAGTACTGACAAACCCCTCCACATTACCGGAAGCAGCGTTGGCTGCCACGACAACGGAACCAAAGGAATTGACAGCAGATTGGATCAGCACATTGGAAATGGAAAACAGCAGGCCCTGAAGGCCGGCAGGCAGGCCGATCTTGACCAGGGCCTCGAACTTATACCAGTGAATCCTGGCCAGCCTAAACCGGAAACGGATTGGCCCATCACTTCTAAGCAGACAGGCCATAATTAAGATCATGGCAAGATACTGGGAGATAACAGTTGCCCACGCCACCCCGGCAACGCTCATATTCAGCTTGATAACAAAAAACATATTAAGTATGACATTGACAATGCCGCTGGTGGTCAGATAATACATGGGACGGCGGCTGTCCCCTATGGCCCTGAGTATAGCTGCACCGAAGTTATACACCATACTGGCAGGCAGGCCGAGGAAATAAATCTTGATATACAACGCCGACAGGTGCATGATATCTGCTGGAGTGCCCATGAGTCTAAGCAGAGGGGTATAAAAAACAAGCCCCAATATCATCACCAGCACTCCGTTGATGGCACTGACAGTGATGGACGTGTGCACAGAGCGGCTGATTTCATCGGGCTTTTCTGCCCCAAAGTCCTGGGCTACAATTACGCTGGTACCCACCGATAGTCCCATAAATAAGTTGACAATCAAGTTGATCAGGGAGCCCGTTGCTCCGACTGCAGCCAATGCTTGACTGCCTGAGTAGCGCCCTACCACGATCATATCAGCAGCATTAAACAGCAGCTGCAGCATGTTCATGGCCATGATCGGCAAGGCGAAGACCAGCATCTGACTAAGAAGGGAACCCTGGTGGATACTCAGCTTGCGAAACTTCGAGATCACTCACTATTCACTTCTCTTCATTCATGATAATAACGGTCTTGACTTTATCTTATCACACATATGTTAATAATCTTTGAACCATCCCAGTGGAAGCCCGGATACCTGCTGGATCATACTACTTGACCTGCTGGACCTTAACCCCCTCGGGGGATGGGCGCAATGCAAAGACCCGATCAGCGTACTCATCGAAGTAGTCTACATCATGGTGCGAAATCAGCAGTACTTGAAACCCCAGGGTGCGGGCTGCCAGGTGGATTATACGGGCAAGCCGAGGCACTAAATCAGGCCTTAACCAACAGTCCTGCTCGTCAAGGACCAAAAAGCGGCGGTGCTTGCTCCTGTCCAATGTGGAAATTGCGAAAAACCTCAGTCCGACAGATAAGATATTGGCGACGGATCCGCCTGTCCCCAGCATGATATTCTCTACTTCTCCATCCCTTTCTAAGAAAAAGTCCATGTTGACGGCGCCTCGTTTGAAACTCTTCTCCACCCTCAGCCTGACGGGCTGGCCCAGCACTTCATGCAAGGCGGCTGTAAGGCTCTCCTCCAAAGTCTCCACGATCTCACTGAACAATCGATCACTGAGAAGCTCGAGCCCCTCAGAGACCGCGCCAGCTATTCCGAGGTAAGCGTCTAAATCTTCTATCTGCCGGACGAGGCTGGCTTGCCGCTTGACCAATTCTTCATGTTTGCCGGTTAGGATATCAATGCGGCGCCGGATGGGAGTTGGATCTGGCAGCATGCGCATCTCCCCTTTAATCTGCATTCTCGGCAGCATTGTACTCGGCTTCGATACGGGCAAGCTCTTTTTCTATACCTTCTAAGTGGGCCTGGTACTCGGCACGCCGCCGTTCGTTCTCCTCTTTCATTGCCACCAATTTAGCCTGCAGCTCGTCTATATCAGAGGTGCCATATTTCTCCTCAAGCTCGCTCTTAAGTTCTTCCAGCTGCTGTGTATACGTCTCCAGATTGGCAGCAGCTTGAATGCCCCTACGGTTTAGTTCATCATGTTTCTTGCGCAGTGCTTCAATGTCATGCTCGGTGCTCACTTGCGATTACCTCCTCGGCTAACCTTCTAATTTCGGCATATACCCGCTGATCTCCCAACACGTCGCGGTTACGCTCAATAAAGCCCAACAGTCCCGTGCCATCATCTGTGCGTACTCTCTCTAACATTTCTAAACCATGGATAAACTCACTTTCGCCCAGCTGGACTTCTTCCAGCTCATCGAGTTCATAAAAGGCCTCGGTAAAAGGTTTGTGGGGAACCACTCGTGTGCACACCTGCCAGCCATCATCCCAACGCAGCTCAGTGACCTGGGGCTCCCTCATGCTGGCCTCACCCCGGCTGAGGCGGGTAATATTTCCGGGATTGAGCCACAGGGTCTGACCAGCTTGGGCACTAGGCAGCGGACGGTGAATATGGCCATTTACCGCAATGTCCACCCCTTCAATAGTAAAGGGCCCGAACCGGCCACCTTCCTCATATCCCCGGAAGCGCACATCGTGATGGGTCAGCCAGATTACCTTAGTATCGGCACTCACGCCGTATCTGGCCTTGTCTAGACGGCGGGGAATCTCTTCGCCATAGCTGCTGCCCCCGATCAGAACAGAGATAGGACCCAGCTGCCCCACCCAGGGCGCATCAGCATTAACCAGCTGTACCCGCCCCGCTTCCACCAACACAGCC
>LFTN01000166.1 GCA_001513495.1 Clostridiales bacterium DTU087
TCTCACATGCTCTCTAACAAGCCAGCCTATACCTCTATCTTCTTCCAGCCGCCCTGACGAAAACGCCAGGCCAATAGCAGAGCTCTGACGAAGAGGTCGAGAACCATAGCGATCCAGGCACCAATTAGGCCTAGGTCTGTAGATGCTGCCAGTATATAAGCGAGGGTCACTCGAACACCCCAGAAACCCAATACAGTGATTACCATTACCCACCGGGTATCTCCCACTCCCCGCAGTCCGCCGGCTAAGGTCATTACCCACGCTAAGGCCGGCTGCGAAATGGCTACGATGCGCAGACACTGGGCTGCCAGATCGATTACGTCCGGATCCCGGCTGAAGAGCCCCACAAAAAAGCGAGGAAAAGCAAAAAAGAGTACGCCCATCCCCGTCATAACCAGTGTCGCCATCTTACCGGACTCATACCCGCTCCGCTCTGCTCGTTCAGGATCACCAGCACCTAGACTCTGACCCACAAGGGTAGTGGCGGCCAGGGAGAATCCAGCGCCGGGCATGAAGGATATGGATTCCGCTGTCAGGGCCACCGCGTGGGCCGCGATGCTCACTGTATCCATTCCAGCGACAATCATTCCGTAGATTAGTTGAGCACTGCGCATCAGTCCCTGTTCTACAGCTGCTGGGATACCGACTCGGACAATCCGGCGTACAATCTCTGCATTAAAGCTAAAGTGCCCATGAACCCGCAAAGATAGTACTCCCCGTCCTCCATACACATTCTTGAACACTAAGAATAATCCCATCAGCCACGACATATTCGTCGCCCAAGCGGCGCCGGCGACGCCCATGGCAGGAACCGGGCCTGCACCGTAGATGAGGATATAGTTCCCTACGATGTTCACCACATTGGAGATGCCAGTGATCACCATTGGGGTCCGAGTGTCTCCCGCACCACGTAAACAGGAGTTAATGGTCATCATCAACAATGCAAAGACTAGAAACGGAACCATAATCCGCAAGTAGGTCGTCCCAGCCTCAATTACTGCTGAGTCAGGGAACTCCTGCATTGCCATCATAAAAGCCACGCAGTCCTCGGCATAAAGTGTCCCCAAAAATAACAACGGCACACCGATGATCGTCACCAGCACCAGCGCCTGCCGCATGGCTTCATTAGCTGTCTCTTTATCATTGGCTCCGATGCTGCGGGCTACTAGTGCAGTAGTTCCGATGAGAATTGCTGCAAAGATTGCTACCGCAAAATTGACCAGTCGACTGGCCAGTTCTACACCTGCCAAGTAAGCTGCTCCCAGCCGACCCACCATGGCAGTATCCGCAATACCCACACTCATTACCAAGAGATTCTCTATGACTGCCGGCCAAGCCAGGGACATAACCTGCCGCCTTAGAGATCCCTGATCCAGGCTTGGCGATACCCGTTGAATTTCGGCCAAGTTTCTCCCTCCCGCCCACTCCAGCACGGACTAGATGATAGTCATACTGTGTCGCTCTCAACCAATTGAAACTGCAGCTGCTGCTAAGAGATTCATAATACCGTGGGCAATAATCGGGGTAAGCAGGGTTTTTCTCTTCTGGTAGGCATAACCCAACAGTAAGCCTATCAGGAAAACCTGCAGGAAATGGATAACATACCCGTGCACAACAGCAAAGAGCAGGCTCCCCAGGACAAGGGCCTTCCGTTCTCCCCCGTGGAGCCCAAAGACGCTGAGAACATAGCCCCGAAAGAAAGTCTCCTCAGCAACAGGCGCTATTAATCCCACCAGCACCCACATATACAGCTGCAGCCAAGGCAAATCACTGGCTGTCAGCACACCGGCCAGCAGCTCATTCTCCCTGGTCAGCATCTGCATCACCGCGGCATCATCTAAGAATAGCCCAAAGGCCGCCAGGCTGATCCGCTCACTAATCAAACTGATGATCAGGCAAGCGACTCCCAAGGCGACCCCCGTGAGGGCATCTCGGAGGGGCCTATGCCAAACGTGCCCTATATCCCTTAGTCTGCAGCCCACACTCCGGACAACACCCCACGGCAAAAGAAAAAGCGCTGCCTCTTGAGCAGACATCGCTATAGCCAGGGTAATTTGTTGAAGCTGATCGGCAGGAAAGCTGGCTGCTGCACCAATCAATACATTGCAGCTCATATACGCTAAAGCCGGTACTACTACCAGACTGAGGGCCAAGATGGTCAATACGTCCCAAACCGAGCTGTAAGGCCGGTTACCAGGCTCCATTCCCTTCAACTCCCCGTCTATCATAACATAATTCGCCGGTGGAATGTAGGTTTTTAGCCTTGCTCGCCCTTGCTGAGAAGGCAAAACGAGGTCCCGGAATCCGGCAAGACCACCGGCCCGGGACCCTTGCAGTGCAGGAAATATCTCTTCTACAGGTGATAGTTGGGAGCTTCCTTTGTGATCTGGATGTTGTGGGGATGGCTCTCCCGCAGGCCGGCCGCGGTAATCCTGACAAACCTGGTTTTCTCTTTGAGTTCATCTAGGCTTCTAGTTCCGCAGTAGCCCATTCCGGCTCTCAAGCCGCCTACCAGCTGATAAATAGTCTCCGATACAGGGCCCTTATAAGGCACGCGGCCTTCGATGCCTTCCGGCACCAGCTTCGACTCTCTCTCCTGGAAGTAACGGTCTGAACTGCCTTCCTTCATAGCACCGAGAGACCCCATACCCCGATAGACCTTGTAGCGCCTTCCCTGATAGGTCTCGGTATCGCCAGGAGACTCTTCTGTACCGGCCAGCAAGCTGCCCAGCATCACCACATCAGCTCCGGCAGCTAGAGCCTTGACAATATCCCCGGAGTACTTGATACCGCCATCGGCAATAATGGGGACTCCTGTTCCTGATGCTGCCCGAGAGCAGTCCCAGACAGCGGTAATCTGGGGCACCCCAATGCCGGCCACGACCCGGGTTGTGCAGATGCTGCCTGGGCCGATCCCGACCTTAACGGCATCGGCACCGGCCTCTATTAGGGCCTTGGTTGCCTCTCCAGTAGCTACATTGCCAGCGATAATATCTACCCGATCTCCGTACTTGTCTTTCAGCCAGGCAACGGAGTCGATCACCCTGCGGGAATGGCCGTGGGCAGTATCTACGACCAAAGCATCCACACCAGCTTCTACTAAGGCCGCCGCCCGCTCAGCTAGATCGGCTCCAACTCCCACCGCCGCCGCCACCCGCAGCCGCCCTTGTTGATCCTTAGCGGCATTGGGATACTGGATGGCTTTCTTTATATCCTTGATGGTAATGAGTCCCTTGAGCAGATACTTGTCATCTACCAAAGGCAGTTTTTCAATCTTGTGTTTGTGTAAGATTGCCTTTGCTTCTTCGAGGGTGGTTCCAACCGGAGCAGTAATCAGATTCTCACTGGTCATCACATTGGAAACCGGCTGGTCCAGATCCTCCTCAAAAGCCAAATCCCGGTTGGTTAAAATCCCGACTAAGCGTCCGTGCTCGGTGATGGGCACCCCGGAAATACGGTATCGGGCCATGATCTCCAGTGCGTCTCTTACCGAGTGATCAGGTGATAGATAGATGGGGTCGACGATTACGCCGCTCTCTGACCGCTTCACCTTATCTACTTCCCCTGCTTGAGCTTCAATTGGCAGGTTCTTATGGATAACACCAATGCCCCCTTCCCGGGCCATAGCTATGGCCAGGCGGGCCTCGGTGACTGTATCCATTCCGGCACTCATCAATGGGATATTCAAGCTGATTCTTGCTGTCAGTTTTGTGCTGGTATCTACTTCTCTGGGCAGAACATCTGACTCCCCGGGAACCAGCAGTACATCATCAAAGGTGAGGCCTTCTTTCCCGAATTTCTCTTGAAAATCCACCACTTATCCCTCCCATCTGAACAAAACTTTCCGCTATAATACCAGAAAAGGCCAGGCCAGTCAATCTAGCTGGAAATCAGGAGTCCTTCAAGCATCTTGGCATTGATAGCAGCTTTCCCTTGGTAATGATTGTTCATTGCCACGTAAACTTGTCCTGCTGACTTCTCCAGCTCCTGCAGCTTGGGGACCCACTCTGCCAGCTCTTCACGGCTGTAAAGGTAGTCATACCGTTCATACGCCTCTTGATGCTGCCACCACTTTTCGTGGTTGCGGCCGTGAAACCTAACATACGCCGGCGATGCTGTTGCCTCGACTACCGGCGGCATGAGAGTGTCGAAGCGGGGCTCATCTACACACACATAGCCCAGATTGAGGCTTCTCAGATATGAAAAAACCGCTGGATTTGCCCAGCTCCTATGCCGAAACTCCACGGTAGTAGGATACGCCTCCAGGTACCTGCTTATGTCTGCCAAGTAGCTGCGGTTTTCCCGGGTGTTGTGATAGCTTGTGGGGAATTGCACAAGAAGACAGGCTAGTTTGCCGGCCTCAACCAGGGGCTTAACGGCCTCTGCCAGTGCCCGGCAATCCTCTGCACAGCTGCCGCGGTCATGGGTAATCCCTCGGTAGGCTTTAATGGCGAACTTGAAATCTGAAGGAGTCCTCTCTGCCATCCTGGCCAGCATGTGAGAAGTTGGCATCCGGTAAAAGCTGGAATTGACTTCAGTAAAGCTAAACTGCTTCCCGTAGAACTCCAGCCATTTCCCTTTGCTCAGCCCCGGTGGATAAAAGGGCCCGACCCAGTCCTGATAAGAATAGCCGGCAGTGCCGATTGTAATCACCTGCTACCCTCCCCTCTGGCAGCCTGTCCATAACTTACCACTAGGAAATGTATGTCTACGTGTCATATACCTACCAGTAGTCATTCTTCATTAGTCATTCTAACGTACGTGAAAGGAGTTACTGCATGTTTACACTGAAGCACCGAATATCCGTACTGTTGGTGACTGTCATGCTGTTGGCATTGGCGAGCGGGTGCACATCTCTCTCCACTGTTCCTCCTGCCGCCGGGGACCCGCCTGGCAAGACACCGCCAACGCCGGCACTCTCAACCCTGCGAGGGGCAATCAGTTTCCAAGGCATAGAGGGTTTTACACCACCGGCTGTGGTACATATCGGGCCTCACCGGGTTGTCAGTGACAACGGCCAGTTCACAGTAACGGGATTGGAGACCGGCACCTACGACATTTGCATAACGGCAGACCATTTCCACACCTATGAAGGCCGGGTAACCATCACAGCCGAATCGGTGATGCTGAAGGCCGACATGGAACTGCGCTATACTCCCGATGAGATGGACCTGTTCGCCAGGCTGGTGTATGCCGAAGCAGCAGGCGAACCGGAACTAGGTCAAATAGCCGTGGCGGCCAGTGTACTCAACCGCATCGCTGATCCACGCTACCCCAACTCACTGGAGGCAGTGATAATGGAGAAAGTAGTAGTTGGCGGCAAAGAGTATTATCAGTATTCCCCAGTACTTGACGGCCGCATTTGGGAACTCGATCCCATCACCCAGCCGGAAGCCTATGCCGCTTCTTTGAGGGCCGTCTATGCTGCCATAGCCGGACAAGATCCTTCCCTCGGTGCCACAGGCTTCTACAATCCCGATAAGGTATCGCCGGATCCGAATCTGTGGGTACGACAGCAACCCCCTACTGTTAAGATCGGCAATCATCAGTTCTTCCTGTAGTATCGGTCAGGGTTTCGGCAGCAGCCCTGCTGTCCGAAGATGTTTATCTCATCTAATAAAAGAGGGGCGCCATTGCCCCTCTGTTTGCTGCTTATATGCAGTATCTCGTAACAAATGCCTGCATCTTCTCGTAGTGCAGCCGATTCCTTACCTCAGTTGGTTCTCCTTAGGGTCTGCAAATCCCGGCCGTTGACAACTATCTGTCTCCCCTGAACCAGCACATCAAACTCCATATTGGCCGCTTGACTAGCCGATTCATCTAACGACAAATGCATCTTCAGCCACGGCTTTGCCAATGAACCCTTCACTGAGGCGGTGCCTGACAGGTTGACCCGCCCGTCAAACTGGTCTGCCCAATCTTTAAGGATCAGGAAGCGATCTGCCAAGACGTTCTGAACCCTTACATCCAGAATCAGAGTTCCATCAGACTGGGTTGCTCCAGAGAAGTCTACTATACCGCCGCCCATAGTAACAGTGCCTTGATGAATGGAAATCATGCTGTCAGGTCCGAAGGAAAACTCAGCACTGCCGGATTCAAAGGCCTGGTCCTGAAATCGGCCGTCGGTCATATAGACTTTACCCCTTGCAGCCAAAGCCCCCGCGGGCCCCTTGAACTCCAAGGTGCCGTCTAAGCGGCCGGTTAAGTCACCAGGGACCTCCAGCATCGCCAGAATGTCTTCCGCCCTTCCGGCACTGCACTGCAGTGTCAGGTCAACATCGGGCACCGTCCCAAAGCCGATATCCCCCGTTATGGCGTAGATGGACCGGTCCCTGCGGATGTTCCAGCCGGCAAGCTGCAGCCTGTGCAGATCCAGACCGACCTGACCTCTCAGCTCCTCATAGGCCAAGTTCCAGAAGGTGCCGTTGGCTATATATAGTTCTCCCCTAAAGTCCGGCTGCAAAATCGTACCTGACAAAACACCGGCTACATTGGCTTTGCCGGAAATCCCATAGCCCTCCAAAAAGCGGAGGTTGCCTGCCAAGTCAACTGCTTGGGCAATGATATTCAGATTCATATCACCCTGGCTGTCAATGACGCCTCGGGCTTGAAAACGAGCATCTCCTTGAACGATATCTAGCTTAGTGACCTCCAGGAGTTTATCCTCATAGCGGAAAAAGCCCTCCAGCCGATCAACAGAGTAAGCAGTATGATCGTGGGCGGGAAACTCCAGCCGTCCCCTCTCCATGGCCACCATCGCATCCAAGACCGGTTCCGCCAAGGGCCCCTTGGCCCGGATTTCCATTTCTGCTTTGCCTCGAACCAGCACGTCCTGTGTCTGGGGAAAGCATGCGCCTATGCGGCCAAGATCCAGGTCCGAACCTTTCAAGACTAGATCTACATCTCCAGCATCTAAACTCCCGCTGGCAACGAACTCAGAGTCAAGGACTCTAAAAGCTGCCCGCTCCAAAAGCAATGTGGAGCCATTCACTCTCAGCGCGCCGTCTAGGCCTACACTGATGTCTCCTGCACCTAAGTTGGTGCCGGCGAACAAGACCTCACCCTTTTCCATCTTCAGAGTCAGATCCACAGTGTCTCCATCTATCTGACGGTTCCTGAAAAGCCGGCTGACATTCCACTGGCCGTTATCCTCGACTCGAACCCACAGCTGGGGACTGCGAAGCACCACCTCGCTGATGGCCCTCTCGGCATTGTTCAAGTACATTACCAGTTCCAGGAGGCTGTAGCGTAAGACTAGCTCGTCCACACTGAGGAGAACAGCACAGTTATCGAGGGGGTCCTTGACCGCCAGATCCTCGATCACTATCCTGTTTAGACCGTTCATATACACTTCTCCAAGCTCCACCGGGCCTTGGAAAAGCTCCGCCATAACTGTCTCAACGGTCCCCCGGATATTGACAAAGGCCTCAACCTCTGTATCCATGACACACAACAGCACGGCCACGACCAGAAGGAAGCCCAGCAGTATTCTTAACCATCCATTGGTGCCCGCTGGCACTCTAACCTGTGAAGACGGCAACCACTACACCTCCTGTATGCCCCATCGTGGCCGCCCTTAGTGTCAAACCTAGTCCACATACATGATCTCTCACTTTGACACATCGGCGCAACATCCTGCTTATTGGAGTGGGCAAAACGGCCCGAGATACCTAATTTTACCGTACTATATACCAGCCATTCCTGCCATAAACCAGGTCGAAAGCCCCGTCAGCCAATCTGTCGCCAACAAGACGGCAAATACCAGTAGAATGACACCGGCGATGGGCTGCACCACATTCAGGTAGCGCCGCAATCCGGACCAGCTGCTCAGGAACAGAGCTGACAGCAAAAATGGCACAGCTAGGCCAACTGTATACGCAGCCAGATAGGCCAGAGCCATTTGCGGCTGGGAGCCGGCTAATACCAGCACAGCAGCTAGAATTGGCCCTATACAGGGCGTCCAGCCGGCGGCAAAGGCAATTCCCAAAAACAGCGACCCTAGATAGCTGGCCGGACGGTCGGGATGCATCCTCCATTCCCGATCAAGAAATGGCAAGGAAAATACCCCTAAGAGCTTTAGCCCCATAAGCCCAATGAAGATGGCTCCGATAATGCGCAGTACATGGCTGTAGTCAAAGAGCAGCCTGCCAAACAAAGAAGCAGACCAGCCTAGGGCTAAAAAGACCGTAGAAAGCCCCACAACGAAGGCGGCGGCATGAGCCAAGAGCCGCTTCCGTTCTGACCAGCTGTATTTTTTCGAGCCTGTTTGAAGGGACAGCCCGCAGACGTAAGACAGAAATGACGGCAGCAAAGGCAGGACACAGGGTGATGCGAAGGAAAGAAATCCAGCTCCAAAGACTAATGCCAAAGTCAGCTGCTCTCCCACGATGGATCCTCCCCCTGTATGGACTAAATCCCCAGCTCCGCAGCGAGATCCAAGATAGTGTAGCGGCTCCTCAACTGCCTGGCATACCTGAGAGCATCATCCACCCATTCATCGGGAAGCCCCAGCTCCTCCACGCTGCTCTCTGCACCGGCCCGTTTCAGCATCAGCCTGATAGCATCGGCAGTAGGCAGCCAAGCCAAACCCCCCCGGATCTCCTCCCATTTGCCTTGAATCAATCGAATTCTATCTTTTCTAGCTTCCCAGGTCAACCTCTTTCCTAGGGATTCTGCCAGAATCTCCTCAGCCATGGGGCCGTAATGGGCCCGGACTTCTGCTTCCACTGCCTCCGGACCTTGGTGGGACTCAGCCAGAGCATCAAGATCAATAGTGCTGGGGTCAAATCCGAGCACTCTACTATATATGCCCAAAACCAACGGGGCTGCCACTCCCACCTTTGTGCCGTGCAGGTGGCTGTGGCGGTTCTCCTTCAGGCTGCGCATCTCCCAGTAGTGGGCCAGCTGATGCTCTGCTCCAGAGGCAGGCCGCGAATTGCCTGCCATGCTAATGGCGATACCCGACAAGATCAGGCCTTCCATCAATGCCTTGACTAGCTGAGGTTCCCGCTTCCTCAACCCCTCGGGGTTGCTGGTGCACAACTCGAGTGCCGCGGCCATCAGGTCAAGGCTGGATTGACAGAAATACTCATCATTGATAGTGCGGCTGATCTCCCAATCGGCTCTGGCGGTATACTTTCCCACCAGATCACCAAACCCGGCGGCAATCATGGCCATGGGAGCCTTGCACAGCACATCTAGATCGGCATAAATAGCCAGCGGCGGGCAGGCGGAAAAAGTACGCTTAAACCCGCCGACGATCAACGGCGATACAGCTGAGGCATACCCATCCATAGATGGGGCCGTAGGTATACTGACGAAGGGTTTCCCCATCTTATAAGCGGCAAACCGCACCAGATCGGTGATGGTCCCGGCACCTACGGCTATTAACACCTCAGCTGCTACAGGCACTTCCATGAATAATTTACTTAAAGCAAGTTCATCAGGAACCAGTGTATCTTCTTGGGTGACAAAGATTGTCTTGCTGACAGAGAGTCCAGCTTGGTCCAATGCATCTACGGTGACCGCTCCAGCCGCGGCCAGTGTATTGCTATCTGCAATTAGGTGCACCGGGCCCTCAAATCCCAGGTTCCTCAGTCTATCGGGAATGCTTATCAAGACATCCTGTGCTACCTCAATATCTGCAATGGGCAGGTGATGAATCCGGCCACAACTGCAATTGTACCCCTGCCGCAAAGCTGCAAGTTCTACGTCCATTGCTGCCAAGGTGTCCATCCTTCCTCTCCCTAAGAGTTCAGCATAGTATTCCACACCGGCAAGGCTTTCCCTTCCACGGGCCAGCCTGTGCCGGGTGCAGAGAGCAAAAATCCGAGGACACCAAAGCAGCCTACTGTATCTATGGCCTATCCGCCGTCGACTGCCTATTTAGAACGGCTCTGCCATGAATGCAGCGCCAACGCCACTGCGATCACTCCGTAAGCTACGAATACCCGGAAGTATTCGCCAATCTGGGGGATCCCAAACAGGGCTTGACCAGCCTGGGGCGATACCACAAACAGGGTGTGGAACAGCAGTAGGCCCACAAGCGCCTGCCAGATGGAGGCTCTTGTAGCAGTCGCGCCTCCCACCAGGAGGGCAGCAACAGCAAAGGTACCCACCTGTTCGTGGCTGTTGTACGTGTTCAGAGTACTGATATTCTGCAGGAAGATCAACTGACCCCACGCAGCTAGAACTGTCGAGAAGATCATGGCGATAATCCGGATCCGGTCCACATCGATGCCTGCCACCTCGGCGATATGCCGATCCTGTCCCACAGCACGCATCTCCTGCCCCAGCCGGGTTCTCATAAAGTATTGCAGTACCACGCAGAGCAGCGCCACAACCAACAGAGTACCCATGGGTATCCAGATTCCGCCGATGTTAATCCGCCACAGTTTATCCAGCGCTCTCGCAACACCGTAAAGGTCAACGGTATTGCGCAGCCCCACTCCCTCGGGCAGCATCATGGCCCGGTTCTTCATGGGAATTACCGTACCCACCAGGAAAAGAAACAGCAGCTGATACAGGCCGTTGGCGAAGAATCCTAAGATCATGGAAGTGATCATTTCCCGGCCCTTTGCCCGGTTCATCACCATACCAGCCAAGTATCCCATAGCCACCGCCAAAGGTACAGAGAGCGCCATGGCCCAGAGCAAACCGTTCAGACCCTTGATCTGGTAGTGGGTAATCGTGACAATTGCTATCTGCCCAGCCATAGCTCCTATGGTAATAGCAAAGTTGAGGCCTAATCCGGCGGATACCGGAATCAGTAGAGCCAAGACCAGGAAGGAGTTCCGGGAAAATCTGGTTATGATTTCATAGAGCAGAAAGCTGGGATCCATCCCGGATACCATGACTCCCAGTATACACAAAGCTGCAAACAGCAGCGGTACAGCATTTTTCTTGAGCAGGGAGATATCTATACCCCTCTGCCTGGGCAATACAGCACCTTGGGTTTTCACGCAACTTCCCTCCCGTCTCGCCTGGTCAGGGCATATAGAATCATCCCATTACTGATGATCAGGCGGGCTACTTCCGAGATATCTCCCTCAATTACCCGACTGGTGACCGGCAGTGCAATGGTCAGCAGCGTCTGAAAGAGGGCTGTTCCCAACAGCACATGTGGTATGCGGGCATCTCTGAGGTTTGCTCCGCCGATCAGAATGGCAGCTATAGCTGGGAATCCCATCATCTGAGGCGCCATGTAGAGCTGAAGAAATCCGTAGCTCTGCGCATAGACTATGATACCGATAGCGCCTAAAACCGTAGACATAATAACACCCATGGTGCGGGTCCGATCTGGGTCGATCCCAGACGCTTCGGCAAAACGCGGATTGGCACCTGCCGCCTTGACTGCCATACCCAGCTTCGTTCTGAAAAACAGGTGCACCAACAGGCACAACAAGCCAAAGAAACCGAACAGACCCAACGGGAACTCCCACTGGCCGATGGAGACCAGCAAGAAGTTGTTCAGCACTTTGCCAAAGTAATTGTCCAAAGTCAAGGTATACCGCAAGCCCTGCCCTCCATAGGCCCAGACCATTTCAGGACTAGAAAAGGGAGCTGCCAGCCAGAAAATACACATTAAGGCAACCATTGAGAAACCTACATAGGTCCCAACCATCATTTCCTGACCTTTGACTTTATTCAGGAGCTTGGCATATGCCCAGCCTGCCACGACAGCCAAAGGCATACTGAACAGGATCGCTGCGAAAAATCCGCTAAACCCCCGGATTCTAAGCTCCATACTTATGAGGGAGCCAACTAGGCCGCAGAGGATACCCACCGATAGACCGAAGTTTAGGCCAACTCCAGCTGTAATTGTGGGTACCATCGCCAACACCAGTATTCCATTCATCCCAATCCTGACCAGTGATGCACTGACAAGGGGGCCAATGGACATACCGGTGGCATAAGCAGTAACAAACAGCAACAGGACAAATCCGATAATAATCAGCCGGGGAATCCCGAGCCGTTCTCTAATGTCTTGGAATCTTTCTGACATGCTAACTCACCTCCGCCCGTTTCTTGCCGGCCATCATCAGGCCGTATTCCACATCGGAAGCATCCGGGCTCAGAATACCAATCAAACGACCTTGATAGACAATGGCAATTCGGTCACAAACCATTCGCAGTTCCGCAAGCTCACTGGAGGTGATGACTACCGTCATGCCGAACTCACGGTTAAACTTCACCAGTAAGTCTAAGACAAGGCTCTTGGCTCCGACGTCAATACCGCGAGTAGGTTCGGAAGCAAACAAGACCTCAGGCGAAAGCGCTAATGCGCGGGCTAGACACACCTTCTGCTGGTTGCCGCCGCTCAGTCTCCGCACTGGCTGTTCCGGCCCCTGACAGCGAATATCCAATTCCTTAATGGTCTCGAGGGCGTACTGCCGAATTGCCTCATTGTCCCTTACCTGCAGAGACGTCCAAGGCAAGCGCTTTCTCAAAAACCGGTCCTGAACCTGAGCGCTGGTAAAGGCAATATTATTCTCTATAGATTCATCCAGCAAGAGGCCTACCCCCCGCCGGTCCTCAGATACAAAGGCAATTCCCTGACTCAAAGCTGCCTTGGGATTATTGAGCGGCAGTTCTCGACCATCTTTGTAAACTATGCCGCTGGAAGGATAAAGACCCATGATGCCGTTGGCAATCCCCACTTTACCGTGGCCGGCTAAGCCGCCAATCCCAAGGATTTCGCCCCGACGGACTTTCAAATCCAGTCCCGCCAGCCGTTCACCGGGCATGTCTACCGATAGGCTGCTGATCTCCAAGATCAGGTCATCATCGCTTGGTTCCTTCTCCCGGGGAGGCAGGCTGGGACGGTCCACCTTCCTGCCTACCATCAGCTCGGCTATTCTGTCAACTCTGGCCTCTTGCCCCGGCAGATGCCCGACGACCTCGCCATCCCGCAGCACCGTAACATCATGTGCCACACCCACTACTTCATCAAGCCGGTGGGAGATGAAAAGGATGGCAAGTCCGCTCTCCGCCAACCGCCTTACCGCATTCAGGAACAGATCCGCTTCAGCCTCTGTCAGCACGGCTGTAGGCTCATCGAAGACTAGGATCTTCATGCGGCTCTTGTCGATTTCCCGGGCAATCTCTACAAACTGCATATAGCCAACCGGCAAGCCTGCTACCGGCAGCCATTCGTCAATATCCACTCCCAGCTTGTCCAGAGCCTGTCTGGAGTCTTTCCCCATCTGCTCCTTATCTAAGAGCTCAAACTTTTTGCCCAGGATTCTGCTTACGATGTTAGGACGACCCAGCTCCCGGTTGAGCTTGATATTCTCTGTGACTGTGAAACCCGGCAGCAGCATGAACTCCTGGTGTACCATTCCAATTCCAAGATTCATGGCGTCCATAGGGGATTCGATGTTGACTGTCTGGCCATCGACCAGGATCTCACCTTCGAATCCGCCTGTGTCATGGATCACGGGCATGCCAAAGAGAATATTCATCAGGGTCGATTTCCCTGCACCGTTCTCCCCTACCAAAGCATGGATTTCGCCTGGATTGACGGCTATATCCACACTCTTGAGAACGGTGTTGCCGAAATAACTTTTGGTTATTCCCCGCATCTCTAGTGCGTGTGCCACTCTGTAACTACCCCTTCCACCACAAAGGATGCTCAGCATATTTCCTACGCAGACAATATCTAGTTATGTCATCTATTCAAGGCTATAGGGGCATAAGCTATAGATAGCTCTGCCCCTATACCTTAGCATAACCCGTAGGCTGCTTATATGCTGCTTACTTCAGAAGTCTTAGATATCACTCTCACCGAAGATGACAGATGGGAGTGTGAGTAGATAGAAGTTGCCGTTATCGCTCAGTCGGGAAATCAGAACTGAATCAACGCCGGCTGCCTCGGCAAAGACACGGCCAACAGCATCGGCATCGCTTACATCCAGACGGCCCTCAACGGCTGCCCGGGCGATCTCCACACCGGCCTCTACTGTGATCATGTTGAAGGATACAGGCCAGGTCGCAAACCTGCCGGCACCGCCCTTGGCTATAACTGCCTCATTGATGGCCTTAAGAACGGCATTCATGTCGCCTCTCATATCCTCTTCAATGGCCAGGCCGAGGGCTGCAGGATAACCATGGGTCGGGCTGGGGCAGCACTGCTCTGGGAAAATGGCTCCAGTCTCGACAGCCTGAGTAATCATCGGATCCATCATTCCGCAGTTGGTGCCGAACAGGGCGATGTTCTTGCCATACTCAGCCACCTTGCGAGGAACGTCCTCGTGGATAAACTGCTGGGTACCGGGGATACCAGCGTCACTCATTGGATCCGGAGCGGTAACTTCGATGAACTCGATGCCAAGCTTAGCTGCCTCTTC
The DNA here is from genome assembly GCA_001513495.1 of Clostridiales bacterium DTU087. GTDB lineage: Bacteria > Bacillota > Limnochordia > DTU087 > DTU087 > DTU087. The sequence continues at coordinate 14,349 of LFTN01000166.1, forward strand.
CTTCATAATGTCTCTTCTGGTAGCCAGCAGCTCCATGGACATGTGGCGCGGGAATGAGTAGTGGAGGAACTTCTCCGCTCCCATCTGCTTGGCAAGCTGAATGATGGTGCGCCCACGACCGTACTGGTCAGTCTCAAGGGAAATATCTCCTACCGACTCCACAATAGCTGGGTCCTCATGGGGGGTGCCCAAGACGAATATTACATCCGGGCGCATATCCTTGACCCGACGAATAGCTGCAACAGTGCCAGGAACAGCCTGGGCCACCACGATCGCCTTCACATCACGATCAGAAGCCAGCTGCACGATCTGGGAGATGGTGGTCTCCTGCTCCTGCATGAAGTTGTCAGGATAGATCACATGCTTGATCATGTCGCCATACTTGGCAGCTACATTCTCGGCACCTCTGTACTCATCCTCACCCTGGGACACGGTACCGGTGACTACACCGATTTTATAATCGGCAGCCATAACTATACCGCTTACTGCAAACAACATCACGGCAATAAGTAGTACTGAAACAAGCCTCTTCACAATATAACCTCCCTCTTTTACTCACCTTTGCTTTTTGTCTGATACCGCCTACGGAAATGCTCTCGTTGTCCTCCCCCGGCTATATCACCAGTACTCTGCACCCTCTTGGTCCGGCAGGACCAGGTTCAGAGTACTATGCGGGACTATGGAGCCATCCCCGCCATGAAGAGTTTATTTCTCTGCAGCGGAGCGTTTTCCTGCACCAACATCAGCTTTTTATGCGAAAGAATGATCTACCCTGGTTTCCATTTACGATATCCGTCTACATAATCAGGCCCCACTGTCATATGTATACAATACACAGCAAAGCAAATTATGGAAAGAACCCGGTGGCCTCCCACTGGGTTCTTATGAAAGGTATCTGGCGACG
>LFTN01000097.1 GCA_001513495.1 Clostridiales bacterium DTU087
CCCATATACTCATTGCCAATGCCGTAGAACCGCGCACCCAGCATCACATCATAGCCCAAGGGTGAGTACTTAATTAGTGGACCGCCCAGCAGGGCATCGGCAGCAATTCCCAGGGCAGTCAGCCCGCAGATGAATCCAAACCGCTGCTCTGTGCTGGGAACTAGGCCCACAGCTGAAGCTGCTAGGAAGAGCCCTAAGACCAGCGTGTACAAAAAGGCAATAACCACCGTCATCGGCCGCCAGGCCGGCAGGATGAGCAACGCCAGAGGTATAGAGGCTACAAAGAGCAGCAGGAAACCCATGAAGCCGGTCCAGCTCCTGGGCAAGCTGGGATACACGACTACTAAGCCGAAGGCTGTCAAGTAGATGATGATTTCCAGAGTAACGAAGGCCTTCAGCAGGGGCGAGCGCTGCCGATAGACAGCAGCACTGCGGCTTAGGATATCCTCCAAGCAGCTGAGCCTCACATCAAGCAGACTGTCAGAACCGGCGCCTAAGCCCCTGTACCCCCTGGGCAGCTTATCAGTGCTGGTCAGCAGGGCCCCCGGCAGCCCTTTGGGCATCGGCAGGCCCAGCCAAGAGAGTATGGAGGGAGCGATATCATAGTTGGCAGTTACGCCCGGGCGGCGGGTGGTGCCGCTCACCAAGAGCCCCGGGGCAAGCCCGGGCCCGGCAGCAATGACAGGCGTCAAAAGCCTTCCTCGGGCAGTATCTTCCCCAGTGGGCAGGGGGCTGACAACTAAGACCCACTCCTGGTCAATGTCTGCCTCCTGCAGGAGCCTTCCTAGAAATTCATCGGCGGCCTTCAGAGCTGCTTGGCGGGAGCTGCGATAGCGGGCGGGGGCCAGCTGCCGCCTCTTCTCCTCTACCCGGTCAGTGTCTCCCAGGTCTACGACAATCAATGACGCCTGGGGGCGGAACCTCAGGTATTCCTGCCAAAGGGCATCTCCATCAGTCCGGCGCCCTGTGGGAAACTCTGGATCCAGCTTGTTCAGCTCCGGTTCAACATTACCCATAGGCACCTGGCCCCGGCTGTCCATGGCAATCAAGGCCGCCCATCTCTGATACTCATGGGTGTCAGCATTGCCGATGAGAGCCGCCGCCTGCCCTCCTTCCCGGATAGCTTCGCCAATCACTCCCACCCGCTGGGTGTTGACAGATGCTAGATTGTTGGCCTTGATATTCTCGATATCCAATACCACTATTGACCCAGCGGGGGGCTCCAATCCGGTGCGGCGGCGATAGATGTCTCCCGCCTTTTCCCCCCGGTAGGCCCCATGGGCAGGCAGGGACATCTTGGCATCGGCACCGCCCACCAGGCGGGCGCCCCCTCCCAAGCTGGTATAGGCATTTTCCGCTGTCAGACCGCCCCCGGTTCTGGTATTCATGAGGCCGATGCCGCCCCGGGCCGCTAGAGCTGTCAGGGAGGAATCATCCACAGCCAACAGGTCTTCCAGAGACAGGCGGTTGATCACCACCAGGGTAACCCGAGGGCCAGTTCCCTGCCCCTCTGCCCCCGAGCATGGGAGACTAAGCAGCATCACCAATGACAATAGACTGAGCAGGATTGCCGCGGCTCTTGGGACCTCACACCCTTCCTTCCGGTGCACTACTCTCCTTCACCCTTTCCCAGTACAGGCACTGCTTGCTTACCCTCAAGCAGCCGCCGGTAGACCATTTCCACCTGGGATACCATCCTCTCAGCGCTAAAATGGCGGCGGGCATAGTCAGCCGCGGCCCTGCCCAGCTCCTTTGCCCACTCCCTGTCCCTGGCTAAGAGGATCAACGCCTCAGCCAGCTTCTGGGGATCACCGGGGCTTACCAAAATCCCGTTCCGCCCGGAATCGATCATGTAAGCAGGCCCGCCGGCTCGAGCGGCAACCACCGGCAGGCCTGCGGCCATGGCTTCCATGACGGACAAGGGCCAGCCTTCGGAGCGGGAGGGCAGGGCGAAAGCATCAAAGGCAGGAAACATCGTCCTGGCATGTTCCTGATAGCCCAAGAAACTGACAAAGGGACCGAGCCCTTGGGATGCCGCAGCTTGCTGGAGCTCATCTACCATGGGGCCATCGCCGATGATCACAAAGCGGAGGCTCGGTTCCCTTCCCACAGCTAGGCCCGCTGCCTGCAGCAAGACATCAACCCCTTTTTCCCATGTCAAGCGGCAGGCAGTGCCGACGACAAAGCTGCCGCTGTCTGCGGGCCAGCCCCACAAAGCCCGGTAGGCACTGCGGACTGCCGCTTCCCCTTCCCGGTTATGTGACTCAGGCAGTTCAATGCCGTTGGAGATAAAGCTCACCTTGTGGGGCGGACAGCCGATTACTCTAATGAGTTCATCTTGGATGCCGGGGGAGACAGCAATGAAATGGGATGTGTATCTGGCTAAGTACTTCTCCACCAGCCAGCGGGCCCTCCGGTAGCGGGGATGGCGGCTATCCGGCAGGATCTCGTTATGGCAGCTGACAATCACCGGATAAGCCAGCCGGCTCCGCCAGTTTAGAGCCAGGCGGGTAATCAATCCCGCCTTGGCGCCGTGGGCATGAAGGATATCAAAAGGATGCTCTTGCAAGAAGCGGGCAAACTTGCCGATAACCAGGGGATCAAACCACGGGCGCAGGGCATCCCCGACATCCAAAGGCAGGATCCTAAAGACGCCGGCAGCTCTCAGCCGCTGCAGCACCAGTTCCTCCACGGGACATGCCGCTGTCAGTTCATAACCGGCTTGGCCCAGGCCTTTGAGCAATAGCTCCAGATGGGTTAACATGCCTCCCGCTGCGGGCCGCATGATATGGAGAATTCGGGGGATACAGCTCACGCTCCCTTAGAGGGGTTCTGGGAACAGCCCCTTAGTGGTTCACCTGCTATTTTCCCCCTTCAGGGGCTTATCATCCAAGGCCAGCTTTCACCTGCAAGAGGAAAGGCCAGGATGGACTTTGTGGTCCTTTCCTGGCCCCTCACTCTTAGTTATTCAGCCTTTTCAAACTGCTCTCTGGGAGCGCCGCACTTGGGGCACTCCTTGGGCCGGCACCGGCCTTCCTTGGTCTCACCGCAAGCGGTACATCTCCATACCGGCACTCTGCTGCACCTCCGCTTCCCTTCAAGAGATAGAGATAATGCATTAAGGATTAGGCAAAGCCTGTCACTTCCCTGCTGCCGGCGGCAAGTCTACTCATCGGCGCAGGAGATGTCCCAAAACCACTGGTGCTTGGCTGCCAGAGGCATTCGCCAGCCGCGGCCAAAGCCTCGCCTAGTCACCCGCAAGCCGGGGGCTGCCTGCCGCCGCTTGTACTCGCTCCTTACCAAGAGCCGCAGCACCTCATCAACAGTCTCCTGGGGATAACCCGCCTCGGCAATTTCCTCTCTGGTCTTGCCTTCCTCAATCACCAGCCGCAGGATCCCATCGAGGATGTTGTAGGGAGGCAGGCTGTCGGCATCCAACTGGTTGGGGCGCAGTTCCGCTGACGGCGGCTTAGTCAGGATGGAAACGGGAATGACCTCCTTCTCCCGGTTGATCCAATCTGCCAGCCGGTAGAGGTCAGACTTGTAAACATCACTGAGCACCGCCAGGCTGCCGCTCATGTCGCCATACAGGGTTGTATAGCCTACTGCCAGTTCCGACTTATTGCTGGCATTGAGCAAGAGCCAGCCGTACTTATTGGCCAGGGCCATGCAGAACATCCCCCGGAGCCGGGCTTGGATGTTTTCCTCCGCCACATCCTGATTCACATCGATAAAGCTGTCCAAGAGAGTACTCTTGACACTGGCCAGGACATCGGAAATGGGAATGATCTTAAGATCGCAGACCAGATTATCTGCCAGCTCCTTGGCATCGGTAATGGATTGGGGTGACGTATAAGGGCTGGGGAGGCTGACACAGTGCACATGGCCGCTTCCCAATGCTTCCACTGCCAGACAGGCAGTGATGGCCGAATCCAGCCCCCCGGACAGGCCGATGACTACGTCATTGAAACCGGACTTAGCAGCATAGTCCCGAATCCCCAACACCAAGGCTGAATGGAGCATGGCTATAGAGTTGGCAGTGACCGGAGGCATCTGCCCCCTCACTTCAATATCCTCCATCTCCACCACAATAAGCTCTTCCTGAAAGGCACTGCCCCGGGCACAGATGTGGCCTTCGCCGTCAATGGCCAGGGACTGTCCTGCGAAAATAGCCTCATCATTGGCGCCGACCTGGTTGACCCAAAACACCGGCTTACCTGTCTTGCGGGCTATTTGGCTAAGCAGCTCCTGGGTATTAGCTTCTTGTCCGAAATAATAGGGAAAGCTGCCGATACTCACCAAGAAATCTGCCCCTGCTTCCGCCTGCTTCTTCATGGGGCTCTCCGGCCCTTCTATATCTTCCCCCACAGATATGCCCATGGAGAGGCCTTCCAGCATCGCCAGTTCCACATCCTGGCCGCCGGAAGTAAAGTAACGTCTCTCATCCACGAGGTCGTAATCAACGAGATTCTGCTTGCGCCAGGCCTTCACGCTTCCCCGGCCGTCAAAGAAAAAAGCAGAATTGTACACATCTACTCTCCGCCCGCCGCCCTGGGCTAGATGGTACTCTGGGCTGCCGATAACTGCCGCGATACCTTCAATGTCTTGGGCCAGATGTTCAACTGCCCTGCCGGCGGCAGCCAGCAACTCCCGGCGGGTCAATAGATCCCCCGGCGGGNNCCGCCATTTCCGGGAAAATGACCAGTCTGCATCCCTGTTCCTTGGCCTTGGCAGCATAATCCCGGATCTTCCTGATATTGCCCTTTAGATCTCCTATGGTCAAGTTAATTTGTGCCAGCGCGATTTTCACCCGATCACCTTCTTCATGTTGACACAGTCAGCTGAGCACTCTCGTCATTAGTTTACCTCATTTTAGCAGGAGAAAGCCCATCCTGCAACAGACAGGATTGACAGACCTTTGCCCGAGTGTAGTATAATAGCCGAAACGGGCTGTGGTCTCGCCGCGGATCTAATGCCGGATCTCATGCGGTACAGATGGACTAACAGCACTGCAGACAGCTCCTTCGAGGATGAGTATTCATGCCCAAGAAACACCGGCGGGGTGGTGTCAAGCAGCAGCACTCCATTATTCCAGGTATACGCAAAAAATTGCAGAAAATCGCGGCCTGTCCCTATGTGCAAGCAGTTACCCCCGGCCGCATCTCCTCCGCCGCCGGCAGCCAGGAGCCGGTGGTGGTTTTTCAGTATTTCCAAGCCAGCGGCATGAAACTCATCGGCAAAGTACCAGGGGCTGTTCAAGAAATCTTTGTTGTCAGCTCCCAGCGGGACGCTGCCCTCAACTGGCTGGTGGCTGCCGATTTGGTTCTCCTGGAGGAAAACCGTCCCGGAAAGCCCTACAGCCAGAGGCGCAAAGCCAGAAATACAGCTGCCGAGAATGCTGCCAAACCCGCCCATGAAGCCTCCCCTGATACTCTGCGCCGGTATATGCAGTCTCCGAGCGGCAGCAACAACCCTCTAATGGTCACCCTCGGCGACCGATTAAACGGCAGGATGCACAGTTTCCAAAAGCAGCTTCTCCAAGAAGCGGAGGTAAAAAAGCAGCTAGCCCAGCAGGAACGCCCAAAACAGCGTAAGCAGGCCCCCGGTCAGCGGCGGCGGGCTCCTTCACCTTCCACCATGGAACAGTGGCTGGAAGCTGCTGACAAAGAGAAGCCTGGATACTGGCAGAAGATCAAGGCTGAGAAGGAATCCTAGCCCAGCTCGCACGTTACCCCCTGTTGCGATCCAGCACTGCCTTCCGCAGCCGGATACTCTTGGGAGTGATCTCCACCAGCTCATCCTCGGCCACGAAGGCCAAAGCCTCCTCCAGAGAGAGAATCCGAGGCTCATCGATTTTGGGAGCGATATCCGCCGTAGATGAGCGGATATTGGTAACATGCTTCTTCTTAATCACGTTTACCCATAGATCCCTTTCCCTGGAATGCTCTCCGATAATCATGCCCTCATACACCCTGGTGCCCGGGCGGATGAACAAGGTGCCCCTTTCTTGGATATTGACGATGGCATAGGTAGTGGCCTCCCCCTGCTCCCAGGCCACCAAGGACCCGCTATTCCGGCTGGGGATCTCTCCCCGGTAAGGGCCATACCCATGGAAAGTATAGTGCATCACGCCGGTGCCCTTGGTTTCGGTGAGGAAATCAGAGGCAAAACCGATCAATCCTCGGGTAGGAACGGTAAACTCCAGCTTCAGCCTGCCCTCCCCTGCCTGTGTCATGTTCAAAAGCTCACCCCGGCGGGCTCCCAGTCTCTCCATCACTACCCCCATGTGCTCAGCGGGGATATCCACCACCAAATGCTCCAGGGGCTCAAGGAGCCCTTCATCAGATTCTCTCAGCAGTACCTTGGGTTTGGATACTGCCATCTCATAGCCTTCCCGCCGCATATTCTCAATTAGAATCGAAAGATGGAGTTCACCCCGGCCAGCTACTTCGAAAACGTCCGGGCTCTCTGTTTCCCGCACCCGCAAAGCCACGTTGACCCGCTTTTCTCGCTCCAGCCGCTCCCGCAGGTGCCGTGACGTCAAGTATTTCCCCTCCTGGCCGGCAAAGGGGCTGTCATTTACCCGAAAGAGCATCATCAAGGTGGGCTGATCCACCTCTAAGGGCGGCAGGGCCCTTGGTTCTTCCAGCGAGGTAATGGTATCACCGATCTCAACACGGCTAAGCCCGGCGATGGCCGCAATTTCCCCCACCGCCACAGTCTCTGCCGGCACTCTCTTCAGGTTTTCAAACACAAACAGTTGGGTGATGGTCTCTTTGTGCAGTGCATCAGTACCGCCCCGGACGATTGCCACCTCTGCACCCCGCTTCAACGTGCCGTTATGCAGGCGGCCGATGGCGATGCGGCCGATATACGAATCGTAATCCAAGGTGCTGACCAAGAGCTGCAGCGGAGCTTCGCCGCTTCCTGCCGGCGGCGGTATATGGCGGACTATGGCATCCAGAAGCGGCCTTACTGAGCCTTGCCCTTTCCTCACTGCCTCAAGCGCATCTTCCAGCTTCTCCTCTACAACACCCGAACGGGCGGAACCAAACAGCACAGGGAAATCGAGCAGCGCCTCATCGGCCCCCAAGTCAATGAAAAGATCCAGGACTTCATCTACTACCTCGAGAGGGCGGCAATCAGGCCGATCGATCTTGTTAATCAGGACGATGGGCTGCACCCGCCGGGCCAGGGCTTTTTGCAGCACAAACCTGGTTTGCGGCATCGGGCCTTCAAAGGCATCCACCACCAAGAGGGCACCGTCCACCATATCCATGATCCGTTCCACTTCTCCGCCGAAATCAGTGTGGCCCGGTGTATCCACAATATTGATTTTATAGCCTAGGTAGCTGACCGCCGTGTTCTTAGCCAAGATGGTGATTCCCCGTTCCCGCTCCAACGCGTCGGAATCCAGCACCCGTTCCTGGATATCTGCATTTGCCCGAAAAACTCCGGTTTGCTTGAGGATCCCATCTACCAATGTGGTCTTGCCGTGATCTACGTGGGCAATGATAGCTACATTGCGCAGTTCCATAATTCTTCTGCCTCCTGCTGGGAAAAAGCACAGGTCTAAGACTACCCGTCTTCCATATTGTTGTCAAGCAGGGCATAGGAGAACAAAGCAGCCGGCGGCTGCCCGAGGATAGAGCTCAGACCGAGATTTCAGATCGAGATTAAAGAAGAAGCCTGTTGAGTGTCAGAAAAAGCCGGGAACCAGCAGCCGGGAGATATAGGCAAACAAAGTGCCTACAAGGCTGCCGGCCAGCACATCACTGGGATAATGAACCCCTACGTAGATGCGGGACCATCCCACCAGCCCCGCCCACAGCAGCCAGGGCAGCGAGTACGCGGGAAAAGCCAAGGCGTAGCTGACGCCAACCGCGAAACTGGCGGTAGTATGTCCCGAGGGGAAAGAATAAGCGCAGATAGGCACATTGAAGGTGCGGATGTGTTCCAGGCGGAAAATGGGCCGGGGACGATTGACCAGCCGCTTGACTATAAGGCTCACCAACGAGCTGCCGGCCAAAGCCGCAAAGGCCCTGCTGCCGGCAACTAGGCAGGAGCGCCGCTCATACAGCCCGGCCAGGATAGCCGCGATGGTAATGCCGATGGTAAAACCAGCACTGCCTGTATGGGTAACCCATACCGAGAGTCTATCCAGCAGCCTGCACTTTATGCGGGTATTAAGTAAGCGGAATAGCCACTCATCACCTGCACGGATCGTTGCCATTCAACGGCCCCCCCACCATTGGATGATCCTAGTTTACCACATCTGTGATCGAGGCGCAGTAGAAAATTCTCAAGCAGCCAGCCATTAATGGACAGCCTTCCCTCCAGACTCAACTATTGACTGATCTAATCACAGAACAAGTGGTGCAGACTAAGGCTAGAATGGGAAGCGGAAACAGGAGGAGCTAATTATGATCTTCGATAAATACCAGCCCAGAGTGGCATATTTCTGTATGGAATACGGCCTTGATGAAGAGCTGCCCATCTATGCCGGCGGCCTTGGCATTCTGGCAGGGGATATCCTCAAGAGTGCCCATGATCTCCATGTCCCTTTGGTAGGCATCGGCATCTTATGGAAAGAGGGTTATACTGCACAGTTCATCAATGAGCACGGCTGGCCCTATGACCGGCCGGCAAGCTATCCGCCGGAACTGCTCCAGGATACCGGCGTCACAGTCTACGTGACTATCAGGGGTGAGCAGGTGCCTGTGCAGGTGTGGAAGGTAGATGCCTTTCAAAACGCCCCGCTGTACCTTTTAGACACCGCTGTGCCGGGCAGCAGCTACGATTGGGTTACCCGGAGGTTATATGGAGGGACCTCCCATGACCGCATCGCCCAAGAAATAGTCTTGGGCATCGGCGGCATCCGGGCCCTAGAAGCCCTTGGCCACACTGCTGATGTCTATCACTTCAATGAAGGGCATGCGGCCTTGGCGGGGATAGAACTGATTCGCCGCAAGAAAGCCATGGGGATGACCTTCGACGAAGCCCTGGAGGCTACCCGGCGGGAGGTTGTCTTCACTACCCATACCCCAGTCATGGCCGGAAATGAAGAGCATGACCTAGGGCTGCTGGAGTATATGGGTGCATTCAACGGCCTATCCTGGGAGGAGATGGAGCAGATCGGCGGCGATCCCTTCAACATGACAGTGGCAGGACTGCGCCTTGCCCATATGGCCAATGGCGTATCCAAGCTCCACGGCATGACTGCCAGGGCCATGTGGTCAGACAAACAGGATCGGGCTCCCATAGTCTCCATTACCAACGGAGTCCACATCAACACCTGGATGCATCCGGAAATCCGCAGGGCTTATGAATCCCATCGCAGCCTGTGGGAACCCCACATGCAGGCAAAACAGGAGCTCTTAAGTGCCGTTGCCAAGAAGACTGGGGTACGGCTTAATCCCAATGCCCTGCTGATCGGCTTTGCCCGCCGTGCTGCTATGTACAAGCGTCCTGGGCTCATTTTTCAGCGCATGGATATCATCGGCCC
>LFTN01000078.1 GCA_001513495.1 Clostridiales bacterium DTU087
GGACACCGCCGCACGTATATTGGCGCGATGCCCGGTAAGGTGATCCAGGCACTCAAGCAGGCAGGTTCCCGCAATCCGGTGATGCTCCTGGATGAGATTGACAAGATGACCATGGATTTCCGGGGAGATCCCGCATCGGCCCTTTTAGAGGTCTTGGATCCAGAGCAGAACAGCAACTTTGGAGATCATTACCTGGAGGTCACCTTCGACCTGTCCAATGTGTTCTTCATCACCACTGCCAATGTGATCCACAATATACCCAGGCCGTTGCTGGACAGGATGGAGGTAATCCAGCTTCCGGGATATACAGAAGAAGAGAAACTGGAGATTGCCAAGCGCCATCTGTGGGGCAAACAGCTGGCTGCCAATGGCCTGAAGGAAGACCAGATTGTCATCTCAGATAATGCCATCCAGAAAGTCATCTCCAGCTATACACGGGAAGCGGGGGTGCGGAATCTAGAAAGGGAGCTGGGTTCCATCTGCCGCAAAGCGGCAAAGGAACTTGTCCAGGGTGTTGAACCGCCCATTAGGGTCAACATCAATTCCGTTGAGACACTGCTTGGGCCTCCCCGGTATCTGCGGACAGTTCTGGAAGGTGAAAGCAAAGTCGGTGTTGCCACTGGGCTTGCCTATACCCAGGTGGGCGGGGATGTCCTGGCCATTGAGGCCAGTGTCATGCCGGGCAAAGGCCAGCTGATCATTACCGGTCAGCTGGGAGATGTGATGCGGGAGTCCGCCCAGGCCAGTTTCAGCTATGTCCGGTCCCGGGCATCTCAGCTGGGTATTCCCGTGGATTTCTACGAGAAACACGATATCCACATTCACGTTCCCGAGGGCGCTATTCCCAAAGACGGCCCCTCGGCAGGGATTACCATGACCACCGCGCTGGTATCGGCCCTGACGGGACGGCCGGTGCGGGGTGAAGTGGCCATGACTGGTGAAATTACCCTGCGGGGCAGGGTGCTTCCCATCGGAGGTGTGAAAGAGAAGGTGCTGGCAGCCCACCGGGCTGGAATCAAGAAGGTGCTTTTGCCCGAGGAGAATAGGAAGGACCTGGAGGATATTCCAGCCAATGTCCGCAAGAAGATAGAAATTGAGCTGGTTGCCCATATGGACGTAGTCTTGGAGAAGGCCCTCTTGGCTCCAATCCCCGGAGCAGGAGTGGCCGTGGACAGCGGCGATGTTCAGCCTGATGAGTCGATGCCGTTTCTGCCGCCAGGCCTTGAACAAAGGAGTCAGCAGCAGTGGGTAGGAAACTCGTGAACCTAAGAGATGGTGTTTTTGAAGTTAGTGCGGTGAAACCGGCCCAGTATCCCAAAGATGCTGGGCCGCCGCTCCCAGAGATCGCTTTGGTGGGCCGCTCCAATGTGGGCAAATCCTCTTTGCTCAACTCCCTGGCCAACCGGCGGGATTTGGCCAAAACAAGCTCCCGCCCTGGCCGTACCCAAACTATCAATTTCTATAGATTCGGGAACTTCCGCATGGTAGACCTCCCGGGTTACGGATACGCTCAAGTGGCTAAACGTGTACGGGAGAAGTGGGGGCCCATGATCGAGGCCTATCTTAGAGAGCGGCAGCAGCTGGTGGGAGTCATCCACATCGTGGATTTGCGGCATAAACCAACCGAAGATGATGTGCTGATGTCCCAATGGCTGCAGCATCAAGGACTGCCCTATGGAGTGATTGCCACTAAAGCTGATAAAATCGCTAGAGGAAGATGGAAGCAGCATGCGAAGGTGACGCGGGAAACCTTAGGGGTTGAGCCCATCATTTTTTCGGCCCAATCCGGCGTCGGCAAAGCTGAAGTCCTGGCTTTCATCGCAGAGCTCCTCGGTCTCAACTGACAAGCTCCCGTCGGAACCCGTGGCGGGAGCTCTTTATTAAAGGGACTTGGGCCTGATGGGCCTTTTCTCTTAAGAGCAGAGGGAGTAGAGAGCACATGGCAGGGAAGAAACTGCGGCAGCCGCCGCTGCAGGCTGGCGAGCAGAGAACCATGGAGATCACCGGGCTTGGCCATGCCGGCGAGGGTGTCGGCAGGATAGAGGGTTTTGCTGTCTTTGTCCCGGGAGCTATCCCTGGCGATTTCATAATTGTTGAGATGGAAGAGGTAAAACAACGCCATGGGCGAGGGAGGATTGTAGAGATAGTGCGGCCGGCGGGCCAGCGCATCGCGCCAGATTGCGAGATTGCCGGCGATTGCGGCGGCTGTCAGCTGCAGCACATGGATTATGGAGCGCAGCTGGAATGGAAGCGGCAGCTGGTGGTGGATGCCCTGACCCGGATCGGCAAGTTCCCAGAGCCCATAGTGCGGCCGGTAATCGGCATGTCCGATCCCCAGGGCTATCGCAACAAGGTCCAGTATCCGGTGGCGGAGGTCAACGGCAAGATTGTATTGGGCTTTTACCGTGGGGGTACCCGGAGTGTTGTGCCTACGGCTTACTGCGGCAACAGCCATCATCTCTGCAACAAGGCGCTGGCGGTGATGCCTGCTCTGCTGGAGAAGCATGGAATTACCGCCTATGATGAAGCAAGCGGCCAGGGGCTATTGCGCCGGGTCGTATTCAGGGCCAGTGCCGCCAGGAGCCAGCTGATGGTTGTCTTTGTCATTAATGGAGAGGCCATTCCCAAGGCAGATGAGCTGATTATGGACATGAGAGTCGCTCTGCCGGAACTGGCCTCCGTCGCCCAAAATGTGAATCAGAAGCGCACCGGTGTCATCATGGGCGAGAGCACCAAGGTGCTGTGGGGCCAACCTTACATAATTGAGGAGTTCAACGAGTTGCGGTTTGCTATATCCCCCCGCTCTTTCTTTCAAGTGAATACCCAGCAGGCGGCAGTGCTCTGCCGGCAGGCAGCGGAGTATGCTGGAGCAGCAGGAAGTTCCAAAGCCATTGACTGCTACTGCGGTACCGGCAGTATAGCCCTGCATCTGGCCAAGCAGGGCGCCCGGGTGGTGGGAGTAGAAGTAGTGCCGGAAGCAATCAGTGACGCGAAACTGAACGCTGAGCTAAACGAGATTAAAACGGCTGATTTCCGGGTAGGGAAAGTGGAGAAGCTGCTGCCTGGCATCCTAAAGGAAGGGCCGGTGGAAGCAGCAGTGGTTGATCCGCCCCGGAGGGGGTGCGAGCCGGAAGTGCTATCCGCGTTGGCTGAAGCCCGCATACCGAGGCTGGTGTACGTCAGCTGCAATCCCAGCTCATTGGCAAGAGACCTGGCTGTTCTGGCCAAGCGCGGCTATCAGTTGCGGGAGATTCAGCCCATCGACATGTTCCCTCATACCAGCCATGTTGAGTGCGTAACATTGATGTCAAAGGTTGAGAAATAAAAA
>LFTN01000116.1:0-229 GCA_001513495.1 Clostridiales bacterium DTU087
ACACCTTTACCCTTGACAGTCCTGGCAATGATCACCGTCGGCTTGCCCTTGACGGTGTCTGCTTCATCAATAGCAGCGACAATCTCCCGCATGTTGTGCCCATCGATTTCAATCACATGCCAGCCGAAGGCAGCCCATTTGGGAGCAATGGGATTGAGATCAAATCTCTCCACTATTGGGCCGGTGGCCTGGAGGCCATTCTGATCGACTATGGCCAAGAGATTATCTA
>LFTN01000116.1:338-12054 GCA_001513495.1 Clostridiales bacterium DTU087
ACCTTGCTCTTCAGGCCATCCAGCCTCAATCCCAGGGCCATACCATTGGCTATGGAGAGGCCCTGGCCTAGTGACCCGGTGTTAGCCTCTATCCCTGGGGTGTTCCTGTCTGGATGCCCCTGCAGCATTGCACCTAAGACCTTTACCCGCCGCAGTTCTTCCTTCGGGAAGAACCCCAGATCAGCCAAGGCTGCATACTGCACCAGCGCCGCATGCCCTTTACTCAAGAGGAACCGGTCCCGGTCCGCTTTTTGCGGGTTCTTGGGATCAACATCCATCCGATAATAGTATAGGGCTGTCACTATATCTGCAGAGGAACACGAGCCGCCCAAATGACCCACAGGTCCGACGCCAATCATTTCTACTACACTGATCCGCAGCTGCCTGGCCTTATCTTCCAACTGTCTGATGAGTTCCTCAGATGCCAAGAAGTTTCCCCACCTTTCCATATACATGAGCCTAAGGTCTCAGAATAACCTTCAACAGCCTTCCATCTCTTTTTTCAGCCAACCGCCTAAGCACCTTAGGGCCGTTCTCCAAGCGAGTTGCTGGGCTGATGAAGGATTTGAGGCCATACCCCCCGTCCCAAGATGCTTATCAGTTGTCTTATAAGTTCGGTCAAACAGGGATGCAGCCTGCACACCCTGCCCATTGAGACAAAGCTAACTCACGAACCTGCCCTGTAGGGACTCAATGGTACCCTCAATATGCTCTGCCATGAGCCTTCTCGCCAGTTCCCGGTCTTTACGGACCACCGCGTCAATCAACCGCTTGTGATAGTACAGGCCCATATTTGTCCCCAAAGAAGCGACGATGTCGCTCATAGATTTACTGAGGATGTTCTTGACTACTTGGTTGACCTTGATGATCAAGGAGTTCTTGGATGCTTTGGCCATAGCCAAGTGGAAGTTCAAATCCTCCTCGGCAAATGCCGCAGTGTCATGTTGATTCTCCTGCATCCTGGCGTAGATCTCCCGGAGCTCGTCGATATCGCCTTCAGTAGCCCGCTCGGCAGCCAGGGAACTGGTCTCAATCTCGATAATCCTCCGATACTCCATCACTTCCATAAGATCTGCGGGATCCAGGACACAAAGGGGAATCAATGAGTTCATGTACACTCCGGGTGTGATTTCTTTCACATACGTGCCATCACCTTGCCGAGTCTCGAGGATTCCTAGAGACACCAGCCTTTGAAATGCTTCCCTTATGGAGATGCGGCTGACCCCAAGGAGTCTAGACAGCTCATTCTCGGAAGGAATCTTTGAACCGGGAGCCCATTCGCCTTTCAGGATTTGCTCCATGATTTGCTCATAAACTAGATCTGCTACACTCTCTCGTCTGATTGGATGCATAATGTATCACCGTCTCTATTATTGAAACAGACTGCCGCGGTTCTTCCCTCTAGCGGCGGCTCCTGTTTGACACCCTGGGGTGAAACCCGAGAGTGGTTACCTTTACCATTCGCCATTTCCATCAGAATACCTATTCAACAGCAGGCTAAAACCTTAGCCTCAAGCAGGAGCTGCACCGCATATAGATTAATCTACTGAATCCTCCTCCCACTCCCAGGACGGGGAGTAGGAGGAGGACATCTAGAAACCCATCAAACGACACTTCCTGCCATCTACTTGAGTCCCACGGTAATAGCGGTTACTGAATGGGGCGGCAGGACTACAATACCTTTATCCCATGTAGTCACTTTGCTCTCAGGGCGGATTCTTGCGGGATCATCAAAGGTATTATGGTCACTGACACCGCTGCTGGCAAGCTGCTCGATCTTAACTTCTGTCGCTGCATCGATACTTAGCCCCAATAGTTCCAGCTGTACCTCACATTCGTCGGAGATTGAGTTATTGGTCAAGGTCAAGAACAACTCACCATCCCGCAGCGAAGCTGACCCCGCTATCTGCGGCACCTCAATGGCATCTTCGCCATCGCTGCCGGCCTTCGGCGTATCCACCAAGACCCGCACTGATGTGCCGCCCTGGTGCTGTTTGTACATATCAAACACATGATAGGTAGGAGTCAGCAGCATCTTCTCTCCCTGGGTCAGAATCAGTGCCTGCAAGACATTAATCATCTGTGCTATGTTGGTCATGACAACCTTATCGGCATGCCTGATGAAAATGTCCAGATGCAGAGCCGCTACCACGGCATCCCGCATCGTGTTCTGCTGTTCTAAGCCAGAATCTCCCTTTGCCTGCGGATGCCATGTCCCCCACTCATCGATTACCAATCCCACTTTACGGCAGGGATCGTACACATCCATAGCTGTCCTTACCTGCTTGATTAGACGCTCCATTACCAAGGCAGCATGCAGCAGCCAATAATACTCATGGTCAGAAAAGTCAACGTCTCCTCCGCCGCCTGCACCCCGGGTGTAATAGTGGAGCGCGAAACCATCTACCCGGCCCCTGCATCCATCTGACAGGGTTTGAGACTGCATTCTCTCAAAGAACTCCAGGACCCAGTCCCGCCGCACTCCACAGGGATCGTTGCCCCTGGGACCGCATGCGATTTTGTAGATGCCGACATCCCCAAAGTCCCGCATGAAGCTGGCAAACCGCCGCACCTCAATGGCATAGTCTCCTGGAGGTATTGAACCACCGCATCCCCAAAGCTCATTGCCGACACCCCAGTACTTGACATTGAAGGGTTCCTCACTGCCGTTGGCTTTGCGCAATCTCGCCAGTGAGCTGTCTCCGGGGAAGTTGCAGTACTCAATCCAGTCCCTAGCTTCCTGCGGAGTACCGGTACCTACATTAGCACAGATGTAGGGTTCCGCTCCGATGAGCCGACAGAAATCAATGAATTCGTGGGTGCCAAAGGCATTGGTGTCTATGGAATAGCCCCAGTTAATATTGACAGTCCGGGGACGTTTAGCGGGATCTCCAATCCCATCTTTCCAATGATAATCATCTGCAAAGCAGCCGCCGGGCCAACGCAGCACACTTGGCCTAATCTTTCTTAGAGCATCAATTACATCATTTCTCAAGCCCCTGGTATTGGGGATCTTCGAGTCTGGCCCCACGTAGATGCCCTCATAGACACATCTGCCGAGATGTTCGATGAAGTGCCCGAAAATATTGGGGTTGACTTGTCCTATAGCCTCATCTAAGACGACTTTTACCTGTGCCATTTTCTACAATACCTCCCACTATCATTTACTTACTCCAGTTCAGCACCTAGGCAAACCAAGCACTCAGGTCACTGTTTGACAGATCCAGCTGTGAGTCCGGAGACAAACTGCTTCTGCATGCTCAAGAACAAGGCGATAATAGGAATTACGCACAGTACCGATGCCGCCATCAGCTCATCATAGCGCTGCCGGTAATCTGATATGAATGTAGACAACCCCACATTGAGCGGAAACAGGTTTTCAGCCCTCATCACAACCAGCGGCCAGAGGAACCAGTTCCAACTGGTCATGGCAAAGTAAATGGTGAGTACGCCCAAGGCAGGCTTGAGAAGCGGCAAAATGATCATCCGATAGATACCAAACTCCGAACAACCATCGATTCTGCCGGCATCGATAAGATCCGACGGTACAGTAGTCAGATATTGGGAAATATAGAAGATGCCAAAGGCATTGGCGGCAAATGGAATGACAACCCCGTGATATGTGTTTACCCACCCCAGACGAATCAGCAGCATAAACAGCGGTATCACCAAGGAGTGCAGCGGAATCATCATTGACCCCAGTACAATCACTAGGAGAACGTTCTTCCCTTTGAAATCGTAATTTGCAAAGCCAAATCCCGCTAATGTACTGAAAAACAAGGCCAACAGCGTATACGCGGCAGTGATGAGTACACTGTTAAAATACCAGCGCAGGAAAGGGGTTTGCGTTATCAGTTTCTTATAGCTGGCCAGGGTGAATTCCCGGGGGAACACATCGAGGGGAACTGTAAAAATGCGGCCAATGGGCTTAAATGATGATATCAGCATCCAATAAAAGGGAAATATCATGACTATGCTGACCATCGCCAGCAATAGTATCGTAACAACAATCGAGATTCGCCGTGGTTTCACTCAAATTCCCCCTCAGCCTCTAACTTAGGCGCAAGATTGTAGATATCAGTCGTTCTGAAAAACGCCTAAGAGCTTCAATTGCAGTATCGAAAGCACTACAATAATCAAAGTCATGACTACACCAACAGACGCCCCATAGCCAAGCTTGAAGAACCTAAAGGCTGACTCATAGAGATAATAGCCCAGGGTCACAACTGTATCTCTAGCTGAGCCTCCGGAAGGATTGAGGACAAACACTTCTGTGAAGACCAGATAAGCTTGGATCAGAGTAACGATGGAAACAAAGGCTATGATCGGCCGCATCAGTGGAATGGTCAGGTACCACAACTGCTGCATGGGACTGGCTCCGTCTATATGGGCTGCCTCGTAAAGCTCATCGGGCAAGCCTTGAAAACCACCGATAAAATATACTGTACTCAACCCGAGGCTTCGCCAGAATCCCAAGGCCAGGACAGACTTTAGGGCCCAGCGGGGAGAGTCCAGCCAGTTTTGTGGACGCATGCCGAAATGCCCGATCAGGTAGTTGAGAAAGCCGCCTTCTGTATCTACTAGAATCAGGCGGAAAACAGCACCGGCTATTACAGTAGACACGAGAACCGGCAAAAACACGCTGGTTCGATAGATGCTAGTTCCCGGTACGTGCTTCCAAGTCAGCATCAGCGCTATCACGAACCCGATAATGACATTCAAAAGACACATGCCCACCGCATAGTAGGTTGTGTTGGATAATGCTCGATAGAAGCGAGGAGTATCGAACAGCAGCTTGTAGTTATCCAAGCCTATATAACTCAACTGGGAAAGCTGCTTGACATCATGAAAGCTCAGCACCACCGAATATATGATTGGGTAAACCATAAATATGGCAAAAAGAATAAAGAAAGGCGATATGAAGATATATGGAGCTGTCTTCTTCGTAAGGATATGTCTGCTGCCCGCCAAGACCATTCCCCCCTTGATATCTCAGGTGGGGGCAACCCCACCTGAGAATAGGCGTGGTTGCCCCGCACTGCACTTACTTATCGCCTAGCTCTCTAACAACTTCGTCTAGGGCTTCCTGTGGTGTCTGGGTGCCTTCGAGAACGTTGTAGAGGGTGTCTCGGTTCAACTTCATCATTACCTCGGTAGATATCGGCCATACCGGTTTTGCCACCAGCCGCTCGGCTCCGGCCTTGATCGCCTGCAGGGCGGGCTCGTTGGCAAAGTACGGATCCGGTGTCATCAGGCGAGGATCATCATATACGTCCATACGGGGCGGGTCGAAACCGAGGTCAGTCCAGATCCTGACATTACCCTCGTAGGACAGTTTGGCGTACTCCAAGAACTTAACTGCTGCATCTTTCTGGGAGCTGGAGGCAATCACAGCTGTTCCTGTGCCGCCCATGGTTGCAGAGGTAAACCCACCGGGTTCCCACAGGGGCAAGGGGCGAATCGCCACTTTCCCGGCGAGGTCCGGCATGAAGTTCTTGAAGCGGCTTGTGAACCACTGTGCGTATGGTAGAGACAGAACCTGCTCCCGGTTAAACATGTCGTAGAAGCTCGGGTCACCGACAAGCCCTCCAGGTGCGATGGCCGCGACCTTGTGGACATGTACCAGATCATAGATGAACTGAAGTGCTTCAACGGCCTTGGGGCCATTGACGGTGATGTCGCCATTGGGGTCAACCATGTACCCGCCCTTCTGCATGGTCCAGAGTAGGAACTGACGGGCGAGCTTGTTCTCTACAGCGGTCAGATAGACACCCTTGTCTGGGTTGGTGACCTTCTTACCTGCTTCAACCCAGTCGTCATAGAACTCAATCGCGTCGATATCGATTCCCGCAGCGTCGAAGGCAGGCTTGTTGTAGTACATCACTCCGGTCCCCAGATGGGTGGGAAGGCCTAAGACCCGCCCGTTGGGATCGGTGTAGACAGTGAGTCTCGCATTGTTCATTACATCTTCATAGGACTTCACTACGTCTGTGAGGTCGACAAAGTAGTCAGGGTTCTGCTTGAAGAACATCCCAGAGTACTGGATATTGACGTCTACTATATCCGGTGCTCCAACGCCAGCGATCAGACTTATGAGCAGATTATCGTGCATCTGATCTACCGGGATAGTCGTACCTTTGAGGGTGATCTCATATTCAGACTGTGCCTTATTGAACTCCTCAGCCATCAACTCGAAGAATTCCTGGTGATCAGATACGAAGGTCCAGAACTCCAGCGTCACTTTTTGAGCTGCCAGGGCTGAACCACAGGCCAGCATTAGGATGACTAGAACAGCTGCACACGTCAGAACATGTTTTCTTGTCAACATATCTTTGGCTCCCTTCTACTATCTGTTCAAAACTCCGCTTTAGATACGTTGCGTCTTTCGGCCCCGGCTTTCACCTCCCTTTCATTAGGATCTTGCCTGCATAAAGCTGCTGCAGTTACTATATATCAGTTGTCTTATAACTTACATGATCAGTATTTTCTTTGTCCTCTCGACAACTCCTGCTACCAGAAGCAGATTTTTCACCTAAGACTATCTTTGAGGGATATATCTTGTGTTGGCAGACTATCACTACGTGATGTTTACAAAGGGACTGCTTTATCAAAGCAAATCAGGTCGTTCGTTGTCCTGGATGTGAACAACTGGAGAAGTGGATAGCGTCGTGTCTTTTAGACGATCCATCGACAACCCGCTGTGGTTAGAATCACCAGATGGTATAGCCACCATCAATCACCAAGATGTGGCCCGTGACGTAGCTGGAGGCGTCTGAGGCTAAGTAGACAGCCGTGGGGCCGATCTCCGCGGGCTCAGCAAACCTGCCCATGGGAACCTGACTCAGTGCCTCCGGCCCTTGTTCTGTCTTCATCCAAGGCTCGTTCAACGGAGTCTTGAAATACCCGGGCGCGATTGCATTGACCCTGATACCATACTCTGCCCATTCCGCGGCAAAGGCCTTGGTTAACATATTGACCCCAGCCTTAGACGCACAGTATGTACCCACGGGACGGTTGCGATTGATAATCATTGCTGAAATTGATGATATGTTGATGATGGAACCCCCTCTACCTGCCTCAATCATGACTCGGCCGACTTCTTGACAGGTATTGAAGGTCCCCTTGAGGTTCACGTTCATGATCAAGTCATAGTCATCGCTAGGCATATCCTTCATCCAATGGCGCCTGTTAAGTCCGGCACTATTGATGAGAACATCGATGGCACCGAAGGTTGACTTGACTTCTTTGACCATTTCATTCACAGCACCCCGATCGCTGACATCTACAGCGAAGCTCTGGGCCCTGCTGCCCATCCCGGCAATCTCGGCTGCGATCTCCTGAGCCTTATCGCCATCAATGTCTACAACAGCTATATCAGCTCCACTGGCCGCCAGATACTTGGCCATCACCTCCCCCAGGCCGCGAGCCGCCCCAGTAACAATCGCTACTTTGCCTTCCAGACTAAATACGCTCAGCATACCATATCCCCTTTCTCCTATTATGTGTGTGTTACCAAATAGTGGTCCTTTCACAGATTTTTGAATTCCATCCATCGGGCCTGAAGTCCTTCTCCAGAGTTGACCCATCAGCATACTTCGCAGGTAAGCTCACCACTGTCTCTGTCTTTTCTGACTGGCAGGAGTGGCGAAGCCTATTGGGCTCTAGACTCCCTGGTGGTATAATGGAAAAAAGAGTTATTAACTAGGATTTGAGATGTAATCTTTACTGCTGCAAGACTGTACGACAACACGATTACAGGAGGCGACGGATACTATGCTAAAGATGCCTTTTCAGGAAGGAGATACGATACTGTTTCAGGGGGATAGTATAACTGACTGTGACCGTGACCGCAGTGACAGCTATTCTCTGGGCAGCGGCTATCCTGCCCTCATTGCAGCTTATCTTTGGAGCCAGTTTCCCCACTTGAGGCTCACCATCTTGAATAGAGGAATTAGCGGCGATCGAGTTTACGATCTAGCCAGCCGCTGGGAGGATGATTGTATTAAACTAAAGCCCAATTGGGTCAGCATTCTAGTCGGCATTAACGATACGTGGCGGCGCTTTGACAGCAATGTCATTTCTCCCATCGAAGACTTTGAGAAGACTTACCGGCAGCTCCTGGACCAAGTAACAGAGCACACCCAGGCTCGGTTAGTACTCTTGGAGCCCTTTGTCCTCAGTTTTCCAGAGGATCGGCGAGCTTGGCGGCCAGACTTGAATCCCCGCATCGAAGTGGTTCGCGAGCTGGCAGCCGAGTACTCGGCTATCTTGGTGCCCTTGGATGGGCTCTTCGCAGCAGCCTGTGCCAAGGCCCAACCAGCCTACTGGGCAGCTGATGGTGTCCACCCCACTCTGGCAGGCCATGGACTCATCGCTAGCGCTTGGTTAGAGGCAGTCAGCCGGGGGTAAGGGTACCCTCGGCGTATACACCCAAAAGACGCAATAGACGGAGTGGAATAAGATGAAAGGATTGGAGCTGCGATGGAAAACAAGATGCAGGACCGCCTGCAGCAGAAGCCTGTAGTCTTAGCCTTATCGGCCTTTGCTTGCCTCCTGTGGGGAAGTGCTTTCCCATTCCTTAAAATCAGCTATGAGCTGATCAACCTGCCTCCAGATGACTGGGGCGCTAAGGTGCTGTTTGCCGGGTATCGCTTTTTCCTGGCAGCACTGCTCCTCACCTTTGCCGCCACCACGATTTTTCGGCTGGAGATCCGAGTGCCTAGAAAGGCCCTGCCGTGGACATTTCTCTTGGGACTTTTGCAGACAGCCTTACAGTACTTTTTCTTCTACAATGGGCTGGCTTATAGCACCGGCATCAAGGGCTCGATTATCGGCGCTACCGGCAGTCTGTTTGTAGTGATACTCTCCCGAGTCTACTATAAGAATGACCCCTTGACGCCGCAAAAGGTATTGGGCCTGCTTGTCGGATTTCTCGGCGTAATGGTTGCCAATCTGTCCAAAGGAACACTGGACCTCTCGGTCACCTTCGTCGGCGAGGGTTTCCTCTTGATTTCGTCCTTTGTAGGCGCATTGGGGACTATATTAGCTAAGGAGCTTGCCGTTACGGTGCATCCAGTTCTGGTGACTGCCTACCAGATGTTTTTCGGCTCAGTCCTGCTCATCTTGACAGGAGGCATCGCCTCGGGGCTGGGATCGGTAGCCTTCGATTGGCGCTCAGGACTGCTGCTTCTTTATCTAGCCTTCGCCTCTGCAACGGCCTTTTCCATTTGGTATTCCATCTTGAAATACAATAGGGCCGGAGAGGTCGCAATATACCGCTTCTTAATCCCTATCTGGGGAACGCTGCTTTCCGCTATATTCTTAGGGGAGAGAATCGGCTTAAATACCATCGGCGCCCTGGCGATGGTCTCTATCGGCATCGCTTTCGTTAACAAGAAAAGGCCTGAATCACCGATGCTGGGGACCTAGGTTGGTAGAAAGCTTTCACCCCTCGAAGCCAGACTAGCTTCGAGGGGTGATGATTGAGACCCATTAATATGGCCTCTTCAGTAGTCTGTGCGCCTGTTTCCTTAGCTCTGCGCCAGTCCTATAGCGCCAACCGGCAGCGATATATCTCGGACATTTCTTGCAGCTGCTCCACCTCCCGCCGCTGAGAAGCAGTCAGCTCAATGCCGCCGTTGACCCTAGAAATGGGGCTCATCCTCAGCCCATCCAGGTTGAGGAAATACTTGGCATTGGTTGGATATACCTGCCTCTCAATCAGCGATGCAACTCCGAGAAAGCTTTGCAGTTCACGGGCTGCTTCAGGTTCTTTCCGCCAGTTTCTCATCAGCCACACATATAACTCCGGATGGAAATTGGCCATGACGCCGCTGTACCCGCTGGCTCCAGCTTCAAGGGAGTCAAGCAGTGTGGCAGCGTTGGCATTGAAGACTTTCAGCCTCTTTCCTCTGACGGCTGCGGCCTTCGCCGCGATGTCATTTACATCACAGCTAGTGTCCTTCAAGAACACTATGCGGCCGGTCAATGCACACCACTCCAGCAGCTGGGGCGAGAGTAATCGCTTGTAAGGATAGGGACACTCATATAATCCCAATAGCACGTCAGGGATTGCATTCAAGATGGTTTCGGCGTTTCGTCTCCAGACTTCCTCAGACTCTTTACCCTCAGCCAGCCGATTGGCCACCAACACCAAAGCATCTATTCCCGTATCTGCCATGGCCTTTAGCTCTTGAATCTGCACTTTCATATCCTGGGAAGTGTGGCCGGAAGCGATGACCGGCACCCGCCCATTGGCTGCCTTTACCACACGCCTAGCTATGGCTGTTTTTTCATCCAGGGAAAGATAGAACATCTCACTGGATTGACACACGGCAAACAACCCGTCTACGCCCCTTGCCAAGTACCATGCAACTAAGTCAGCTAACGCTCCGTAATCCACAGTATTGTCTTCAGTAAATGGAGTGATCATAGTTGGCCAAACGCCGTCCGGTATGCTGGCCTGCACTGGTTAACCCTCCCCCTGCATCCGAGGGGCGTCGCCAGGCTGATTGCTGCGACACCCCTCCGTCTCACGCTATCACCTGCAGGATCCGTATCTCACGGCTCTTCGCGAAGCACTTCCACTCCATAGGGTTCTAGCTCGATCTCCCCGGATACGGGCCGCTCCCATATGAGACTAACATACCTGCCCGGCAAAGCGGCACTCTGCTTTTGGTCAGTGTGGTTCAAAAGGAAAATCAGCTGGATGGAGCCCTTTTCCCGCACAGCAACTTCTATCCCGCCGTTGCCCAGCAAGCCTCTTGATGCCCCTGCTTTGGAAAGGGCGTAATCCACCAGTTTGGCCGTGAGGTTCGAGTCAAGACGGGTCCCTATGTACATCGCCCTGCCCTCACCAACAGCATTTTCAGTGACTGCTGCTTCCGAGGCATAGTACTCCGATGTATATGTGCCCAGCGTCTTCGCCGAATGGGGAGTGATTATATCACACCAGGTGTCAGCGCTTCCCTCCAGCACTTCACCGTCCAGCTCCAACTTGATGCCGACACCATCGCCGTAGAATGAGTCATAGTCACCTATCTCTATCCCCAGAAGATCTGCCAGCTCTCCCGGCAGGGGCTTGTCTGTGACGATATTGTCCCAATCCTTGACCCCTGATCTGAAGTTGGTGATTAATACGCCTCCCCTGCGGACAAACTCACCCAGCTTGGCCGCCAAGTTGGGACTTACCATGTAGATTAGAGGTGCGATCAGTACTTTATATTGGGAAAAATCATCGTCGTGGTTCACGAAGTCTACCCCGACGTTGCGCTCATGCAGACATCGGTAGTACTCGCTGACCACTTCTGTATATTTCAGCCGCGGGTTATTAGGCTGAATCTCTAGGGCCCATAGCTCATCATACGAATAGAGAACTGCCACCTCATTCTTAACAACTGTGCCTTCCAGCAGGGGAGCGAGCTTCTTAAGCTCAGACCCAGTCTGCTGCACTTCTTGATAGCGACGCCTCGGCAGACCATCGTGATTGATTACGCCGTGCCAGAACTGCTCTGTACCAAACCTGCAGGTACGCCAGCGGAAATACACGATACCGTCAGCCCCCCGGGACACAGCTTGATATGTCCACAAGCGGATTTCACCAGGCCGGGGTGTTGACTGGACAATGCCCCATCCGCTGGGCCCGCTCTGCTCCTCCATGACCCAGAAATTCTGCTGCCGTATGCCCCGCATCAGGTCATGGGTCATGGCTAGACGA
>LFTN01000062.1 GCA_001513495.1 Clostridiales bacterium DTU087
GCAGATTTGGGGCTGGCCCTGGATGGCGATGGCGACCGCTTGGGTGTAGTTGACCATCTGGGTGATTATGTTGATGCCCACCGGGTGTTTCTGCTGATTCTCACTCATCTTGTTCGAAGTAGGGAACGGACGGGTACAGTTGTCAAGACCTTTTCTACCAGTTCATCTATCGACCGCGCCGCCAGAAGCCTCGGCCTTCCTGTGAGGGAGACACCCATCGGCTTTAAACATATAGCTGGAGTCTGCCGCCGGGAACCTGTTTTGATGGGAGGCGAGGAGAGCGGGGGATACGGGTTCCCCCAGCACCTTCTCGATCGGGATGGAGTCCTGGCAGGCCTTCTATTGGTGGAGTGCGTTGTCCGGCAGGGAAGGCCGCTGCGGTCCATACTGAAGGAGCTGGATGAAGAGTTCGGCTCCAGGTGCTATCGGCGGTTGGA
This sequence comes from Clostridiales bacterium DTU087, assembly GCA_001513495.1. Taxonomy (GTDB): domain Bacteria; phylum Bacillota; class Limnochordia; order DTU087; family DTU087; genus DTU087. The sequence continues at coordinate 438 of LFTN01000062.1, forward strand.
TCTGCCGCTGGCATGCCACCCCCTGCTTGATATTGAACCGCCTCTCTGGCTGGGCAAGCGGGCTGTTCTCGCTGTTGAGACACTGGACGGCTTAAAGCTTAGGCTTGGCGATGGTGCTTGGCTTCTCCTTAGAACGTCTGGGACTGAGCCTGTGCTGAGGCTGTATGCCGAGGCCGGAAGCCAGGGCGAAGTGGAGGCGATTCTGGCGGACGGCTGCCGCTGGATCGCCAGCTTGAAAGCACCGGAAGCGGTGCCGGCAGCCTCCCTGCAGCCGGCCGCCCTAAGATAAAGCCCGTCCTACAGACAAGCCCCAATGGTCGATGCCGGAGCTAAAGGGGTAGGGGAACATGGGGAAAATAGGAGCTGCCTCCCATAGCCGCAGGCTCCTAACCCTCATAAAGATATAGTGACTTTGCAGATGGGCAAAGCCCACCTACTGGGCAGTACCGCTGCAAAGGCTCATCCCACATCCCTCCCTTCTAGGGGAGGCGGCCTTTGGGCCCGGGTTGCCGGCGATCATTGCGGTTGGGCGGCTTGGGGCGGGCTGCCCCCCTTTTTTCATATATATAAAAACCCAATTCAGAGCGAATTGGGTGATGGGAGATCTATGGTAACAGCCGATCCCTGGGGCTAATCCAGACTGATCAAGCCGTAACGAATTGCCCACAGTGCAACTTTGGTACGGTTGCGGGAACCCATCTTCCGGTAGATGTTGGTTATATGATTCTTGACTGTGTGCTTGCTGATGAACAGGGTCTGGGCGATTTCTTCATTGGATAGGCCCTTGGCGATCAGCTGCAGGACTTCCTTCTCTCGGGGTGTCAGCCTGCCGAACCGAGGATTCTCGTTGGACACGTTTTCCACCTCCACTTTATCAGGATTGGTGGGCGAATGGATCAACTGCCGCTATAAGTGCTTTAGTTAATCCTATGAGCGGAGTCCATTAAGGGAAATAGGAGTTTGTTCTGGTTTTTCGGCAATCTGCCCCCTGAGACACCCATCTTCTCTGGTGAGCATAGGATGAGAACAGTGGAATCATGGGAAGGGTGAACTATGTGGGCAGAGCTCAGACAGAACTGTGGACAGTGTTGTTGGATTGGCCCATAACGCCTCTCTCCATCAGTGCCTATAAGGATGTCTACAGGGTAGAGGCAGAGGAGGGCAGCTTTTGCCTCAAGGAAGTAGACAAGCGCCCGAAGCGGGCCATGGCTCTGGCAGGGGTGCTGGCACACCTAGAGTCCAAGGGTTTTACAAAGACGGCTAAGGCGTACGAGACAAGGGATGGCCACCTGGTCTGCCGGGCCCCTACCGGCCGCAACTACATCTTGACCGATTGGTTGATGGGGCGCAAACCGGACTTTCGCACTTCCGATGAAGATATTGGGGCAGCGGCAGTTACTCTAGCTGAATTTCACAAGGCTTCGGCCGGTTATGAACCTTCATCGGTAGGCAAGCTGAGAAACCGCCTTAATCGCTGGCCTACCCGACTTAGTTCCCGACTCCGGCAGCTGGTTGAGCTTAGGGATCAGTTGGAACATAAGCCAATCTTAGATAATTTCGACCGGGTCTTTATGGAATACTATCCTTGGATTCTGGATCGCGCCCAAGATGGATGGAGTGTGCTTTCTACCTCCCAATATGATTGCCTGGCGGAGCGGGCTCAACAGGCCAGCTCCTTTTGTCACGGCGATGCCGCGGAACGGAACTTCGTCATCACCCCAGAAGACGGCTGCTGTTTGATCGATCTTGATCTAATACGGCGTGATATCCGAGTCGCCGATGTTTACAAGCTCCTCCGGGATGTGTTGAAGAAGCGCAATTGGAGTTTCTCATCGGCACAGCTGATCTTGGATGCCTATTCTTCCGCTGCCAGCCTGGACTTAGAGGAGCTTACAGTCCTTTATGCCATGCTGGCCTACCCCAATAAGATCATTCATCTCATCTTGCGCTATTACGTCAAGCGGGATGGGAAGAGCAGTACTTGGCCTGCCCGCAAGTTCATCGATAAACTGGAAAGCCTGGGGGAGCAGCAGCCCAAGGTTGATCAGTTCCTGGAAGACTTCCGCAGGGAGTACAGCATCGGCTAGGAAGGGGGGCGGCACTTCATCCACAGCCTGGCGGATGGCACCTGTTACACAGCATCGGCTAGGAAGGAGGCCGCACCCGCTGGGGCTGTGGGATCGTGTGCGGAGGCGGAATACTCCGTAGTACTCACAGGCCTCGCTGGCAACTGTTCCAGTTAGTGTTTGTGTTCCAGGATCCACGCAGCGGCAGCCGGCAGATCGTCGGCAGCATAATCAGGAGCAAGTTGTGACCTGGCGATTTCTGCTTCGTGCTGCCTGCCGTAGCCGGTCCGGACCAAGATAGTCTTGGTGCCGGCATTCTTGCCGGCGCCAATATCTGACAGCTTGTCGCCAATGGTGTAGGATTTGGCCAGGTCTAAGGCTAGGTCCCGGGCGGCAGCCTTCAGCATCCCCGGCTTGGGCTTGCGGCAATGGCAGTTCTGCCGGTAGCGAAAGCTTCCAGCCTCTGGGTGATGGGGGCAGTAGTAGATGCCCGCTAGGAGGATCTCCATATCTGCCAGGAGCTGTTCCAGGTGCCGATGGATTTCCCTAAGCTGCTGTTCATCGAAATATCCCCTGGCAATGCCGGCCTGGTTGGTGATGATGACTAAGGGGTACCGCTCTTGCAGGAGGCGCAAGGCCTCGACGGCACCGGGGAGCAGCTGAATATCGGCGGGATCCTTGAGATAATTGACTTCCTCAATGATAGTACCGTCCCGGTCGAGAAAGACCGCACCCTGCCTCTCACCCATGAGCTCACCTCCACTGCCATCCTATGCAGTGGGATGCGGTTAGGCCGTACCTACGCAGTGATATTCGGCAAAACTGGGGGTACTTAACAGAACCGAAACAAAGGCGCGCCGCAAACACAAGTTTGATCTATCCACATTCTGTGGATAACTTGTGGATAACTTTGTGCAGAATTAGGGGATGGCTGTGGATAAGGTGTGTGAAATCCCTGTTTGCGCTGCTGGGGACATGGACTTTAGCAAACTGGAGCACAGGTAGATTATGTGAGCGGCGGCTTGATCTTGACGGAAGCGGCTGGTTTGAGGTACAATGGGCGTACAGCATAAGGGCATGCAGCATATCGCGGGTGTTCTTGCGCTGGTCAACAGCATAGGCGTGCCCCCGTAGCTCAGGGGATAGAGCAGCAGTTTCCTAAACTGTTGGTCGCAGGTTCGATTCCTGCCGGGGGCGCCATTGGGTGTCACATCTAAGATTTGGTGTGGCGCCTTTTCTTATTTGCGCTGTTTGTTATTGCCGCTGCATGCCCAATCAGGCCGGACAACCATTGCAGCTATCGCTGCGCCTCTACCGGTTTTGTGCCGGCTTGGCGGCCGGTGGTCAAGTTGACTTTGCTGCCGTACTCCAGCATCCACGCTTCAGCCTTGTGGTTATCCAGGGCAGAGACTGCCGCTGACACTTCTGCAAAGCTGTTGGCGTTCCTTCTGCCTTCATCCCTGGGGATGATGGTGCCGGGGCCGCCGACACAGCCGCCTTCACAGCCCATACCCTCCATGAAATTGGCAGCCAGCTTGCCTTGTTCCACCAGCTTCAACAAGGTCATGCATTCTCTGATGCCGTCACCGTGTACCGCATTCAGGTCAATGGTGGGGTCCATGCGGTGTACTGCCCGGGCGATGGCTGTGGTGACCCCTTCTGTCCGGGCATAGATCCGCCCATCGTGGGATGCGTCTTCTATGGCAACATCTTCTCCGATGGAGGCGAGGTTCACCTCACCAGCCTTAAAGAGGGCGTCGGTCTCTTTGAATGTCAAGACACAGTCGACTGCATCCTGCAGTTCGGGCCTTCTAGCCTCTGCCTTCTTGGCGACACAAGGCCCGATAAACACCACTTTGCATTCTTCCCGTGCCTTGAGCAGGCGGCCCAGTGCAACCATGGGCGATACCGAGTGGGAGATCAGCTCTACCAGTGCAGGCTTTGTCTTTTCCACCAGCCGCATAAAGGCAGGACAGCAGCAGGATGTAATCATAAACTTATCGCCTCTGTGGAATCTCTCCACAAGCTCTTCAGCCTCTCGGGAGGTGATGATATCTGCGGCCATGGCCACCTCGTAAACGCCGCTGAACCCCAGCTGCAATAGTGCTCCCTTGAACTTCGAAGGTGAAACCTGATCACCGAACTGGCCGACAAAGGCCGGGGCCAGGATAGCGTAAACCGGCTGTTCATCACCATGTATTAACAGAGAGGCTACCCGGGCAAAATCTGAGCGGGCAGCGATGGCACCAGAAATGCAGCCATCGACACACCGGCCGCATTCAATGCAGCGCTCCCAGTCCACAGTAACTCCATGATCGGAGTGAATGAGGGCATCGGTGGGGCAAACGTGGGCGCAGCGCCGCCGCCCCTCCTCACAGACGCGGCAGGCTTCCCGTATGTGGGTAATAAAAGTCCCTTCGTCGGTCAAGAGCAGGTCGATTCTCTGGGCGACTATGGGGCGCCAGTTCTCCCGCTCCTGCTCATCGGCAAAACAGTCGGCAGTAATCTCATCTACCAGCCGCTGTTTGTCAAAGGGCTTTTGACCGCTGCGGATAGCTTGCGCAACCTTAATGAGAATCCGTTCGGTAAAAAGCGACTTGTTCATAATCTGCTCCTCCTGGTGTGGAAAGCTAGCCTCTTTCCAGTATTTGCGCCGGAGATGCCTTGTGATATACATTCCTTTCAATGGTATACTTCCCTGCCCTGCCCCAAGAGATGGGCAGATTTTTGCAGTCAAGCTGGAAGGATTTCCAGGCAGCGGCAAAAAAGAGTTACTAAGATTTGTGGGAGGAGGTGGACCGGCTGGTATCCCATCATACGGCATGCTGGACCGGAACAACTAGTGGAAGTGATTAAAGATCGTACTATTCGGGGTAAATTCAAAGCAGCGATCCTTGACTTTGATGGAACCATCAGCCTAATTAGAGCTGGCTGGCAGCCTGTGATGTACTCCTATTTCGTTGAGGTGCTGGCGGCGACTCCTACTTCTGAAAGCGAAGAGGAACTGTATCGGGTAGTGCGGGAGTTCGTCGATCTCTTAACCGGCAAGCAGACGATTTACCAATGCCTGCAGCTGGTGGAAGAGGTCAAGAAGCGGGGCGGCACCCCCTTGGCGGCTCTCGATTACAAGCATGAATATCTGCGGCGGCTGTGGGAGCGGATCGCCGACCGGGTGCACGGTTTAGAAGACGGCTCCATTGCGCCGGTTGATATGATGGTTCCCGGTGCAGTGGAACTCTTGAGAGAGCTGAGAGACCGGGGCCTGACCTTGTATCTGGCCAGCGGCACCGACGAGCCCGACGTTATCCGGGAAGCAGCTGCCCTTGGGGTATCGGAGTTTTTCAATGGGGGCATTTATGGTGCTTTGGACCGCTATGAAGATTTCAGCAAGGAGAAAGTCATCCAGGAGATCATCAAGAGCCATAACCTCCAGGGAGAAGAGCTTTTGGGCTTCGGCGATGGATTTGTGGAAATTGAGAATGTCAAAGCTGTGGGAGGCTGTGCCGTTGGCGTCGCGTCCGATGAAATCCATCGGGCTGGGATCGATGAGTGGAAAAGGCAGCGCCTGGTTGGAGCCGGTGCCGATGTGATTGTGCCGGATTATCGCTGTCTAGAGGAGCTGTTGGCATATCTGTTCCCTGAAGAAAGTCTCTCGCAAGGGGGATAGGCTGTGATTTGGATGAAACTTGGCGTTTTCTGTTTGGGTGTTTTACTGGGGAGCCTGCTCAATAACTTCATTTCTTGGTGGCCGCAGCGGGAAACTAGCAGTGCCGGTTTGAGGGCAGTTTGCCCCCATTGCGGACACCCCTGGCAGGGACTGGAGACCATCACCCTTTGGGGCAGGCTGTTTGCCGAAGGCCGCTGCCATTACTGCGGCGACCACGTGCCTTTGCGCTATATACTCGTTGAACTGGCTGCCGGGATTCTCCTTGTCCTGGCCTACAGCCGGGGTCAAGGCATGTTGGATGTGATCCGCCTTTCTATCTTTGTGCTGCTGCTGATTCCCCTGATGTTTATCGATCTCAAGCACCATCGCCTGCCCAACATCCTGACTTTGCCTGGGATAGCCTTGGGACTGCTTTTGTCTGCGGGCCTTGGCCAGATCAAGTCAGCGGTACTGGGAGCATTGACAGGTGGAGGCATACTGTTCATAGTGGCTGTGGTTACCCGGGGCGGCCTGGGGATGGGCGATGTCAAGCTGCAGGCCATGGTGGGAGCTTTCCTAGGCCTGCGGGGTATGCTCGTCTCTTTGACCATTGGAGTCATTTTAGGCGGCATCATCGGGCTTATTCTCTTGGCCCTGCGGCTGAAAGGGCGGAAGGACATGGTGCCCTATGGCCCGTTCCTGATTACCGGCGCCTTGATCGTGTCGTTGGTTATTCAGACAGGATAATGGCTTTGCACCAGCGAAGAAGACAGTTGTAAGTTGCCTGCACAAAGTAGACTTATCTAATTCATATGGAGGTGTAGAAATAGTGCCTGGTCCATTGTGGAAGGAAAAAGTACGCAGTCGTTTGGCTGAGTTTCCGAGGTTCATCTATGAAGCCAGCATCCCGATCACCGGTTGGCAGGTAGCTGACGCAGCTTGGGATCAGCGGTCCATTCCTACCTTTAGCCCAGATGAGCTGAAGCCCTTTGAGATGGGCGACAGGTGGGGAGGCCCCAATGAGTGGCGGTGGTTTTTCGCAAAGTGCACTGTTCCCACTGAGTGGGAAGGAGATAAAGTCGCTGTTTACTTGTTCTTCGGCCGTGAGGGAGAGTGGGAAGCGACTTCCTCAGAAGCCCTCCTATATGTTGACGGCAAGCCTATGCAGGGATTAGATACCCGGCACCAGGAAGCAGTACTTCCTGCCGATTACGTTCGAGGCGGTAAGGAACTGGACCTGGCAGTCAAAGCCTTCACCGGCATGAACATGAAGGAAGGCGCTTTTACCCAAGCTAAGCTGGTGAAAATCAACCCAGCGGCGGAAGAGTTCTATTATCTGCTCCGCAACGCCTATCGCGGAGCTCTCGCCCTTGATGAAAAGGATCCGGTGTTTGTCAAGGTCTCGCAGTTTATTGATGAGGCGCTTCAGACGGTTGATTACCGCAAGCCAGGTACAGAGGCCTTCTATGCATCGGTGGCAAGAGCTCTGGAAGGATTTAGGGAGAATCTAGCCAGCATTCCAGCCAGTGAGCTGCGGCCGGTGGTAGTGGGTGTCGGCCACTCCCATATCGACGTTGCTTGGCTGTGGCAGCTGCTCCACACCCGAGAGAAGTGCAGCCGTACCTTCAGCACTGCTCTGCGGCTCATGGAGCAGTATCCGGAGTTCGTGTTTATTCAGAGCCAGGCCCAGCTGTACAAGTACATCAAAGAAGACTATCCCGATATCTACCGGCAGATTAAGGAACAAGTGGCGGCCGGCAAATGGGAAGTCAATGGCGGAATGTGGGTGGAGGCCGACTGCAACGTGACATCAGGAGAATCCCTGGTGCGGCAGTTCCTGTTCGGTAACCGCTTCTTTGAGAAGGAGTTCGGCGTCAAATCCAATACCCTCTGGCTGCCTGATGTCTTCGGCTATTCGTGGGCCCTGCCGCAGATCATCAAGAAGAGCGGCTTGGATTACTTCATGACCATTAAGATCAGCTGGAGCCAGTTCAACAAGTTCCCCTATGATACCTTCCGCTGGCGGGGGATCGACGGGACCGAGGTACTCACCCACTACATTACCACTAAGAATCGGCCGGAGGACTGGGCCTACACATATAACGGGTTTACCGATGCTGAGGTGGTCCAGAGTGCTTGGGACAACTACCGCCAGAAGGATATCAACAACCTGCTGCTCTCTGCCTACGGCTGGGGAGATGGCGGCGGCGGCGTAACCCGGGATATGCTGGAGAATGCCCGGGCGATGAAGTACCTGAACTTCATGCCGGAGTTCCGGCCAGGCAAAGCAGGGGATTTCTTCGAAGAGCTGGATGCAGCCGTATCGGATGATCCGAGGCTGCCGGTCTGGCATGGGGAGCTTTACCTAGAGCTGCACCGGGGAACCTACACGTCCCAGGGCAGGAATAAGAGGCACAACCGCAAGTCAGAGTTCCTCCTGTCCAATGCTGAGCTTTACAGCGGGCTGGCCCACGCCTTGGTACCGGGGTTCAACTATCCCCATGACGAGATCAATCGGGCTTGGGAATTGGTATTGACCAATCAGTTCCACGATATCATCCCCGGCTCCTCAATTGGCGCCGTCTATGAAGACAGCGAGCTGCAGTATGCTGAGGTCAAGCAGCTGGGGGACAAAGTCCTGGAAGAAGCAGCCAATGCTCTGATCTCTGAGATGGACGCCAAGGCAGGCGAGCTGGTGGCCTTCAATCCCCTTTCCTGGGAGAGAAGCGATCTGGTCCTGGCACCCTGGCAGGATGCCCTGGAGGGAGCTATGGCTGTAGATGATGACGGCGGCCGGCATCCTATCCAGAAGACCGAGGTGAACGGTGAGGCTAAGGCGCTCTTCTGGGTGGATAATGTGCCTGCCAAGGGCTACAAGGTCCTTAAGGTAGAAAAAGCGGTGGTTCCTGGTTCCGCTATGAAGGTAACCACCAGCAGCATGGAGAATGACTTCTTCCTGCTCACCCTTGATGAGCATGGGCGCCTGTCTCGTATTTACGATAAGGTAAACCAGCGGGAGGTATTGGCACCGGGTGCCGTGGGCAACTCGTTGATTGCCTTTGAAGATAAGCCTGCCAACTGGGATGCCTGGGATATAGACATTTTCTACCAGGAGAAGTCTTGGGAGATTACAGACCTAAGGGAGGCCAAGGTCTTAGAGAACGGGCCTGAGAAGGCGGTTGTAGGGCTGCGCTGGCAGTTCATGGATTCCACCATTGACCAGAAGCTTATTCTCTACAATCGGGTCCCCCGCATTGATTTTGAAACTGAAGTTGACTGGCATGAGCACCAAGTCTTGCTTAAAGCTGCGTTCCCGGTCAATGTCTACACCCACAAGGCCACCTATGATATTCAGTTCGGCAATGTGGAAAGGCCGACCCATTGGAACACCAGCTGGGACTGGGCCCGGTTTGAAGTGGTTGGCCATAAGTGGGTTGATCTCTCCCAGCGAGACTACGGTGTCAGCCTGTTGAATGACTGCAAGTATGGTCATGATATTAAAGACAATGTGATCAGGCTGACCTTGATCAAGTCGGGTATCATGCCTGATCCAAATGCTGATCAAGGCCTGCACCGCTTCACTTACAGCCTCTATCCCCACGCCGGCACCTGGTATGAGGGAGAGACTGTTCAGGAAGCTTACAGCCTAAACAATCCGCTGTTTGCCGTACCTGCGGAGACAGCCGGCAGCGGCCGGCTGCCGAGAGCCTTTGGATTGGTCGATAATCTCAGGGAAGGAATTATCCTGGAGACGGTGAAAAAAGCTGAGGATACCGATGATCTCATCCTGAGGTTCTACGAATACAGCGGCGGTAGGGTTAAGGCAGATATCAAGCCCAACTTGCCCGCAAAGGAACTGGCAGTTGTGGACTTGATGGAGCGTCCCCTCGGTGAGGCCATCGATGAAGGTCAGTTGACCTTTACGCCATTTGAAATCCACTCTGTCAAGGTTGCACTTGACAGGTGAGAATTTGAACACGAGAACCAGAGAGGAGGAGCCCTTTCTAAGGGCAAGAGGTATGGTCTACGAAAGGTACAGAGAAATAGCTAAAGAAATGATTATGGCAGGGGTGAAGGCTGCTGATCCCACCCAAGCAGTAATGGACAGCGTCAAGCTCAGCGGCAAGACGTTGACCGTACGCGGTGACACCTTCAACCTGGAAGACTATGACAAGATCCTGATGTTCGGTATCGGGAAAGCTGCAGCACCCATGGCCGGAGCCTTGGAGCAGGTGGTGGAATGCGACGGAGGCCTGGTGATCATCAAGAAGGGTGACGAGATCGGAGAAGCAGAAGTAAACAGCGTTCCGGTGTACGAAGCTTACCATCCGGAGCCCCGTGCTGAAAACGTGAAGTACAGCTCGATGATCTTGGATCAGATTAAGGCACTGGATCCTAATAGCCGTACTCTGGTCTTCTTCCTGATTACCGGTGGCGGGTCTGCCCTGTTCTCAGTCCCGCCGGAGGGAATCAGCATCGACGAGCTATTCCGCATGAATGAGCTCTTGATGCACTGCGGTGCCAACATCTATGATATCAACACCATTAGGAAGCATGTTTCACAGGTGAAAGGCGGCCGCTTCGGCCAGCTCTGCTCAGAACATGGAGCGACAGTAATATCTCTCATCCTCTCTGACGTGGTAGGCGATGATCTCAGCGTAATTGCGTCGGGACCGACTTACAAGGATCAGACTACCTTCGAGGACGCGATTCGCCTGGCCAAGCAGTACGGCATCTGGGACGAGATGCCCGAATCCATTAGACAGCATCTGGAGAAGGGCCTATCCCATCCAGAGATGGAGCCGCCCCGGGAGCTGCCTCCCAATGTCCACAACTATCTGATTGGCAACAGCATGGGCGCACTTTTGGCGGCAGAGAAGGTGGCAAAGGAAGCCGGATTCAATACCATGATCTTGACCAGCCAGAACACCGGTGAAGCCAAGTATATCGCCAAGTGCATCATGGGGATTGCCAAGGAGGTCCAGGACACCCAGCGCCCCATCGCTCCGCCGGCAGCCTTGATCATCGGCGGTGAGATGACGGTGACCTTCCGCTGGGAGGAACGGGACGGATTTGGGCCAAACCGGGAATTTGTGCTGGCTTCAGCCATCGAGATCGCCAATCGTGAGAACATCGTTGTTGCCGGAGCCGACAGCGACGGGGAAGATGGCCAAGGCAAATCCGGTGCCATCGCTGACTGCCGGACCGTGCACCGCACCAAGCTCGATGCCAAGTGGCATCTCGATAAACATGAAGCTGAAGCCTATTTCGATGACCTAGGGGATTCCCTGGAGTTCGAAAGCCACACCAATGTCAATGACATCGATGTCGTGCTAATTGGGCCCAAGGGTGATGCCTAAGAACCGACCGTTGGCAATTGTTGTAGTGGGGAGACTCAAACGGAGAAGGGAGAGGTGGAAATGCTGCGAGGCGCTCTAACCCATCCCGAGATCTTGAGCAGCTTGGCTAAGGCTGGCCACGGTTCCCGGGTGTTAATCGCCGATGGCAACTACCCGTTTTCTACCGGGGCAAATCCTGCTGCGGATCGGGTGTACTTGAATCTCACACCGGGTATACCCTTGGCTACCGATGTCTTAAAGGTACTGGCAACAGCGATTCCCATCGAGGCGGCCCATGTAATGGTTCCGCCAGAGGGCCCCGAGCCGCCCATTTTCGCGGAATTCAGGGAACTTCTCGATGAAGGGATGGAGCTGCAGCCTTTGGGCCGCTTCGAGTTCTACGACGCAGCCCGGTGTCAAGATGTTGCACTGGTGATCGCCACCGGCGAACAGCGGGTGTACAGCAACATTCTGCTGACCATTGGGGTCGTGCCCCCACCGGGAGAGTAACAGCCAGGAACAGACTAAACGGGACACTCTATTATTGTAGAGTGTCCCTCTATATTCGGAGGAATTCATTGGCAATTGTCGAAAGGCTACCTATTAGTCCACTGTCAAGTGCAAATCAATAATTGGGAGGGGTATCATTGAAGAGATTGTTGGTCGGATCATTAGTCCTTTGCATGGTACTGGGCTTTGGCTCCTTTGCCCTAGCTCAGACCGGGACAGTATCGGTGGATCAGTGGTTCGCGAATCACACGCTGAGTGACCCTGGATATGACGTCAAACTCGAGGCTTCCGCTAGGCTGACGGGGATCAGCGGGGAAGTAAGCATCACTGATAAACTGGGGGTAGCCGGCTCCTTCGTATTTGGCAAGAGTGATGATTTCAAGGTTGGAGACAGCACGGCACCTGATTTCTATGGTGAGCTGAGTAGTGTGAATCTCGCGGTGCAGTACCAGATCGTGCCGATGGTCAAGGCGCGGGCAGGGTTATTGACGGGCAGCTATATCATTGACAAGGATGATAAGTTCCAAATGACGGGCATCACCCTGGGTGCGGCGCTAGACGCTGTAGTAGGTGACGGTATAGGGGTTTTCGGAGAGGCAGTCTATGCCCCAATCGTGAATGCCAAGTATGCGGACCAAGAGCTAAAGGACTCCAGCATGATGGCATTTGAGGCTGGCGGTACCTACAGCTTTGGCGAGTTTGCCGTCAAGGGCGGTTATCGCTACCAGGGATATACTTTCAAAGCTGAGAGTGTTGACGAAAAGCTCAGTTCCACGTTCTCCGGACTCTTCTTGGGAGTAGGGTTCCATTTTTAAGATAATGAACGGCCTCCAAAGGAGTCCGTATCAGCAAACCTATACTAGTATAGGTCAAAGGGGTGCCTTGAGGCATCCCTTTGCTTTTTGTCACGGAACGAGGATTCCTGGAGAAAAAACGTCGGAAGGCGCTGAGATACATAGAGGCCCTTGAGCGGGGACCCCATTTTGCTTGGAGGAATGAAGGCACCAATGACAAACCTCAGGCGGTGGAATGCTCCTGGGGGTCCTATCCTGACCCTATCCCTGCACCATCTCTGCTGTCCTGCTTAGTATATCCTAGAACCTTAGCGGGGGAGCGATGCAGGTGCAGGGGGTTAGAGTTGAGCAGTTGGAATTCATCGGAGCAGGCAAGCATGGAGAAGTCTACAAGATCGATGATCATCGCTGCATCAAGATCTACAGAAAGCGCAGCTATCTTCGTCTGGAACTGGCAGCCCTGCAGAGAGGCGCGGGAGCTGCCTTTTTTCCCCGTGTGTATGACTGGGGCAGAGATTACATCATCCGGGAATATGCGCCGGGTACTCCCCTAAACGAGTATCTGCGGTCACACCCTCTCACAGAGGATATAGCCAGGCAGTTGGCAGATATGGTGGAAACCATGCGGCGATTGAAGTTTCGCCGGGCTGATACCAGGCTTTCGCATATCATCATCGATGGGCATGGCAAGTTATGGCTAATCGATCCAGTTAATACCATGAAAAAGAGCCCTCCCTATCCCCGAAAACTCCTCAAGGGGCTGTACCGCCGGGGAGCGGCGGAACAGTTTCTCCAATATGTCCGCAAGAGATATCCAGAAAGCTATCAGCGGTGGCAGCGTTATCTCGACACCTTGTTTGATGATCAGAATAATCAGCCCAAAAAACTCCCAAGTGATGAGTACAAAAAAGCAGGAGACTATGTTAACAATGAAGAAATCTAATAACTGCAGGCAATACAGCATTAATTTGGGGTGCCTATGCTCGAGTTGAAAGGAGCAGGGGAAAGTGACAGGAGACTCATTCCTACAACTGGAGGGAATCAGTAAGACTTACCCAGGCGTGAAAGCGCTGGATAGTGTAAGCATGGATATCCGCGTGGGGGAAGTCCACGCACTAGTCGGAGAGAATGGAGCAGGGAAGTCT
>LFTN01000230.1 GCA_001513495.1 Clostridiales bacterium DTU087
GAAGTGGGCAATGTCATTATCTATGAAGCCGCTCCCATCCTCTTCGGCAAGAATGCACCCAATGCGGAAGCTGCTCTAGAGCTGGCCGATTGGTGGCTCTCTCCTGAGACCCAGGCCCGTTGGTGCGAGATCCTAGGGTTCATTCCGCCCAATGCTAAGTCCGATGCCAGCTTCTTGATGGCTCCGAAGAAGGATCTGCTCAACGAGATCAATGAAGCCGGCTATCGCTTGGTTAACCGTTACTGGGAAGCTACACCCACGGAGATCTGCGAGGCAGCTGTGGATGAGTTCGCACGCTTCATCCTCAATCCCGATCAGAAGGATGATGTGATCAACACCCTGGTCACCATTGCTGATCGGTATTGGGCTGCACAGTAGCAGCGCATTTGTAGCATCAGCCTTTGTTAATTAGCAATGAGGAGGCCGCAGTCACCCATGAAACGAGCGTTACGCAAGATTGGACCGTATCTGTACATTGTGCCGGCAGTGCTGTTTGTTGGAGCCTTCTTGCTGGCACCGATGCTCTACACGCTGGTCTTAAGTTTTACCGAGTATGATCTGATGACGCCGCCGAAGTTCATCGGCCTGGCGAATTACCGCAGCTTACTTACAGAACCTAACTTCCTAACATCACTGACAAACACTTTCATCTGGATGCTCGGAACGCTCCTGCTGCCAGTGGGACTGGGCCTCTTCATTGCAGTAGTTGTTGACCGGGTCGCGTTTGCAGGCGTGTTCAAGTCGGTATTCTACATACCCTTGACCATTTCTGCAGTTGCCACCGGGCTGATCTGGACATGGATGTACGGGCCTGACCTGGGTGTGCTTAACACCCTCCTGCGGGGAATCGGGCTCTCCGAATGGGCACGGTCTTGGCTGACAGAAGTTCCAGTCAACACCTTGGCCATGATCGCCGCCTGGACGTGGAAGATGACCGGTCAGAATATGATTATCTTCTTGGTGGGCCTGCAGGCCATCCCCAAGGAGCCGGTAGAGGCAGTTAAGCTGGAAGGCGCCACCGGCTGGCAGACATTTAGGTATGTTGTGTTCCCGCTCCTGCGCCCCATGACCATGGTGGTCATCACCATGAGCTTGATCAACTCTTTGAACCAGTTTGACTTGATCTACGTCATGACCCAGGGCGGCCCATACCGCTCGTCTGAGACACTGGCGGTGACCATGTACCGGGAGTCCTTTACCATGTTCCATATGGGCTATGGAGCCGCTGTTGCCATTGTCTTGTCACTGATAGTGATTCTCCTGTCCGGATCGTATCTCCGGTCAAATCTCAAGCAGGAAGGAGCTCACTAAGATGAAGCGCAGAATGATAGTCTATCTTGTAGTCGTGCCCTTATGTCTGATCTGGCTCCTGCCTGTTTGGACATCACTTCTTGTTGCCTTCAAGAATCTTGATGACTATGCGGGACAGTCCTTTTGGCAGCTGCCCAGCCAGTGGTATTTGGTGGAGAACCTGAAATACGCTTGGACAAAGGCAAGGCTGGGAGTGTATTTCATCAACAGCATGCTGTATGCGGTTGTGGGAGCTGCAGGCTCGATTGTTTTGGCATCATTGGCCAGCTTCTCCATCGCCCGCCTGAAGCCAAAGGGTGCCAACCTGTTATTTGCACTGATCTTCAGCGGTACGGTATTTCCGTTCCAGATGTACCTGGTACCCCTGTTCAAAGCATATCAGCAGCTGAATCTGTATGATACCAAACTGGGCATGATGCTGTTTTATATCGCTATCTGTACGCCCTTTGCTACCTTAATTTTCCGAGCCTTTTTCAGTACCATTCCCAATGAGCTGATGGAGGCTGCAAGGCTGGACGGCTGCTCTGATCTGCGGATCTACCTGCAGATGTTTATGCCGGTGTCGCTTCCAGCTGCAGCTGTAGTAGCTGTGTTTCAGTTTACTTGGGTGTGGAATGATCTCTTGTTTGGCCTCATCTTGACATGTTCAGCCGACACCCGGCCCATCATGGTCGGCCTTGCTCAACTGCAGGGAGCCCGGGCGGCAGCCAATATGCCGGGGCTGATGGCCGGGGCTGTTATTGCCTCCATACCGACCATTGCAGTATTCACTTTGCTGCGGCGCTATTTCATCCAAGGTTTGGCGCTGCAGACTGCGGGCGAGTAATAGATAGGAGGGGTTTATGTGAGTTTGACATCTCGGGAAAGAGTCCTGCTGGCACTAAACCACGAGGAGGCCGATCGGATCCCCATCGATTTTGGTGCCATGCGGTCAACAGGCATATCCATGACTGCATATATGAAGCTGCGGGAAAAGCTGGGCGTTACAGAAGGCAGGCCCAAGCTGTATGACCTGATGCAGTGGCTGGCAGAGCCGGAGCTGCCGGTTCTGGAAAGGCTTCATGGTGATGTGATCCAGCTGCATCGCTACAGCCCGACCTTCGGATTGGATATCGGTGCTTGGAAAGAATGGACCACGCCCGACGGCTGCGATGTGCTGGTTCCCCATGGCTTCGATCCAGTGCTGATACCCGACGGCAGCAGAGTGATTATGGATGGTGATACGGTAATCGCCCGGATGCCCAAGGACGGCCATTGGTTTGACCTGGAGTATAATCCCCTGGCAAATGCCACGAGCTACTCCGACATAGACAACTACCAGTTCCCCACCATCAGCGATGAGGAGATTGAGTTCTTGAGCCGGGAGGCAAAGCGGCTCCATGATGAGACCGATTATGCCATCCTCGCTTCCTTCGGCGGCAACATCTTTGAGGCAGGGCAGTTTGATTTCGGATGGGCCAACTTCATGGCACTGCTGGCCGGCAATCCGGACCTCGCCATGTACTATATGGACAAGCTGGCCGACAGCCATATTGAACAGCTGAAGAAGTGGCTGCCGGCGGTGAAGGACTATGTGCATATTATCCAAGTGGGTGACGATTTGGGTATGCAGACAGGGCCCCAGATCTCACCTAAGATGTACCGGGAGATGATCAAGCCCTTCCATGCCCGCATCTACCAGTACATCAAGGAGAACAGCGACCTGTTCATTTTCCTCCATTCCTGCGGCAGTATCTATCACTTGCTGCCGGATATAATTGATGCCGGTGTTGATATCATCAATCCGGTACAGTACAAGGCAGCCGATATGGATCCGGTGAGGCTGAAGCGGGAGTTTGGCAAGCACCTGACCTTCTGGGGCGCCGGCTGCGATACTCAGCAGGTTCTGACCCACGGCTCCATTGAAGAGATCAAGAAGGAAACCGAGAGAATGATCTCGATCTTTGCACCCGGCGGAGGCTTTGTCTTCACTACGGTACACAACATCCTCCGGGAGATCGAGCCGGAGAAGGTACTGGCCGTCTACGATACTGCTTACGAGCATGGGTGGTATCGGTAAGGGCAGGTTGATTCGATTCTGTAGCGTGAAGGAACGGGTTGTATAGCTAGAATAGAGTGCGGGGTTTTCCCGAAGGCCTTTAACACTCCCCCATGGGGCAGACGCGGTTCTGTGATCCAGCCTGGGGGAGTGTTTGTGTCTCTCTGCGTTCCTCTTACTGTTCCTCTCGATGTTCCTCTGTTGCGCCTGGGTGGGGATTCCTTAGTCTCAGGCGCTCTCTGGCAATGGCAAGGTATGAGCATGGGTGACGGCGAGGCCGCACTGGCAAGGCTGTACTGCCATTTCATATTGCGAACGAGCAGCGGGAATACTGACAGGTAGAGCCT
>LFTN01000014.1 GCA_001513495.1 Clostridiales bacterium DTU087
GCATGGGGGCCGGGGACTGTGGGGTAGCGGGTGGTAGCCAGCACCTCGATGGCGGGATCTATATGTAGGTAGTACTGCTCGCTTTTTACCTTGAAGTCCTGCAGGCCTTCGACAATGGGGCTTGATCCTCTCTTGATGTTCACCACATACTCAACCCCATCCCCGCCGGGATGGGCCACCCACTGGCCGCCGGTCATAAACTGCCAGTGGACATTTTCACGGAAGGCGTCACACATGCCGCCGTGGCATCCTGCCAGGCCGACTCCACTGGCTACCGCTTCCACCACCGGCATAACCTGCTCTTGGGTAATCCGGCCCATGGTCCAGACGGGGATAATTAGATCAAGGGCTTTCAGCTTTTCCACATCAAGGAATGCATCTAGCGTATCAGAGATCTCCACCTGGAAGCCTTCGCTTTCCAGTATGTCCCTAAAAAGCTCTGAAACCTCAACAGGCTGGTGGCCATCCCAGCCGCCCCGAACGATTAATGCTCTTCTCGTCATTGAACAGCCTCCTTGTGCAAGATTGTCGTCGTCATACAGATGTTTTCGCTGTGAAATTCGCAAATTCATCGTATGAGTTATCCTTGGTGCCTCCTATTCCTTCCGATTCGAAGTACATATCCAGGGATGGGGAAGGATCTCAAGCAGTTCATCGGTTGGTATAACCGGCTCAAGGCGTCCCGTGTTTATACTTGACCGCCTGCCGGCGAGTTCCTTTAATTTATCACGGCGAGAGGCCATGTGATTAACATGATATAGAAGGAAAATTACATCGAATAGAGAAAATACTGACTAATCGGTTAGTTCCGATATGAGGTCGCGCCAATTTATGGGGGCCTCGTGGTAGGGAGGTGAGCGAACTAGATAGTAGTGCGCAGTTAAGGCCGTTGTTTCTCTTTAGGAAGGAGCTCTGAGTACAAGTCATAAGGAGGCGTCCTACAGTGAGTTGGAAGCGCAGGCTGATTCTGTTTGTTGTGGTGATGCTGTTCGCTTCAATGCTTGGTTCCTATGCATGGGCAGCAGAGCCAGGTGCCACCCTGGATGTTGCGCCCGGCGTGCCTAGGCACGAGACGTTGATCTTGGAGAATCCAGAGGGCCGCATTGCTGATCCGGGACGCTTTAATCGCTGGGCGCAGGGTGGAGGTAACTCCACAGGATTGCAGCAGCTGGCACTGGACACTCTCTGGTACATCGATCCTGATGCAGGGATTGATGATCCATGGAACAACTCCCTTGCCGAGGCTCCGCCGATCTACAACGAAGATTATACCCAGATGACGGTCAAACTGCGAAAGGGTATCTACTGGAGTGATGGTGTCGAGTTTACTGCCGATGACGTAATCTTCACTGTCGAGACATTAATGGCCAATCCCGCCATGTCATTCGGGGCCCAATTTCAGTTGAATGTCGATAGAGTATACAAGACGGATGACTACACAGTTGTATTTGACCTCAAGCAGCCAAATTCCCGCTTCCATGCCATTTTCACGGTGCGCTGGAGTGCTTGTTTTATCATGCCTAAGCACATTTGGGAAAAGGTGGATGATCCGGTCGCCTTTGACTTCAACGACCCCCTTGTCAGCCTGGGGCCATATGTGCTGAAGGATTATGATCCCAATGGATACTGGTACTTGTGGGAACGAAGAGAAGACTGGCATAGAACCAGCCTAGGAATGCAGTACGGAATGCCGCAGCCCAAGTATGCTCTTTACATTGCGCCAGGACCGGCGGACAAACGAGTAATGGCGCAGGCTAACCATGATCTCGATGTTATTCATGACCTGACACCAGAAGGCATGATCTCCTTAGTCAACCGTAACCCCTTATCCAAAGGCTGGTTTGACGGATTCCCGTGGGCCCACCCCGATCCAACCCTGCCCGCGGTGATGCTAAATAATGAAAAGTATCCACTGAACCTGCCTGAGGTTCGCTGGGCTCTTACCCTGGCAATCGACATCGTCAATGTGTCTATGGCGTCATATAACGGTGCAGCGACTTTGTCAGCCATTCACGTGCCGCCCACCGGTGGATATCTCGAATGGTACTTCGACCCGATGGAAAGCTGGCTCCAGAGCTTCTCCATTGATGTTGATGGCGAACCTTTCTATCCCTACGATGACACTGTGGCTTTTCGAGTGGCCGAAACCGTCAGGAAGCAGCTTGGAGATCAGGTGCCGACTGATCCGGAACAGCTGAAAAAGGCCCTGGGCTATGGCTGGTGGAAATATGCCCCAGAAGTGGCGGAGAAACTGCTGCTTAAGAACGGTTTTACCCGAGACCGGCGGGGCAACTGGCTGCTGCCAAACGGTGAGCAGTGGAAAATCTCCATCCTATGCCACGGGCCAACTGTACCAACCATGACAAGGGCCGCTACCATGATTGCCGAACAGTGGACAAAATTCGGCATTGAGACTAAGGCTGAGCCAACAGACCTACTGTGGACTAGACTGGACTATGGTGACTATGATGTATGCCTTGCCTGGTGTATTGAGACTTGGGGCGGCCATCCCGATCTGTTCTGGTTCTTGGAATCCTGGCACTCCGACTACTACCGGCCCTCTGGTGAGCAGGTTGTAAACAAGAATCCCATGCGATTCAAGAACGAGGAACTTGATCGGATCATTGAAGAGATCAAGGGCCGGGACTTTGACGATCCGGCCTGTGTAGATTTGGGGATTGAGTATCTCAAGATTTGTGTGAAAGAGATGCCCATCATCCCATTGATGGCCTACAACGTCTTTGCGGTATGTGATTGGTACTACTGGGAAGGATTCCCCACAGCAGATAACCCGTATACCAATCCGGTAGCTAACTGGGCTAACACCAAGTTCATGTTCCCCATGATACGTCCCACGGGCAGAAAATAGCAGCAACAGGCCCTCCGGTCTAAGCGGCCGGGGGGCCGTACCGCTAGATAGAGGAGGCTTGAACAGTTTATGCCTAGATCCTTCCTAAGCTATATCGCCCAGCGGGCCGTACAATGTGTATTAGTTATCCTAATTGGAATCACCATCACTTTTTTCATACCCCGGCTCTCGCCTACCGATCCAGTGGAAACGGCAGTCAATCAGGCTGTCATGGTGGGCCAGTTTTCTCACCCCGATGCAGTGAGGGAGATGAAGGAAGCCCTAATTAGACTGTACGGCCTGGATGGTACCCTACTGCAGCAATATGTACGGTTTTGGAAAGGCCTTTTAGCCGGAGATCTTGGGCCATCTCTTTCGTCTTTTCCTAAACCAGTTATGACTTTGATTAGAGGTTCTCTTCCCTGGACCGCGGGGCTTCTCTTGACTACTGCTGTGATTTCCTGGACACTGGGAAACCTGTTGGGGAGCCTAGCCGGCTATTACAAAAACCAACGCTGGGCTAGCATAGTGGGGATTATAGCGATGGCCCTGCATCCAATCCCTTACTATATCATGGCTTTCGTCCTAGTCGTATTACTAGCATACGTTGTACCTATCTTCCCGATAGGCGGTGCAATTGATATCGGCCTTAAGCCGGCATTTAGCATTGTGTATCTTTCCAGCCTTCTCAGGCATGCCATCCTTCCATCACTGTCCCTATTGTTAGTAGGGGTCGGCGGTTGGTTTCTGGGAATGAGGACACTAGTAACCAACGTGATTGCCGAGGATTATGTTACTTATGCTAAATACGCCGGAGTCCGTGATCGAGTGATTATGTATCAATATGTGATGAGGAATGCCTTGCTGCCTCAGATTACCGGCTTGGCGATGCAGCTGGGATTGATCTTCAATGGAGCTTTGATTACAGAGTATGTCTTTAGTTACCCTGGATTGGGCTATCTGGCATATAACGCGATCTTCGCCGGTGATTACAGCCTAATAATGGGTGTGGCGGTGTTTTCAATAGTGGGAGTATCTATTGCCGTACTCTTGATTGATCTTGCCTATCCCTTGTTTGATCCGAGGGTGAAGTATCAGTAGAGGGGAGACACATGAATGAGAAGCCGTATGCGTGTCATCAGTGACCTTTATCGACATGATCCAAGATGCCGCTTCGCCTTGTCGGTCATCTTCATTGTAGTAATCTTTGCATTGTTATCCTTGGTTTCGCCATATGACCCCGGCTCGTCATATTACGCACCGCCAAGCCTGCCTCCGTCTAGAGAACACCCCTTCGGCACCAACTCCCGGGGACAAGATATCTTCTGGCTTATGACCTTTGCCGTTCGCAATTCCCTGACCTTCGGCATCCTAACTGCATTCTTGTCTCGCATCATTGCCATCTTTGTTGGCCTGACATCCGGCTACAAGGGTGGCATAGTCGACAGGATCATGATGGTGATTAACGACAGCTTTGTCGTGCTCCCCGTCTTGCCCATCCTCATCCTGATCAACTTTATCATGCGGGGACAAATGGGTTTGATGGAATTGGCTATGATTATGGCTCTGTTTGGCTGGGCATGGGATGCTAGATTAATCCGCTCCCAAGTCCTAAGTCTCAAGGAAAGAGAGTTCACCTTTACATCGGTTTTCTCCGGCACAAACACAGCGCGCATTTTACTATCGGAGCACCTGCCCTTTGTCACACCAATAGTCCTTTCTACTACCATCAATAATCTACTATGGGCCATAGGTATGGAGGTGACCCTGGCGGTATTGGGATTGTCCAATATCGGCATTCCCACAATCGGCACCACCATCTATTGGGCTAATCAACATCAAGCTCTGATCTCCGGGGTGTGGTGGTGGCTTGCAGCCCCAGTAGCAATCTCAGTTTTGCTTTTTATAGCTCTTTACCTACTAGTAGTCGGCCTTGGAACATATCTAGATCCCAGAACAAGAATTCAGAGAATGAAGGGAGCCTTAAGCGATGAACGTGCTTAGGATAGAGAACATACAAGCCTATTACCAAAGCACCCTCTATGGGATAGCTAGAAACGTAAGGGCTGTTGATGGAGTGTCGCTGGACTTACATGCCGATGAGATATACGGTATTGCCGGAGAATCTAGCTGCGGCAAGACAACCCTGATCAAAGTGATGTTCGGAGCTGTTGAACCTCCTTTGACAATAGTTGGCGGCAAGGTTTTGTATCAATTGGATGGCAATCATATCGATGTCACACAAGCGGATGCAGAGACTCTGCGCCAGCTTAGGTGGAAACAGGTTTCGTATATCCTTCAGGGTTCCATGAGTCTACTCAACCCGGTCAGAAAAATCCGCAAGACTTTCTGGGATTTTACTAAGGCACATGAACCTACTATTGAGCCCGCGAAGTTTGAGGCCACCACAAGGGGACATCTGGATAGGCTGGGCCTTCCAGCGGAAGTACTGGATTCATATCCCCATCAATTATCAGGTGGAATGAAGCAAAGGGTGGCGATCGCCTTAGCAACCATATTCCAGCCAAAAGTGATCTTGGCGGATGAACCGACTACCGCGTTGGATGTGGTAGTCCAAAGGGGTGTCTTGCAGCTTCTAAGGAGGATCCAGCAGGAGACAAAGAACACCTTGGTCATAGTTACCCATGACATGGGCATCCATGCCAATATCGCCCATCGCGTCGGGATTATGTACGCGGGCAGGCTTGTTGAGGAAGGCAGGGTTAGGGAGATTTTCGGTGAGCCTCTTCATCCGTATACGAGGCATCTAATTCAGTCCCTTCCAGCCATAGGGGATAAGTCGGAAAGGCAAGGCATACCCGGGGCACCGCCCAATCTCGCGGACCCTCCCCCAGGCTGTCGGTTTCATCCACGGTGCCCCTATGCCAAACCGATATGCAGCATAGAGGCTCCTCAGCTTACCACAATAGCGGACGGCCGGAGAATTGCGTGCTTTCTTGCAGCGAAGGAGAATGCCAATGTCTCATGACAAAGCCTTATTAAGCATTCAAAACATCACCAAAATCTACTCTGTGGGAGGCCTGTTCTCCCGGGAGAGAATCTCTGCAGTTGCCGATGTATCTTTGACCATGTCAGCGGAAGAGCCGGAGATTTTGACCTTGGCCGGAGAGAGCGGCAGCGGCAAGACCACCCTGGCGAGAATGGTGCTGCGCCTTGTGGAACCAACTTCCGGCCGCATTCTGTACAAAGGCCGAAACACTATCGGGATACGTAATAGAAAAGAACAGATGGAGTTCATGCAGGATATCCAACCCATATTTCAAAATCCCTT
>LFTN01000182.1 GCA_001513495.1 Clostridiales bacterium DTU087
ATGGCCGGGGGCAAGGCTGGGGTAGGCGCAGCTGTCACCTACAGTGAGATTTCCAGCACTACAGCTGCAAAACTATTTGCTGGTACCCAAGTCAGCGGTTTCGACTCACTGCAGGTCCGGGGCCTTACTGCCTCCTTGATTGGATCGGGGGGCGCCATGGGAGGCTATGCCAAAGGCAAAGAATCAGGTACCTTTGGCGGAGCGATTGTCATCAACACCATTGATAGAAGCACCGAAGCCGTTCTTGATGGTGCCGTGATTGAGGGCGGTTCCATCAACGTCTTGGCCCGAGATATCAAGGGCGAGAGTGAGCTTGATGATCTTATCGATGGCGGAAGAGCGCGCCTAGAGGATGAACTGGACTATACAGGCAGTGAGGTTATCAGCGAAGAGGTAATCAGTGAGTATGGCGATGGAGGGCTCCCAGCGACCAGTATTATCTCCGTTGCCGGTGTCGGCCAGGCCAGCGGCAATAATGCGGGTGTATCCTTTGTCTGGAACGAAATCAGTAACGATTATACAGCTTTGGTGAAGGATTCGCGGATCGAGACCGAGGGAGATGTGGATGTCCAGGCAGAGTCCAACACCATGATTGCCGGCCTCAGTGTCGGTGCCAGCTATGCCAGCGGCGAGTTTGCTGGAGCAGCTTCGGTAACCGCCAATGAGATCGGCGGTGTGGGAAAGGAAGGCAATCGCGTCAGCGCCCAAGTGATTGACAGCACTGTGGATGCAGGCTCTCTCTCCATTTCTGCCCAAGACAATTCCCTAATTCTATCCCTGGCGGGCCAGATTACAGCTGGCTCTAAGGCATCTGCGGGTGGCGCTGTTGCCCACAACGTGATCAGCAACTCTGTGCTGGCCCAGTTGATAGGCGGCTCAACGAATCTAAGTGGCTCGCTGGAGCTAACGGCCGTCAATGATTCCGCCATTGCCACTATAGCAGTTGCCGGTGGAGGAGCCGGGGATTTTGCCCTGAACGGGTCCGTTACTTCTGCCCATATCAGCAATTACACTGGGGCTGTCATAGGAGACATGGAGGAAAGCGGTACGGAGACGGTGGTCTCTGCTGAGAAGGCGGCGGTGGAAGCAAAGGATAGTTCCCAGATTAATGCTCTTGCAGGAGCCTTGACCGGCTCGAAAGGCGCTGCGGTAGGAGGCGCAATTTCTGTCAACACCATCGGCAATGATGTGATCGCTCGGGTCGGACATAGCACACTGACCCTGACTGGTTCACTGACTGTAGATGCCCAAAACCTCTCAGTGATCCGTACCTTGGCGGCGGCCGCGGGTGGTGCCAAGAGTGCTGCCATCAGCGGTTCACTCACTGTGTCCACCATCAGCAATACAACGGAAGCGGAGGTTGTCAATACAGGCCTATCGGGGCAAGCTGGTGCAAAGGTGGCAGCTGATGATCAATCGGTGATTCACACTCTATCTGGGGGGATAGCCGGATCCGGTTCGGCTGCCATCGGCGGCGCCGCTGCAGCAAGCGTGATCTCCAATGAGACCAGGGCCAGGGTGGTTGACAGCCAGATCTATTCCCTGGGGCTTACTCTAGAGGCTCTCAACCAGTCGGAGATTATGGCAGCCTCTATGGCCGGAAGTGGGGCGGGAGACGTAGGTGTCAACGGCTCCATCACCGGCTCGGTGGTAACAAATACAACTGAAGCACTCCTGATCAATACCGATGTGGAGATAGCCGGTGGAGAAGGTGGGAAACGCAGCATTGGCCTTAAGGCCCTGGATGATGCAGAGATCTTAGCTCTGGCCGGGAGCGTATCAGGGGCGGGCACCGCTGCTGTGGGCGGTGCGGCCTCGGTCAACACCATCACGAACACAACTCATGCCAAGGTGGTGGGAGGGTCGGTAACAGGGGGAGATGACCTTACCCTGGAGGCCCTAAATGACTCTACTATCAAGACTGCCTCGGCCGCAGGCGGCGGCTCTGGGACTGCAGCAGTGAACGGATCAGCAACCACCGCGGTGATTGCCAACAGCACCTTGGCGGATATCAGCGGGGCGGAACTAACTGGGGTCAAGAAGGTTGGCGTTACCGCTCTGGACAAGTCGGATATTCACTCTCTATCGGGCAGTGCCTCCTTCTCAGGGACTGCCGCGGTAGGCGGGGCGGTCACCGTCAATACAATTCTGAATGAGACCCGTGCCAAGATCAGCGACTCGGCCCTGCGGCAGATTGACAGCCTTGAACTGGGGGCTGCCAATGAATCCACTATCAAGTCAGCAGCAGCTGCCGGCCAGGGTGCCGGGACAGCGGCAGTGGGCGGTTCAAACAATACATCCATCATCAAGAACAGCACTGAGGCAGAACTGGTCAAGACCACAGTGGGCGATGGTGAACACGCTGATGCCGCTGAAGCTGTGGCAGTGACTGCCAAGGACGCGTCAAGGATTGAGGTCGTGACAGGCCATGTGGGAATTTCCGGCACAGCTGCGGTCGGAGCTGCCGTGGGCACCAATGTGATTGCCAACACTACGGCCGCCAGGATTAACCAAAGCGGTGTCAACGCCGGGGGTGCCACACTGGTTCAGGCAGACAACCGGTCCGAGATTGAGACAATCTCCGTCTCTGGGGAAGGCTCCGGGACGGCCTCAGTTGGCGGTTCCATCGCTGTATCCCAGATCAGCAACACTACAGAAGCGGAAATCATTGACTCCCAGGCTGCAAACCAGGGCAGCCAGGTGACTGTATTAGCTGCCGATGAGTCAAGAATCAGCTCTATCTCCGGCGGCGCAGCCGTCTCTGGAACAGCGTCGGTGGGAGCTGCGGTGTCTGTCAACCGCATTGCCAATACCACGACAGCCCGAGTCAGAGGCGGGCAGTTTGAGGTTGAGGATCTGTTGGTTAAGGGAACAGCCGCCTCCACCATCAAGAGCGCGGCGGTAGGCTTAGGAGGCAGCGGAGTTGTGGGTGTTGCCGGATCTACGGCGGTTAATCTCATCGACAGCGACACCGAGAGTTATATTGACAATGGTGCCAAGATTACTGCCCGGGACAATGTTGGTGTCTTGGCAGAAACCCATGATGTGATCAGCAATTGGGCCGGTGCCGCGGGAGTTGGCATAGGGGGAGCCGGGGTCGGTGCATCGGTGACGGTGAGCCATGTTGGAGGCAGCACTAGGGCCTACATAAGTGGTGCAGATACAGAAGTTACAGCCTTGGCCCAAGACCAAGGAGATAAGTTGACCATTGCGGAGGGCGGTCTACAGGAAGATGTTAATCTGGGCGACGGCCTGGACCTTGAACTTTACACCCGCCCGCAACTGGCGGAGCTGCGTAAGACTGAGGAGGTCACTGGTATAGCTGTAGCTGCCTCGGGCACCCACAGCGTGGAAAACGTGGCTGCCAATGCAGCTGGCGGGCTGTATGCCGGTGTTGCCGGCACCACCAATACCACGGTGATTACCGGGGAGACTGAAGCCTATGTTGATGAGGCAAAGATTAATACCACCCTCGGCAGTGAAGCCCAGGGTCTTCACGTAAAAGCCAGTGATCATGCTTACAGCCATAGCTTTGTCGGATCGGTTGGCGGCGGCCTCGTCGGGGCAGGTGCGGGAATCGATACGGCAGTCTTCTCCAATAGTACTAGAGCCTATATAAGAGGCAGCAATCCAGTGCAGGCCCGGGGTGCTGCGGTAATCGATGCCCGGGCTACCCAAGGTGCATCTTCACTGGCCACCAGTGCCGGCGGCGGCATAGTCGGGGTCGCCGGTGCCGGTACAGTTGGTATCTTCCAAGCTACAACTGAAGCATACCTTCAGTCGGCACCCGTTACCGTCGGTGCATTGGCGGTTAATGCAGAACACGACAGCCGGCTGTTTGTGGCGGCGGGCTCTGCAGGAATCGGCGGTGCGGCAGCTGGCGGTGCCTTTACCGTAGCGGCGGATTACAGCGAAACTAGAGCCTATGTAGCAAACGCAGAAGTTGCTGCCGCTGGCAGTGTCGAGGTCAATGCTGAGAATGAAACTGCAATCCGCAACTGGGCTGCCAGCGGCCAAGGCGGCGGTGCTGCAGGTGTGGCCGGCAGCGCCCTGGTCACGATCGTTGGCAGTACTACCCAGGCCTATATCACGGGCTCAGATCTGGGGAGCTATGAGAAGCGGGTGGGCGGTGTCTCTGTGCAGGCCCGGGACCGGCTGCTGAGTGAAAACAGGGCTGGAGCCGTTGGGTTAGGAGTTACCGGTGTCGGCGTGGGCGCAGGTGCTGCTGTGACATCGGTGAACAGCACCACCTCTGCTTATGTAGATGGCAGCCGTGTTTACAGCCAAAATGATCTTTTGGTCCAGGCGGAGGCTGAACGGGATATATCCACAATAGCTGTTTCCGCAGGTGTCGGTTCTGGTGCCGGATTGGGCGGAACGGCTGTTGTGACCTTGATCGGCCGGAAGCTATCTGGTGATGTGATGCAGGAGTTGGATACAGGCGGCGCTGGGACCCTGACTGAAGTGGACAGCTTTGCCAACTCAGACCGGATGAGAACCGGAGATACTGATGGCAATGTGGAGGCCGGAGAGGATATTAACCCCGTCAAAGATGAGCCGGTGGATACAGATGATGAGTTCTTTACCAGCCTGCTTGATTCGGCTTGGGGCAGAATAGCGGATGAGGCACCGGATACCGCAGTAACCGGCGGCCTAACAGACGAGGAACTTGCCTCCTTGAACAAGGACGGACAAGTAGGTGTCAAGGGGGCCTTAAATTCCGATAGCCTATCATCTCAAACCAGTGCTGTGGTCAACAACTCCAACATCACAGTCGTTGGTGATGTGGAGATCCATGCTGCGGAAAAAACCGAAGCCGCCATCCATTCCGGTGCAGCCGGCATCGGTGGCAGCCTCGGTGTAGGCGGCTCCATCGGCGTTCTCGACATGGCCAGTAATGTCCGGGCTGAGATAGCAGGTGCGTCCAGCGTTACCACTGAGCAGGGGACGATTTCAGTTAAGGCCGAAACCCTAGATCCAGCCAAACAAGGGTCGGCAATTGACGTCAACAGCTACCAAGGCAGCGGCGGGATGGCTGCCCTTGGTGCGGCTGTTGCCACTGCCAATGTGACCAACAACGTGTTGGCTGGCATCGGCAAGGGCAGCACCTTGGAGGTGAAAAGCAGTACCCTAGCCGGTGAAGGGCTGCTTGTCCAGGCCCATGATTACACAGCAGTGAACACCACAGCCTACGGCGCGTCCATTGGGCTGGCTGCCGCTGGCGTAGTATCCGCTAACGGGACAAGGGCAGGCAGAGTCGCAGCGGTGGTGGGTGATGATGCGAGCGTAAATCTCGCTTCCGGCGGGGTACGGATAGAGGGCCTGCGGGAGGGTGAGACTACTGCTTACTCCCGGGCTAGTGCCGGGGGAGGGGTGTCAGGAAACAGCTCTCTGGCTGCAGCTAAGGAAACGGGCCAAGTGGAGGCGTTGGTTGGTACCGGAGCTGACATTACAGCTTCCAGCGGTTCAGTGGAGGTGGAAGCCATCTTCCGGCCGCAGGCAGCCGCTGATTCTAGAGGGTACGGAGGAGCCATATATGGAGCCATCGGCCTTTCACTGGCACAAACTGTTTTGGACACGGAGATTAGGGCAGCCATCGGTGCCGGCGGGGCTATCAGTGCCGATAGTCTTGCTGTTAGGGCTCTGACCCAGTTGACTGGCTCAGCACCCACAGCCCGGAGTTATGCGGAAGCTGCAGGTATCGGGGGGTTGGTGAGTGCCAATGCCGCTGTCTCCCTTGCCCAGTCGAAGTTGAGAGTATCGGCAGTTTTGAACTCGGATCTGAACATTACCGACAGCGCAGAAGTCCTGGCTGGTAACACAACTAGGCAGGAGGCAAAGACACTGGGTGTGGTCGGCGGTTTGGCCGCGGCGGGAGCCAGCACGGCAACCGCTGAAGCCCAGAGTACAGTGACAGCCGAAGTAGGGAGCAGTGCCGCCGGCAGTGTGGCAGGGACTTTGACAGTAGATGCCGCGGGCAGTGACGATACTCACTCCAGTGTCGTGTCCGGCAGCGGCGGTATTGCCTCGGGAGCAGCGGCCTTGGCTAAGACTACGAATAAATCAACAACGCTGGCTCAGTTGGGCAGCTCCTCCAACGGGCTGACTGCTGGGACCATTGCCCTGGCGGCAATGCATACAGCTTTGTTTAACGGCCAAAGTGACAGCACCAATGCATCTGTAGTTGGGGCCAGCGGAGCCCGCACACTAAACGATATAGCCGCGAGCGTAACCGCCAAGATTGGCGAACAGGCTAAACTGGAAACCTACGATCTCACTGTCAGTGCAGAAAACATCGTGCGGAAAGCCTGGCTGTCAGGCGGCTCGTTCAATGTCAACTCCGGTTCCGGGGGGTTCCTCGATGGCGCTGCTGCTTTGAGCCAGACGGATATAGACGTCAATACCAACGTGGTTCTAGGCAGCAATGCGATTGTCAATGTTATCGGCGATCGAGATAATCCCGGCCGGACCAATTTTAGAGCCAGGAATGATATTGAGGCCAGGGATAAGGTCCGGCTCGATGCCGGTGGTGCCATCAGTTTGGCATTGGCAAAGTCGGTGATTGATGTCGACAGCGATGCTAAAGTCTCCATGAACAGCGGTGCTCAGCTTGATTCAGTGGGAGATGTCAATTTCGCCTCCTACACCCGTGCCGATGTTGAGACCAGCGCCAACTCTAAGACCTACGGTTTGGCATCTGCAGCTCAAGGAGAGGCTCTATCGTCGATCACCGCGGACAACTCGGTGGCGGTAGGGAGCTCAGCCAGTATTCGCGCTGATGGTAATGTGAACTTCTACGCGGGCCGGGATGAGGCAGGACATATGAACACACTAATGTCAAAGGCGAGAAGTGATCTTTTCAATAAGACTGCTTTCCCCATCAAGACGAAACCCATTGCCGATGCCCTCGTTAGCCAAAACAATCGGATCAGTATCGGCAGCAATGCTGCTATTAGAAGTGTACGGGATGTCAGCCTCATTACCAGCAAAGGCTCAGCGGCTGCTGATGGCCAGGGCGTTGGCAAAGACCTCTACAGGGAGCTGGCAGAAGAGATCGGGAATGCTTTCTCCAGCCTAGTCGGTGCAGGAGAGATCTCCCTGGACATCAAGTCTGGTTCCAGCACCGTCCAAAGCGACACATCTGTAGTGGTGGACGGCAGGGTCCATACCGGCATTCAGAATAAGCAGGAGATTGTTTTCGACGCAGATGGAAAAGCCGTTACGCAGACAGAGGGAGTTAGTTTCCATAGAACAACTGAAAACGTGGTCGCCAACATGTTTTCCAGGTTGAATCAGCTTTATCAGCTGAGGGCCAACTACGCCCAGGATCCGGCTGCCAGTGCAGCTTACGATGCGGAGATCAACTATATCAAGCAGGAACTGCTGTCCCTCGGATATGCTGAACAGCATGGCAGCGAGATAGTCCCGATAACGAATATCGAGCGGGATTACATAAATCTCCACGACATAGAAGCCCGGGCCGGCAACGTGTTTGTCGAAGCCGATTCCTTGACCGGTAGCGGACAGCTGCGGGCTCCCAGTGACACAAGCATTACCATTACCAATCACAGTAAGAACTTCCTGCGGGTAAGCGATTTGACAATTGATCCTGACGGCGGCTACGTCTATTTTAACAAAGTACGGGTATCCAGCGCTCAGGACATAAATGCCCGCAACCCGGAAGGGAGCACGGCTCACCTTGACATAGATGCTGCTGGCAGTAGTTCTTCCACAAAACCTGCCATAGAGGTCAGGAATACCTATCAGTCGATGCCCGGTGTTCGCGAAGCTGCAGTTCCACCCGACATCGAGCTAGTTGGAGATATTGAAAACCTAAGGGGTTCGGTGACCATCACTAATGCAGATGGCAGTATCAAAATCCTTGGCCGGGATGGCAAGGCGGCTCCGGTTATTACCGCAGAGACTCTAGAAATCAGTGCCGGTAGGGATATTGTCCAATCTTATGTCGACGGCTTCCAGCACATCGGCGGCGATCCCCAATCGCTGTGGTGGGATATACAGCAAAACACAGAAAAAGGCATGAAGGATACCACCAGAAACGACAATCGCCCGGGAACTGGCTCCTGGATTGCTGCCAACAACATTTTCTTAAGTGCCAGGTATCTGAACATCAATGGAACGATCCGAAGCGGTACTCCCGCCCGGTCGCTGATGCTGGACAGCAAGCTGGAGTCGACTATGGACGAGTATCGATTGGATTGGAATTTACGGGGACGCCCGAGTATGAGCAATCCCCAAAACCTGGCCAGGTACAAACTGCCTACCGGCAGCGGCCTCCAGAATATCACCGCTTACTATAACCCCGAAACCGATCAGATTGTGCTTGAAGGGGTCAAGGCCCAGGGCGGGTATATCGAAGTGTACGGCCATATTCTCAACACCGGCGGTGGCAGGATCGAAGTCCTGGACGGCTACACCACCATCGATATTCAAAACAATACTTCCCGGGACATTGTGGTCAATGGCTTAGACACAGGCAGGATCAACGGCTTGCTGCGCATCACCGACACGGGGAGGTTCCACAATGGTCAGTCCGCAACGATAGTAACCGAGTATACCCGGTCAGGGGGAGTAATGCATAAACGAGAGTACCTCAAAGCCGACCAAGGAGATATATTCCTCGGGTTAAGCACCAGCAGCGGCCGCAGCTCCTCGTATCAGCCGGGGACATCTCGTTACGTCTGGATGAGGGGGCAGGATCGAACTGATATCCTGATCGGAGAGGCATCGCAGACAGCAACCTTTTGGGGGGCATTGCCTATAGGCTCACCTGAATGGGAGTACGATGAAACGACAGTGACTACTGGTCAAATACGGAACCTTCCCCAGGGGATATTCGCTGACCAACAGGGACAAGGCACCAATTACCAGTATTCATATAAGAACTACACAACCAGTGGTTGGGCACTGGTGTCTCGGGAAACGGATGTGACATACCACTGGGCCGATATCATCAAGAGTACGCCTACGTACCATGTTACTGATACGTGGAAGAGGGGCAGCAAGGATGTTCATATCCACTCTGTGAAGGCTGATCACCCCATAGCAATTAGTTTCATCGGTCAGGATCAAGGCCGAATTGATGTTGAGAGTAAAGGCAGCATCCTCTTGGCAGGTGCTGTCCGGGACCTGGAGGGCAATATCAGCCTGAGGACACAGGGCTCGATACTCCAGGCGACCGACAGCGCGGTGATCACTGGGAAGAACATCAACCTTTCTGCGGGCACCGGCATCGGCGATCATCTAAACGGTGTGGCAGTGCAGCTGGTAGAAAACGGCTCTTTGACTGCTGCTGCCGATCGGGGGGATATCAATATCTACGGGACTGCAGGGGACCTTAGAGTAGGCTCCATTACTGCTGCCCGCGGCAATGTGATGGTGAGCGCTGATCAAAATATAGTCCAGGCTGCAGCAGGAAGTGCCCCTGTTATCTCCGGGAACAGGATCGACCTAATCACCCGGAATGGAGCCATTGGAACAGCGGGGCAGCCTCTCAACATCCGGGTCGGTGATACGAATCTCTCCGGGCTTAACGCCACCAGTGCCGGCGATATATCCATCCGGCAGTCCAGTGGGGATCTCCGGTTAATCCGGGTTGAATCGGTAGGCGGCGATGTTACCTTGGAGGTTGCCTCCGGATCCATGATCGATGCCAATCCGGAAGAGCAAAGGGATACCCGGGTGATCGAAGAACTGGAAAGGCTCTGGGATGAGATGCTGCTTACAGAAGAGACCGCGGAAGAGAGTATCGAAGCCACCTTGAGGGCCTATCGTCAAGCTAAGGAATCGGAGTATCACCAGTACTGGCGGATGCGGAATGTACGGCCGGTCTTTGACCAGGAAGGCGATATCACTGGATATGAATTTGATCCTCCTGATCCTAGTAATACAGATCCCGAGTACCAGCGCCTCCATGAGGAGTACGGCAGTACTGCATTTGATCCCAACTGGCGCTACACCATCAGTGATGAAGAACGGGCTAAGCTCACCGAGGGTTCAGTTTGGACTAGGAAGGAACTGGAAACCTCCATCAGCGGTGGAATCCTCTTTAAGGATACCACCAGTACCGAAACCCGCATCAAGGAGCCTAATGTGATTGGACGCAACATTACCCTGCGGGCTCTGAACGGTAGTGTCGGGACCGATGATGGAGTGGTTGTCATCGACGGTTCCAACCCCGATGAACTAAAGGATGAGGCCAAGCGCCTAGCCTTGGCTGCTGCAGAACCCGACGATGTGGCTGTTGACAATGATACCAACACTATTACCGTACTGCTGCGGAAGTCGGTCAACATCGCAGCTTCTGGAAATATTGATGTGGAAGCCAAAAACAATGTCTACCTGGGCTCCCGGGCTCCCATATACGTCAAGACAGTCCAGAGCGGCGGCTCCATTCGCATCAAGGGTGCTGACGGTATCTATAACGTCTCGACATCGGGGCCTGCGGCTATCCAAGGTGGGCGGACTATCCTGGAGGGAGGCGCCTCCGGTGGGATTGGCACTGCTGAGACTCCGCTGACGGTCGCCCTGCGAGACGGTTCCGCCCTGACCGCCCGGGCAGCCGAGGACATCCATATCCAGGAAGTCCTGGGCAGCCTCCATGTGGCAGAGATCAATGGGCAGGGCAATGTGATACTCCGGGCAAAGGACTCCATCCTAGATGCCCGGGGTGAGCGGCCCCTTGCCGTTCGCGGCAGCGGTGTTAATCTGATTGCAGAACAAGGTGGCATTGGGACGGCGGAAAACCCCTTCCACTTCGAAGCGGCCTCCAGCGGGCAATTGACAGCGCAAGCCAGCGGCAGCGTGTACTTGATTGCTCCGACCACAGGTTTGGTCAACCTTGGTGACATAACGTCAGGAGGTGTCCTGGTAGTTGAGGGAGCGGGGCAGCTCCATGTCAGCGGCCTGTTGACGGCTTCCGGGGCGCTGAACTTGTCATCCGGTGGAAGCATTGTGGCTGGCCCTTCCAGCAAGATGGCCAGTATGGGCAAGCTGACGCTGACAGGTCTGAATATAACCATGGCTGAAGGTTCATCGGCAGAGTCGGAGGATGATATGGAGATTACTGCCGCGGGAAGTGCAGAGCTCAGCACTCTCCAGGCCAGCAATGTGGCAATCAGCGCGGGCGGCGCTGTTGCCCAGGCAGCAAACAGCGGTATTACCGCCGGGACTCTCGCCGTCTCCAGCCAGGGCCAACAGCGCCTGGATGGGGCTAACCAAGTGGGAAGCTTCACAGCTGCCAATAGCGGTGCTGGCGGCATAACCCTGCACAACACTGTAGACCTGGTCATCGGTGGGCTTACTCAGGCAAGCGGCGGTGATATTGACCTGGTGAATGCGGGAGACCTAGAGATTGCTGGAGACATCACCACAACCGGCCGAGTGGCACTGGAAGCTGAAGGAAGGGTTGTGGAGAAGGCAGAGGGCAAGATTACGGCAGCCAGCCTAACGGTATCCAGCACCGGCGGCCAGAGGCTTCTGGGGGACAACCGAGTCCAGAGTTTTGAGGCTCAAAACCTGGGCGGTGATATAGAGCTCAAC
>LFTN01000198.1 GCA_001513495.1 Clostridiales bacterium DTU087
GCACAACCGGGACGACAATAAGGACGACTAATATTCTGCAAGTCAAAGAGGCGGCTGCAGCCGGCTGCAGCCGCCGTGCAGCAGACGTGGGCGGTGAACCACCGCCCCTACCATAGTACCGGAGGGGTTTACATGAAGCTGGCAATTACTTCACAAGGGAAAGACTTGGATGCTGCTTTGGATCCCCGTTTTGGCCGCTGTCAGTATTTCATCATCATTGATACTGACACCGACGAGTACATAGCGGCTGCCAATGACAGCCTCTCTGCCGCCGGCGGCGCGGGTATCCAGAGTGCACAGTTTCTAGTCAATCAAGGTGTAGATGCTGTAGTCACCGGACGGGTCGGCCCCAACGCCACCCGCACTCTGCAGGCTGGCGGTATCAAGG
Organism: Clostridiales bacterium DTU087; assembly: GCA_001513495.1. Classification (GTDB taxonomy): domain Bacteria; phylum Bacillota; class Limnochordia; order DTU087; family DTU087; genus DTU087. The sequence continues at coordinate 389 of LFTN01000198.1, forward strand.
TGTATGCCGCAACCGGCGGCACTGTTAGAGATGCCCTGGGGAAGTACAAAGCAGGGGAGCTGGAGGCAGCCGATGAAACCGCCGCTGCTTCTAACTTGGAAAGCAGCGGAACACCACCTGAGCTGGGTAAGAGCAAGCCAGGTACTGAAACGGTAATCGCCATAGCTACCGATGGCTCTCAGGTGGCAGTCCATTTCGGCCGCTGCCCAGAGTATACCCTCGTTAGAACAGCAGATGGCCGGGTAACGGAGCGGGGCGTTATCCCTAATCCAGGTCATGAGCCCGGCTTTTTGCCCCGCTATCTCCACGATAGGGGAGTATCCTGCGTGATTGCCGGCGGGATGGGCAGCAAGGCTCAGCAGCTGTTTGCCGAGCATCAGATTGAAACCGTTACCGGCATCAACACATCGGTGGATACTGCCATTGACCTCTACCTATCTGGCCGGCTGAAGAGCCGCACCAGCCTTTGCGACCATGCTTAGGATGCCGAATGGGAGCTGCAGGGGGTCTAGGGCGGCAGCTGTGCCATGATGGTGGGATCTGACTGGAAAAGACTGGACCATGACAGCAGGTTCTATGGGAATGGGAGACTGGAAAATGATTGTATCAGTGGCTAGCGGCAAAGGGGGTACAGGCAAGACCACCGTAGCCGTAAACCTGGCTCTAGCTTGGAGTGCTGAGCGGGCCGTCCGGCTCTTGGATTGTGATGTTGAAGAACCCAATGCCCATCTCTTCCTCGATCCGGTGTGGGAGAGAGAGACAACAGTGAATCTGCCTATACCTGTGGTAGATGATGAAAAGTGCACAGCCTGCGGCCGGTGCGGCGAGGTATGTGCCTTCAGTGCCATCACTGTGTTGGGAGGGCAGGTCTTGGTTTTCCCGGAACTATGCCACGGCTGCGGCGGCTGTACTCGCTTCTGCCCTACAGGGGCCATCAGCGAGATTCTCCAGAAGATCGGTACTGTCTCCATAGGCAGAGCCGATGGCCTTCAACTCATCCAAGGGCGGATTAAGGTGGGTACACCTTTGGCGCCTCCGGTGATCAAGGCAGTTAGGCAAGAGGCTTTGTCGGGGGCAGATGGGGAGATGGACAGGCACAGTCAGATGCCCGTTGAACCGGTGACCATCATCGATGCTCCCCCCGGCACATCCTGCCCAGTTATCGCCGCGGTCAGGGGCACAGACTACTGCATTCTAGTTGCAGAGCCGACTCCTTTCGGACTCAATGACCTAAGCTTGGCAGTGGGTATGGTCCGCAAACTAGATGTGCCCTTTGGGGTAGTTGTCAATAAGGCGGGCTTGGGCAGTGGTAACCTTAAGGAATATTGTGAAGCCGCAAACATACCGATTCTTTTGGAAATCCCCTTTGATCGGCGGTATGCTGCTTGGTATTCTGCAGGAGGCCGCCTGATCGATAAGTTCCCAGAATTACAGGCCGGGTTCCATCAGCTTTGGCGGCATATAGAGGCTGCCGCTGGGGAAGAGGCAAGGGGTGGAGCAGTCCGGCAGCTCCAGGCTTGGGAGGCTGGTAAGCCGTGAAAGAGTTACTGGTAATCAGCGGCAAGGGCGGGACCGGCAAGACTACCATTGTGGGGTCATTGGCGGTGCTGGCTGCCAACAAGGTCTTGGCCGATTGTGATGTAGATGCTGCTGATCTGCATCTGCTCCTTGAACCCCAGCCAGTGGCTGCCACCGAGTTTTCCGCTTCCAAACAGGCCGTCATTCACCCTCAGCAGTGCAGCGGCTGCGGTATCTGTCTCGATGTATGCCGCTTTGATGCCATTAAGGAGATCGGCGGCAGGCTGGCGGTTGATGAGATCGACTGTGAAGGCTGCGGGGTATGTTTCCACGCCTGTCCCGAGAGGGCCATTGCAATGGAGGACAAGCTGTCGGGGCACTGGTTCATCTCCCAGACTCCCTACGGCGCCCTGGTCCATGCCCGGCTGGGGATAGCTGAAGACAACTCGGGGAAACTAGTCGCCCTCGTGCGCCGCCAGGCCCGGATTCTGGCAGAGGAGCAGAGGGCGGAATACATCATTACCGACGGCCCTCCAGGGATAGGCTGCCCGGTAATTGCAGCACTTTCAGGAGTGGATCTCGCCCTAATCATCACCGAACCCAGTGTTGCCGGCAAACATGATTTAGAGAGAATCCTGCAGTTGACCCGCCATTTTGGCGTCAAGCCCCTGGTGTGCATCAACAAGTATGATTTGCATCCCGGTTATACCGAAGAGATACAACAGTACTGCCGCCGGGAGCAGGTGGATATCGTGGGCTTAATCCCCTTTGATGAGACAGTGGTGGCGGCATTGGTCCAGGGTGTACCTATCGTCGCCTACGAGGATAGGAACGGCACTAGGGAGGCCGGTTCAGCTGCCTCCGCCATAAAGGAGATGTGGACAGCCATAGAGTCACTGTTGACACCGGCCCTTTCTAGCGGGAGCTGAAAGACAACCTTCCCAAGCCGGGGCGTAAGCAGCCGCCCTGCGGCGTACCCATGATCATAAGTGGTATAAGAAACTCATCCAATGGGCACTTCCTTCCCCAGGCATCGATGAAACTAGTCTGTCTACCTGCCAGTTTTCCCCGATCGATGCCTGTACTCATATTCTTTCCGCGCCGATTACACCTCTACCTATATATCCATTCTGGGCCCTGCCCCCATATTGTTTTCCCTCCGCTAAGAGCTAACTTGTCAATCCACCAGCTCAAAGCCGCCCCTTGACGGCAGAGCCATGGCAACACTGCCAATCTAGGAGGCCATGGAAGATAGGCGAGAAGAGGAATAACGCCACTAGATAAGGTATTAGTATGGAGAATTCTGTGAGCAGAGCTTTCCATGAGCAGTACTTTCTAGATAATGCTGCCCTATGCCTTGGCCCGCTTATGTTTTGTGTATTCTGCTTAAAAAGATGCTTCCTGGGTGTATCAATTACCGGGCTAAAGGGCTGGCCGTGTACTGGATGAATGGGAAAGGGGTGTCAGTATTGCTGTACAAACAAGACTGGGAGCAGGTCAAAGAACTGTACAGAGCTTGGTGGCAGCAGGAACAGCAAGCAGCTCTGATCAGCGTGACTGCTCCTAAAACAAGTACTGGCGACATTGGGAGTTGGAACAACTGGGAATTTGTTAGAGCCCCAGACCCCACTGCCGTAGAGAGCAAACTGGAGAGGTTTAGGAATTACTGTTCCAATACGTTCTTTGGCGGCACCGCGTTTCCACTGCTTTGGCTGAACTTAGGGCCAGGAGTACTGGCTGCCTATTTGACCGACCATCTCTTGTATGATCCCAAGACAGAAACATCCTGGTTTGAAGTTGGATTAGATTGGGACGCCATCACATCCATGGAATTTGATGAAGGGAACGGCTGGTGGCAGTATACCAAGCAAGTGACCACAATGGCTGTCGAAGAAAGCCGGGGAGAGTTTGTTGTAGGCGTAACAGATCTGGGGGGCATCATGGACGTGATAGCATCTTTGCGCACCACACAGCAGCTCCTGATGGATCTATATGATAATCCCGATCAAATCTCTTCTGTCTCCGCCTGGATAACAGACATCTGGCACAAGTGTTTCGATGAGCTGACAGAGATCGTCGCCGCAAGCGGCAGCGGCTTCTCAGCCTGGATGGGCCTTTGGCATGAAGAGGCCTGGTATCCGATTCAATGTGATTTTTCCGCGCTGATCTCACCGGCGATGTTTGAAAGGTTTGTGCTTCCCCAGCTGGAGGAGCAGGTTCGGCGGCTACCGGCAAGCATCTATCACTTGGACGGCCCGGGTGAGCTGCCCCATCTGGACATGCTGCTGGAGATTGACGGCATTCAGGGCATTCAATGGGTCCCGGTGAGGTTTAATGAGTACTTGACTTCCGAGAGCATAGCATTGTTCAAGAAGATCTTGCAGAAGAAGAACCTGGTTATGCATATCCCGGATTGGAAGACTGTCTTGGAGCTCTTGGAAGTGCTTCCCCATCAGGGATTGCTGCTGGCCACAAGCTGCAAGACAGAGGCAGAAGCTAAGTATCTGCTGGAGTCTGCTGCAGAGCTCAGACGCAAACCGTTTTTCTTTGGTTAGCAGCCCCTCAAGGCCTTGGATAATATAAATGGCAGAATTAGCTGTTGACAGGAAAAACTGCTACTGCTATACTTGGTCTAACAACTAAATAGCCGATAAGCGGTTCTTGCTCTTATCAAGAGAGGTGGAGGGACTGGCCCAATGAAACCCGGCAACCGGCGCTGCGGCGCAAGGTGCCAATTCCTGCTGGTGTCTGGTTAGGACGCTGGAGAGATGAGAGACGGAATTGAAGTGATTGGTATAATCCTCTTCCGTCTTGGAAGAGGATTTTTTTGAAGCTGTTTGAGAAATAGGGGGTGGGGATGTTTGATTGAGATTCACCACTTGACCAAGATATACAGCGATGGCCAAAGGGAACTCCGGGCCTTGGATGATGTCAGCCTCCAGATCAAGCCTGGGGAGATCTTCGGCATCATCGGCCTCAGCGGCGCAGGCAAAAGCACTTTGGTGCGCTGCATCAATATGCTGGAAAGGCCCCAAGCGGGGCAGGTGCTGGTCAACGGTGTTGAGATGACAGCCTTGAGCAAAGGGGATCTGAGGACAGCCCGCCAGAAAATCGGCATGATCTTTCAGCATTTTAACCTGCTGTCTTCCAGGACTGTCTTTCGCAATGTCGCTTTCCCCTTGGAGATCACCGGTGTGCCCAAGGCAGAGATCAAGGAGCGGGTTGATGAACTCTTGCGGCTGGTCGGCCTGGAAGATAAGGCCGACAGCTACCCTGCCCAGCTCAGCGGCGGCCAAAAGCAGCGGGTAGGTATCGCCAGGGCTTTAGCCAACCGCCCAGAGGTACTCCTCTGTGATGAAGCCACTTCTGCTTTGGATCCGGAGACCACCACTGCTGTCTTGGAGCTGCTCCAGGATATCAACCGCAAGATGGGATTGACGATCCTCTTGATCACCCACGAAATGCCGGTAATCCAGCAGATTTGCGACCGGGTAGCAGTGATCGAAGACGGCCGCATCGTGGAGTGCGGGCCAGTTCTCGAGGTCTTTACCAGGCCCAAGACAGAACCAGCCCGCCGCCTGGTGCGAGGGGTAATCGATATCGAGATCCCGTCGGAGCTCTTAGAGCAGCATGCCAACGGCGATGGCTCGCTGCTGAAGATCTCCTTTATCGGGGCATCCGCGGGCAGGCCCATCATGGGTGATTTAATGCAGCGCTTTCCGGTGATGGTCAACATCCTCTTTGGGCGAATTGACCACGTCAAGGACACTCCCTTTGGGACATTGGTGGTGCAGCTGTCTGGGGAGGCCCAAGCCATTGCGGAAGCCACCCAGTTCTTAGCCGGACAGGATCTACACTTGGAGGTGCTGCGAGATGTTTAACCCCATGGTTTGGAGATTGATCTGGCAGGCTGCCGGTGAGACCCTGTACATGGTAGGGGTGGCAGTAGTCCTGGCTGAAGTAGTCGGGTTGCCCTTGGGCATTATCTTGGTTACTACCGAACGGGGCCATATCCTGGAGAATCCCCTGGTTAACCGAGTGCTGGCCACGATTATCAATATCGGGCGGTCGATACCGTTTATCATCTTGATGGTAGCCATCATTCCGTTCACCAGGGCGCTGGTTGGGACATCCATCGGCACAACGGCAGCCATGGTGCCTCTGACAGTAGCGGCCATCCCCTTTGTGGCCCGGTTGGTGGAGACAGCCCTCAAGGAAGTTGATGGGGGTGTTGTGGAAGCAGCCTTGGCTTTGGGAGCCTCGCCATTTCAGATCATCTGGAAGGTCCTGATTCCCGAAGCGCTGCCCTCCCTGGTCTCAGGGGTGACAATTACAGCTGTGAATCTGATTGGGTATTCAGCCATGGCAGGGGCTGTTGGGGGAGGTGGCTTGGGCGACCTTGCCGTTCGCTACGGGTATCAGCGCTTCCGGACCGATATTATGCTGGCAACGGTCATCATCTTGATCGTATTGGTACAGGCAATGCAGAGTCTGGGAGACTGGGCATCTAGGAGCCTATCGAAAAAATAGACTTAACAACTAACCATAAGGGGGTTTCACACATGAAGAGAGTCTTGACACTGGTACTGTTAATCAGCTTGCTGATTGCCGGCAGCATTCCGGCTGCTGCCCAGGCACTGAAGGTGGGAGCTACACCTCGGCCCCATGCCGAAATCCTCAACCTGATCAAGCCGGATCTGGCGGCAGTGGGGATTGACCTGCAGGTTATCGAGTTCACCGATTACGTACAGCCCAATCTCGCCTTGGCGGAGGGGGATCTAGACGCCAACTACTTCCAGCATATCCCTTATCTGGAGAACTTCAGCAGTGATCACCGGTTGGATCTGACCTATACTGCCAAGGTGCATATTGAGCCCATGGGCGCCTATTCTGACAAGCTCCAGAAGGCTGAGGACATTAAACAGGGTGCACACATTGCCATTCCCAACGATACCGTCAACGGCGGGCGGGCACTGCTCCTATTGGAGGCACAGGGATTGATCAAGCTGGATCCGGCTGCGGGAATCACCGCTACCGTCCTTGATATTGTCTCCAATCCCTTAAAGCTCAGGTTCAGTGAGCTGGAGGCTGCCCAGCTGCCGAGGGTCCTTCCCGATGTGGATCTGGCCATCATCAACACCAACTTTGCCTTAGAGGCAGGGCTCGATCCATTGACTGAGGCCCTGTTCATCGAAGGCAGCGAATCGCCCTATGTCAATGTACTGGCAGTGCGGAGCAGCGATGTGGACCGGGAAGACCTGGCCAAGCTGACCGAAGCCCTCCTCTCGGAAAAAGTCAAGGAGTTTATCCTGGCTGAATACGGCGGCTCGGTTGTTCCCGCTTTCTAAAATAGGAAATTCCCAATGATTTAGCGAATAAGTGGGTGGGAAACTTACAGTACCACCCACTTATTCGTTGCTCATCTTTACCTGGGGTGCAAAATCTGTGGTGCAAGGAGGTCATAGACTTGACTCATAAGGCAGATATCGGGATTTTCGGCGGTTCAGGCTTCTATGAACTGCTTCCCGATGTTGAAGAAGTATGGATTGAGACTCCCTATGGTTCACCAAGTGACAGGATTGCCCTGGCTGTCATTGAAGGCAAACGGGTGGCCTT
>LFTN01000180.1 GCA_001513495.1 Clostridiales bacterium DTU087
TCTCTTGGGAGCTCTGTTCCGGCCCGATGTCTTCCACCGCTTCCAGCCCCTTTGGCCATCGGTCCGAGTCAGCTTCCGGCGCCGTCTTCTGCTCCGGTGTAACCGATGAAGAATCCATCTCTTTACTCCTTCCGTTAGAACATCCTGCTTTAACCCTTTGCCAATCCTCTGATTTACCCTTCTCCATGTAAAGGTCAGTTCCTTGACTAATCCTCTCGGTGCAGTTCTATTTGAATGGAAGGAATCTCTCAAGACAATGGGGAAACTTAGCTGATAGATGTTCAGCATCGCCAAGGCTTACTGACAAAGGAGAGGAGTAAACGTATGCTTAAGGTAGAGGAATTGACGGCAGCCGCCTTTGAGCCCTTTGGCACCATTCTCAATCCCAATGATTGCGGCGACCCGGTGGGCAGCAAAGATGATCCGCTCCAATTCTTCCCGGACCGGGCCTTGATGCAGTTTTCCGCATCAAACTATATTGCCATGAATCCCCTAGTAATCAAGCCCCGGCCCTTTGTAATCACCCATGCCGAAATCCATGAGCGGACTGAAGAAGTCTTCGGCGGCTTTACTAAGGATGTCATTTTCCATGTGGGAGAAGCCGGCAGCAGGACACCTCCCGATGAATACAAGATCTTTCGCCTGCCTGCGGGATGGTGGGCCAGGATTAAGCGGGGCGTCTGGCACCATGGACCCTTTGTGCTGGGAGAAGAGCCAACCACCGGCATGGTCGTTCTGCCTCCCCACACCTATACCAACGACTGCTATGTAGTGGTGCTGGAGGATCCCATCAGTATCCAGCTGTAAGGAGCTGTCTAGACACGATACGCCCAAGGCAACAGGCGGGCCAAAAGCCCGCCTGCCTTCATTCAATCTCTGGCTTTCCTCTATGGGCCTCGGCCATCGCCTGGATCTCAGGCTTGAGCCCTTCCCAAAGATAATCATAGGGAATTGTGAACTCGGGAATCCCTGTAGAGTACGGCGCTATTTCATATAATCCAAAGTAGACCACGATGCCCTGAGCCGTCAGGTAGAAAGGGTGGTCGGGGGCTATAACCGTTTCCGCCCAGGCCTCATCAAAGAAATGCTCGGGATTGGCAGCTCTTTGCCGGTTCACTTCCGCGGCAATCTCCTTGCAGAAATCGTACCCAGGCAGAAATAGGTCCTCCAATGCCAGATTCTCTCCCAGAAGCAAGTCCACATTGGTGCTTTCCTGATAGGACATGCCATGGGCCCCTCCAGTATAGCAGTAGTAAACCATGGGCAAGCTGACAAACCGTTCATCTAAGTACCCAACTTTGAAATCAGTATAGGCGTGAAAGGGCAGCCAGTGCCCAGCTGCCTCCCCCATCTCCTCTTGAAAAGCCACAGCATCAGCCCTGATGGCATCTACAAAACTCGTGATGTCCTTCTCCCACCGGGAGTTGAGGATGTTTTCCAGCTCGGCATCATGGAGGCCGGTAATTACTGGAATCTTCACCTCCCCCTCCACCAGCTCTGTATCGTAGTTGACTACTTTGACAGCAAAGGCAGCCCCCGGCTCTTGGCCCTGCTGGGCATATGTGGAACCTGTTAGGAGAAGCATGCCGGCGACTATCCACAACACTAGATGATGCCTCATCGTCAAGGAGCCTCTTACCATCATCATCCTCCTCTTCCACCCAGTTACCCACTACAGCCTCTTGCCCATTTCCCTTGACTTCTAATTCACCTGCCCCCTAGCTGAGGATGTACACAACTAAGAACGCTGCAGCCAAGGCGATGACGAAGTTCTTCCATTTCCATGCGGCTGCAGCTGCAGCGATGCCCCCCAAGATACCTATCCACGGCCGATTTGGGTCCACAGTCAGGATACCGGGAAAGATCAATGCGCCTAAGGCTGCATAGGGTACCAGCTTGAGCCACCGCTCCAGCCATAGGGGCAGACGCACTTCACTGCCCAGCAGTAAAGGCAGCGTTCTGGGCAGGTAAGTTACAAAAGCCATGCCCATCACCATCCACCAAAAGGAAGCTGACGTCAAAGCCCATCCACCCCTTCGCCCCAGATAATTACTCCGCCGGCTGCTGCCAGCGTTGTTGCCAAGACCATGGCCCAGCCAAAGGGCAGGTATTGGGAAAGCAGCCAGCACAATGCGCCGCCGGCAGCAGCAACTCCTCCAATACCCCAACTGCCGGCTGCGGCAGGGATGAGGAGAGCGATGAACATAGCGTACAGGATGATCCCCATGCCCGCACCAAATCCGGGAGGCAGAGCATCGGCAAACAGGGTCCCGGCATACGTACCCAGGATCCAGCCGGCGTAAGAGATGCTGTTCACTCCCAGCACATAGCTTGGCGGCAGGTAAACTGCCTGCTCGTTTCCGGTGCCGCGTTCACCCAAAGGGCTTCCCGACAGTGCCGGCTTTTCCAGGTCGGCTAAGTAGTTCATCACAAAGGTCTCATCGGTCACCCCAAATCCAATGATGGCTGCCTGCAGCCAGTTGACATTGAGGCGTCTCGAGAAGCTGGCAGACATCACAAAGTACCTGAGATTGACCACCAAGTTGGCAGTAATAATGGCCAAGGGCGGTGCTCCTCCAGACAGCAGATTCACAGCCATGAACTGTCCGGCACCGGAAAACACCAGAACCGATATCAGTATAGTCTGCCTGGCCGAAAGGCCTGCGGCCAAAGCCATTACTCCATAGGCTAAGGCACTGGGAAAATACCCTAAGGCAATGGGCAGGCCCTGTTTAAGGCCCTTAGTAAAATACCACAGCTGCTCCCAGGCAGCGGCATTCTTCCTGGCTTTAGCAGGCGCCCCGCTCAAATTAGTGTAAGACTCCATGACCGCCAACCCCCCATTTCCCTTTCTAATACGGCACCGCCGACTGAATACCTTTCGCTCGCAAACAGCAGCCTTAGCAGAACGGCCTACTCGGCCAACACTAGCGTTTAACACACGCAGGCGCCGAGGCCCCGGCCCCCCCGGGTGCCACCAGGCCGGCAATTTACCACATGTTAACATTCACTGTGTCATGTATCCACAGGACTTGGGAGGGAAAACGTCCTTTCCCTTGAATAAGATTAGATTTAAGCACTGGGTACATTTGGTAAGCAGAAAGAGGTGCCTATATGACCAGGTATATAGCCCGCCGTCTACTAGCCATGATTCCACTGCTTTTGGGGATCTCTTTCATTGTTTTCTCGCTGCTGAACATCTTGCCAGGCGATCCAGTCAGCATCATGCTCAGCTCCAATCCCCATATCACACCCGATGCGGAGACCATTGCCCAGCTGCGGGCCCAATATGGACTGGATCAGCCCCTGATGACTCAATATCTCATCTTTCTGCGGAACCTGCTCAAAGGCGATCTTGGCACCTCCATGTATACCCAGCAGCCTGTTGCAGTCACCATCTTGGAACGGATGCCGGCCACTATCCAGCTGGCGCTGGCAGCCCTAGTCATCAGTACCGCCGTTGCCATACCCCTGGGAGTTATATCGGCTGTGAAGCAGTATTCCTGGATTGATCACCTGTGCTTAGTGGGTTCCCTCGTTGGGATATCAATGCCCAGTTTTTGGCTGGGCCTGCTCCTAATGCTGACCTTTTCCCTGAGGCTCCGGTGGCTGCCCCTTTCCGGGATGGGTTACCTTCACAACGGATTGGGAGATGTGCTGCGGCACCTGATCATGCCTGCCTGTACCCTGGGATTTGGCATGGCAGCATTGCTGGCCAGGGTTACCCGCTCCAGCATGCTGGAGGTCTTGGGCCAAGACTACATCCGGACTGCCCGGGCTAAGGGGCTCCACGACAAACTGGTGGTCTACCGCCATGCACTGCGCAATGCCTTTATACCTATCCTCACTGTGTCGGGCATGCAGTTTGGATATCTTTTGGGCGGCTCGGTCATCATCGAGACTATCTTCAGCTGGCCGGGCATCGGCCGTCTGGCAGTCAACTCCATCATGAACAGGGACCTGGCCGTTGTACAAGGCACTGTCCTGGTTTTCACCCTGATTTTCATCCTGATCAATCTCTTGGTAGACATCTTATATGCAGCAATTGACCCCCGGATACAGTACGATTAGCGGAGGTGGAGCCAATGGCCAAGCTAGAGTCCCCGCCAAGAGTTCCAGCAAGCATCACCGATGGATCCCGGGCCGGCCGGGCCTGGAGGCAGTTTCGCCGCAACCGGCTGGCTTTGATAGGTTTGGGGATCATTACTGTACTCTGGGGAGTCGCCCTGCTGGCAGATTACATAGCTCCCTACGATCCCTATGAAATGGACCTGCTTAACCCCCTGCTGCCGGTAGGCAGCCCGGGACATCCCCTGGGGACAGATAATTTCGGCCGTGATGTGCTCAGCCGGATCATCTGGGGCGGCAGAGCTTCTTTGTCGGTGGGGATTGTAGTGGTAGGCATCTCTGCTTCCCTGGGACTGATTCTAGGAGTGGTATCGGGATACTATAGCGGCTGGATTGATCTAATGCTCATGCGGATCACCGATTTGTTCTTCGCCTTTCCCTTTTTCATCCTAGCCATCGGGGTAATTGCCGCCCTGGGGCCCGGCCTCAGGAACGTGATGCTAGTCTTGGGCCTTGTGACTTGGCCTGAGTACGCCCGGATGGTGCGGGCCAAGACCCTGGCTTTGCGGGGGGAACCCTTTGTCGAAGCGGCCCGTGCCGCCGGTGCCGGTGATCTGCGGATCATGTTTTTTCACATCCTGCCCAACTGCATCGGGCCAGTGATCGTCATGGCTGCCCTAGGCATGGCCAACGCCATCCTTGCCGCATCGGGCCTGAGTTTCTTAGGCCTCGGGGTACAGCCCCCAGAGCCGGAGTGGGGCTCCATGCTGAACGAGGCCCGGGTGTACATGCGGACAGCGCCCCATCTGGTAATGGTTCCCGGCCTTGTGATTATGCTGGCCGTCATGGGCTTGAACTTCATAGGTGACGGCCTGAGGGATGCTCTTGATCCCAAGATGTCTACTATCCGCCGGTAAGCTCCCGGCTCCTTTTCTCCTTCCCGGCACCGGGAGCTGCTGAATACAAGCAAAAAGGTCTTAAGGAGGATTGAAGGTGATGAACGAAAGAAGGCTCTTTGGCTTAGTCTTGGTGGTATTGTTAGCAATGGCTGCCGGCACCAGTCTGGCGGCAGCGCCCAGGGAGGGCGGCACGCTAATGATTGCCGTCAAGAGTGTGGGTACTCTAGATCCCCACCTGTCTGCCAGTGATTTTGACTTCGCGGTGCTAAGTCAGATCTTCGACACCCTGGTGGCAACCGGCAAAGATAGTCAGCCCATTCCCCGGCTAGCTACCCGGTGGGAGAATCCCGATGATCTGACCTGGGTGTTCCACCTCCGGGAGGGTGTATACTGGCATGACGGCAACGCCGTATTCGCCAAGGGACAGAGCCGGCAGGTGGTGGCCGATGATGTCAAGTACTCCTTGGAAAGGGTATTGGACCCCGAAACCAAATCGCCCTATCTGGGTGCGCTCAGCAACATCGATAGGATTGAAGTCATCGACGATCTTACCGTTAAGATCGTAACCAAATCTCCAGATCCCTTTCTCCTAGATCCCATCCGCCTGGCGGGAATTGCCATAGTCCCCCGGGAGGCAGTGGAACAGCTGGGAGTTGCTGGGTTTGCCCGGCAAGCCATCGGCTCGGGCCCCTTCAAGTTGGTCCGGTTTGTACCCGATGACCAAGTCGTCTTAGAGCGCAATGATGCGTACTGGAAAAAGCCCCTTTTAGAGCGGGTAACCTTCAAGATCATTCCAGATGATATCGTCACAATCATGGCCTTGGAAGCCGGAGATGTCCACGTCTCCCTCACAGTCCCCCCCAATGAAGTTGACCGGCTCAGAGGCGATCAGCGGATCAGCCTCTACCGTAGTGCCCAAGGCTGGTACCGGGGCTTGGGCTTCAATGTCCAGACTCCGCCCTTCGACGAGCTTAAGGTAAGAAAGGCACTGGCTATGGCTGCAGATATTGACAGTGCTGTTGCCAACGTCTTTGGTGAAAATGCCCAGCGGGCATATGGACAGGTCGGCCCCGGCCTGCTTGGCTACGACCCAAGCCTTGCAGAGCTTTGGCCCTACGACCCTGAAGGAGCTTTGGCTCTGCTGGCCGAAGCGGGCTTCACACCCGGCCCCGATGGCACACTGCAGCGTGATGGACAGAAACTGACAGTGGAGATTAAGACCATGAATGAACCGGCGCGGGTCAGGATTGTGACCATCATGGTCACTCAGATGCGGGAACTGGGGATTGATGCCAGCTTGGCCATCCAGGAAGTGGGAACTTGGTCTGCCGATCTTCAGAACGGCAACTCAGGGCTGTTCATGGACTTCGCCTACAGCGGTGCAACAGGCCTCCACGCCATGTTCCACTCTGACAATATAGGCGCCAGCAATGCCCATTTCTACAGCAATCCAGAGGCTGATGAACTGCTGAGCCGGGGCAGCGTGACTGTGGATCCCAAGGAGAGGGAAGCCATCTGGAAGGAAGCCCAGCGGCTGATCATGGAGGATGTGGTAGTGATACCCCTGTACTTCGAGTTCGGCTATACCGCTGCTGATGCCCGGGTAAATGACTTCATTCCCCAGCAGTGGAACCTCAACCTTGTCAGTGAGGAGAATAACGTCTGGCTCAGCCGCTGAGCGATGTGCTGCTTTAACCTAGGCCAGCCAGCTTGGGTGATGGTTCTGTTTAGGCAGGCTCTCTCTTAAGGGAGATACGGCTATGGCGGTATCTCCCTTCCCTTGACCCGATTGAGAAAGGAAGTGTATGCGGTGGTCAACTGGGAGCAAATTGAAGCAAGGATCCCTGAGTATGAGGTTTTCCTAACAGTTGATGAGCTCAACTCTAGAACCAAGCAGCTGTCACGCCGATACCCGGATGTGGTGGAACAGAGCGTAATCGGCCGCAGCCGCCTGGGAGAGCCCATTTACTGTCTGAAGATCGGCGAAGGCCGGAAGCGGGTAGTCTGGTTCGGCTGCCCCCACCCCAATGAGCCCATCGGCACACTGACCATCGATTTTTGGGCAGAACTGCTGGCTAAAGATGATGCTCTCCGGGAAGAGCTGGACTGCACCTTTTTCTTAGTGAAGTGCATCGATCCTGACGGTACCCGCCTCAATGAAGGATGGTTCAAGGGCCCCTTTGATATCTACACATATGCCAGCAACTTCTACCGCCCAGCCGGAAAAGACCAGGTGGAATGGACCTTCCCCATCGAGTACAAGACCCTCAAGTTTGACTCTCCTCTGCCAGAGACCCAGGCATTGATGGAGTTGATTGATACCGCCAAGCCTCACTTCTTATACGCACTGCACAATGCAGGGTTCGGCGGCGCGTATTTTTACATCAACAGGCAGGTGCCATCCCTCTATCCTGAGCTACACAGGGCCATTGAGAACTTAGGTATACCTTTGAGCCAGGGGGAGCCGGAAGTACCATGGGCCAAAACATTTGCCAAAGCTGTCTATGAGCTCACCAAATCCACCGATGCCTATGATTACTACGCCCAGTTTGCCCCGGGCGACCCGGCCCAAATGGTGATGGCAGGCGCATCCAGCTCTGAATATGCCGCTAAGTACAACACCCTTTGCTTAGTATCTGAGCTGCCGTATTTCTATCATCCCTCCATCGACGATGCCTCCCCTACCGACAGGATGCGGACAGAGGTTCTCTCCAGCTCTCTGGAGATGCAGCAAGAGATGGTGGGTTTTCTTGCACCCCGCCACGAGCAGATCAGAGCCTGTCAGGGTTCACCCTTTGCCGCCGCCCTGCAGGAGTTTCTGGGAAAAACACCCCAGCGGCTGCAGGCACAGAGGGCTTGGATCGAGACCCTCAAGGCAGATGACCGTCCAGCGACTACAGCTGAAGCCTTTGACAGCCTAGTAGTCATGCGCTTCTATGTAATGCTGTACTACGGCATGTTGGCCAGGCACTGCCGCTGGTGTGCCGATCAAGACCCGGCCCGGCAGGGCGAGTACCTCCAGCTGGCTGAAGAAATCGATGGCGAGCTGCTCAGGACTGCCGAACGGCTGGAAGCAGAATATCCTTATCAGGTGATTCCCATCAGAAAACTGGTGTCAGCACAGCTGGCCAGCGGTCTTTACACTCTGCCGCACCTGTAAGGGCTCTGTCAGGGACAACTGCCAGAAACGCCCAGCGGCTAGCCGGTATCAAAACCAGCTAGCCGCCGGCTGCTCTTGTCTGTTCTGCTGCCTAATGCCTACCGGTAGCGGCCATATGTCTCGGCCATCTCCACCATGACTTCGGCATTCCTGAAATCAGCGTTGGCTGGATACTCACAGCCAGTGGCCAGGATGTAGCCGCCGCCGTCCTTGTACTGATCGATCTGCTCTTTACAGGCTTCCCGGACTTCATCTTCACTGGCAGATATGATCCAGGTTGGGCTGATATGCCCGATCAGGGTAGTCTGGCGTCCATACTTCTCCTTGAGTTCAGCGGGAGTAGATACGTCATCGGGCAGGTGCAGAAAGGAAATGGCTTCAGGCTGCATCGTCTCAATCTGCACATCAAAGTATATGCCGGTGCCACAGTTGTGAATCATCATCATGCAGCCCCGCTGGTGCACCCGGTCCGCCAGCCCTCTGACATAATCGCCTTCAAACTCCATCCACATGGATTTGCTCATGATGGACTGGGAGGCGAAAAGGGTGTCGATCATTACTGCATGAACACCGGTATCCATGAGGGCATCGTAATAGTCCATCAAGGTTTCAGTGATGGCACCAACCGCGTACTTGACAGCATCTGGCTCTAACACCAGATCCATGAACATCTGTTCCTGCCCCCGGAGCATGCTGAGAATCCCCAGAGGCCCGAAGGTAAAGGCGATGATGGGTACTTCTTTGCCTTTGGCCTCAACCAGCTTGCGGCACAGCTTGATATGTTCCCCCATCCTCTTGCCCTTGCGGGGATCGATGGGGACAATCTTCCGATAGTCTTCGGCACTTTGAACAATGGTCTTGGTGTAGTCAGGATGGGCTGCTTCGTTTTCAGGATAGATAATTTCAGCGCCAAAATCGGCGGCTTCTACAGATAGGTCAGTCAAGGTGCAGATAGCATCCAGCCTAAACTGCTCAGCCGCCTTAATATAAGCTTCCGCACAAATATCGGCATTGTTGGCCCAATCATAGTAGCTCGCACTTACCAGCCTGCGGGTAGCCCCGGCCAACAGCGGATACACGGGCACTCGATCCGGTTCTTCAAAACGCAGACATTTGCTCACTCGTTCCAAAGAAGTCATTACTGGTCCCTCCTCAAAGATCAGTGTGCAGCCCCTTTCCTAACATAACTTTAACCTTGATGGATAATACCAGCCAGGGATTCTCTTGCGAATCCTAGAAGAATCTTGTTATTTACTTTCGAGACAGGGATATATTACAGAGGAATAAGGATGAAAAGGATGGTGGGACCGTTGAAGAGGCCGCACTTGATCTTACTCATATCTGGCTGGGTTCTGGCAGCTGTTTTGGGGATGATGTTGTGGGCCTTTTACCGCCAAGATGACGCAGAGCCGCCCCGCCCTCTCGAGCAAGGAGCTGCCGTCAACTTGGTGGACCCCAGCTACCCGGCGGCAAAGGATGAACGGGGCTGGGACTATCGCCGGGAGGTGGAGGCTGACTTAGATGGAGATGGCTCGCCAGAGCACATTCTCGTTACAGCCAGGGCAGAACGTTCTCCCGCCAGCGCCACTGAGTTTCTATGGGATGACGGCCAGCCATGGCAAGTGTTGGTAACATCGCCGGCAGGAGAAACCACCCTGGTGTATTCCCGGTGGGTGCAGATCGGGCAGCTGCGGGCATTAATCGGTGAACCACAGGAGAACGGAAAGCACCCTCTCATCCTCTTGGAAATGACCGGAGCCAATGTCTCCATGTATGAGGTGGAATACAACGGCCCCGGTCAAACCAGTGCTAAGCACTTAGTGGAAGTCCCCATCATCAACCAGGCGGGACCAGCGCTCCTTCCCTGACCTGATCCCGCTTTCCTTGCCCCGGGCAATTCCTTCGGTTCTATCTCCCCTCGAGATCAGGCAGTCTGAGAGGACTCCTCATCTTCCGGCTGGGTCATCTCTGTGTTCACCGTTACATAGGTCGCGTTATCAATCAGGCGGTTGGGAACAGTATGGAGTGTGCCGTCACCATCCCGGATCTTCGTTTTACGAATGCCGACAGATTCCACTATTCCTTCGACAGCTCCAGTCCTGACCATATAACCCACTCTGAAGTCCCGATCACCGATAAGGAACACACCTGCTAGGAGATCCTGGGCAACTGAACTGACGCTGGAGCTCAACGACATGGCAACTAGAGCGATTGACCCGCCGAGGGCTAAAGACACTTGCTGCAGGCCCAACGAGGCGGTGGCAGCCGTCAAGACCAGCACCCACCCGGCAAACGTGACAACAGACTGCAGCAGTGAGCCCAGGGTTGGATCTAAGCGGGTTACCGATGCTGCCCGGCCGATGACCGATTTGGCCAGCCGGACAACCACGCCGCCCACCAGCAAGACGAGTATGGCAGCCGGCACCTTACTGAGGATTCCCGTGACTTGTGTTAACGCATCTGAGTACCAAAGATCGGACATCTTCTATCACCTTTCCGTTTCTAGTTGATGAGTAAGCCCCTGCTTTGGGAACCTAGTTCGCCCTTCCCTAGTAGAAACCCTGCGAAGATTTACTTCCGGCAAATGGATATCGGTGCATGCTGACACAGGGGAGCATAGACAGCAGAAGGGCTGAAGGTTCAGCCCTCAGCCCTAAGATATGGATTTGGATTCGTCCGACGTGGTTTCCTGACAGACGCTATCTCAAACCACAGCGTCAGCTTATGAGAGGATCTCTAACCACATACGCCCTGTGAACGTCTCTCCCTCCTGCAGGACAATGAGGCCGGTATCCTCCGCAGGCAGGGAAAGATTCGGTGCATTGGTTACCCATGTGTAGGGCTCCAGGCAGACAAAGGGAGCTTCCAGGGTTTGTCCGGTGTACACCACCCAATGCTTGAACTCCTCACCTGCACCATAGCGGACAGTGATACCGGCGCCGCTGTCCTTCATCTCTGCTACAGATTCTCCATCGGTAAAGTCCAAATCGGTAAACACATCATCCAGCATGACCTCACTCAGGGCCTTCGTCTGCCTGAGGTCCCGATCACCGGTCACCGGCAGCCGCCGCCCGGTGGGAATCAAATCATCCAGCTCCCAGAACTTCTTGGCGGGAACCTGGACTGTGCACTGCTCCTTGGAACTAGTTGGCGACAAAGGCACGTTGAAATACGGATGGAATCCTATGCCAAAAGGCATGGGATCCCCGCCGAAGTTCTCGGCCTCTACCGTAATATCCATCCTCGCTCCCCGGAGCGAAAAGGTCATCCGCAGCTCGAAGGAATGGGGATATGACCGCTTGACCCTGGGATGATCATCGGAGCGGAGGGCTGTTGTAACAGAGGCTGCCCCCTCTGTACTTACTGCGGCTACCCGCCACGGCAGATCATGGACTAAGCCGTGGATGTGGTACTTACCCCGCTCGTTGATCTCAAACACATACTCCCGGCCATTGAATGTAAATCTTCCCTGATCGATCCGGTTGGGAGGCATGAGTATGGGGAACCCCCATCCGGTTGTCTTGGCTTTGAATTCCTCCTGTGAACCGGGGGCAGTCAACACATCGATCCCTGCTTGCGCCGAACGCAAAGTGATCAGGTTGCTGCCGAGTTCCGGGACCAAGGTCCCTTCCCACCCGCTCTCCGTGTCTTTCAAGATCAAAGCATCGATGCCGTGAAACTTGCCATCCTCTACCTGGAACCTAGACAAACAAACCCCTCCCTATAGCCATATCCTCCAAGGATGTCCCTCACCTATCCAGGGCCCGCCCTCCCGCAGATGCCGCCGGGCTTTTGGGCCCTTGTCAGCTTAAGCTTGGACAACTTCAAAGCCATAGGTGACCTCGGCATTGAGCGAGCTCAGTACTGAGCAGTACTTCTCCGTTGACAGCTGCACTGCCCGGGCCACCCGTTCCTCCGACAGCCCCTCCCCGGTGACTACATAGTGAAGCTTGATCTTGGTAAAACGGCGGGGGTGTTCCTCTGCCCGCTCACCGAACACCTCAATGCGCAGGCCAGTCAACGGCTGCTGCATTTTTTTCAGAATGCTGACGATGTCAATTCCCGTACAGCCTCCCACCGCCGAGAGCAGCATTTCGGTCGGACGGGGGCCGAGATCATTACCTCCAACTTCCACCGAAGCATCCATATTCCAGGAATGACCAGACTCAGCATCTGCCCGAAATTCCATCCCCTCAACCCAAGTAACCTCTACCTGCATTGGCTATCCCCCTTACTGATATTAGGATCCCAGCTACTGCTGCCTGCCGTCCCTGCCTAACCTCAGAATGCGTATTTCTTGATCAGCTGCAGTAGTTCCTCAATGGATTCATCGCCGCCGTCGTGCTTAATGGCATCAGCTACACAGCCCCGGATATGCCCTTCCATCAGGATCTGTCCGACGCTGTTTAGAGCCGATCTCACAGCGGAAATCTGATTAAGGATATCCACACAGTATTCGCCTTCTTCCACCATGCGGGTAATTCCCCGCACTTGGCCTTCAATCCGGCTCAGCCTCAGGAGCAAATCCTTCTTCCGGCGGGGATCGGTATGCGCCATCTTTGCTACCCCTTTCTCCCCTGAATAGACCTACTGGATACTATACCCACCCACGGTATATTCTACTCAAAGAAAGACCCGCCGACAAGCCCAGCTGTCGGCTGATCAGCTGATGTCGGCGGATGGAAGCTCAAAGGAGCTGACCCCTCCTAGGCCAAGCTCTGACAATGCCGCCGTCCTATTACTCCAACAGCAGCGGAAATTCAGTTATCCGCAGATTGGTACAGCCGTAAGGGATCAAAGTCAGCTTTTCCGCCCTTTCCTTCGAGCGGGCGGGACTTTGAGGAATGGGCCCAGCCCAGTTTCCTTCTAACCGCCATTCGGGAACTAAGCGGCCGGTGACCTTAAGTTCCACGGGAGCACCCTCTGGCGAATAAGGCATCAGGCCCACAGGCTTTTTCACTACTTTGATGGACTTGCCGGGATTGGCCGGATCGATGACTAGCCCGTAATTCCAGGGAGTAGTAGGATACACCTCCCAGTCAGCATGGGGCTGCAC
>LFTN01000052.1 GCA_001513495.1 Clostridiales bacterium DTU087
GGCGGGTTGAGAAGCAGCTATTTGTTCAGAGCGGAGCCAATAGGCGTAGGTATCGCATAACCACGCCTGAAGGCGAACTTACCTATCTTGAGGGATTTGATGATAGGACCACCTGGATTATTGAGCCTCTGATCAAACACGACGATGATATTCATTTAGTCAAGAAATACCATCCGATAGCCAAGCTGGATAGGACAGACGTGACCCGGCTATATGACGAAATTGGGGATCGGGGTATCTTGCGGATGCTCATTCAGGGCCGGCAGGCCGGTTGCTGGCAGGATGCCTGCTGTCTTGTCGGCACTGAAGAAATGATCCTGGCCACTTTCGACAAACCCGATTGGGTCCACGAGCTTCTGCAGATATTGCTGGACATTAAACTGCAGTATGTAGACGAGAACCTCGTAGGGCTGCCCTTGGATTTGGTGGAGACCGGAGGGGGAGCAAGCTCCAATACGGTGATCTCTCCTCA
Organism: Clostridiales bacterium DTU087; assembly: GCA_001513495.1. Lineage (GTDB taxonomy): Bacteria > Bacillota > Limnochordia > DTU087 > DTU087 > DTU087. Next base: position 473 of record LFTN01000052.1, read on the forward strand.
GATTCACAGGGATTTTTGCCTTCCCTATGATCGTAAGCTTCATGAAGCTATCCACCAAGCGGGGCACAAGGTGGTCTACCATACTTGCGGCGGGATGACCAAGATCCTGGACCTGATTGTGGCCAACGGCTGTGATGCTTCGGAGACTCTGTCGCCAAGGGCCATCGGTGGAGATATTACGGACCCAGCCGTTGTAAAGAGGGCGATTGGGGATCGGGTGTGCCTAATTGGCGGCATGGATCAGTTCAATATCCTTACGGATGGTTCACCAGAGGATATCAGAAAGGAAGTTCATCGCTTGTTTGCTGCTTTAGGTGAGGGAGGTGGGTATATGTTGAGTGCCAGTGACCACTTCTTTAATACCCCTATGGAGAACCTGGTGGCCTATGCTAAAGCAGCCCATGAGTGTGTTTATTAGGAATTGAGCAAGAGATGAGATTTCATATTGCGGGAGGTCCCGCATAGGGATATAGCCCTTGCTTGGCGGCAGGGGCTTTTCTTTTCTTGCTATCCTGGCAGTGTGGGAAATATTGTCTGGTTTGGAAGGAAATCTGAGACAACGGGAGAACGCATAATCCATAGGCACACATATGTAGTGCACAAATGTGCAGAACCCAGTGACTATAGATGGTTTCTAAAAGAACACCAGCGTCAATTGCAGAGCTCTTAACTTGAGTAGGAAGGATTCTATACAGATGACCACTGTGAATGACAACCTGCTTTATCTGGTTGCCAAGTTGTACTATGAGCAGGAATTGACCCAACAGGAGATCGGCGAACAGTTGGGGCTTAGCAGGTTCAAGATCCAGCGGTTGCTCACCAAAGCTAGAGAACAGGGTGTTGTGAGGATCGAACTGGTACCGCCTACTGACCAGACGTGCAAGGACTTGGAGTCAGAGTTGCAGCGAACCTTTGGACTCCAAGGTGCCGTGGTTGTACCGGGAGAGTACCGATCTGAGCAGGTCCTGCGAAAGATACTGGGACTTACGGCTGCTGAACTCTTGCCGGACTTGATAGCGGGCAGACGCAAGATTGGCCTTGGCTGCGGCAGGACTATCTTGGAGATGCTCGATCACATTGAGCTGGGAGGGCGACAAGCTGCCACCGTCGTGCCTCTGTTTGGCGGAATGGAGAATATCGAGCCTGAGTTCCAAGTGAATGCTCTAGCGCAGAGGTTAGCCGCCGCCCTAGGTGGTGAATACCGGGCAATCTATGCACCGGTTATAGCCGGCAGTGCTGAAGCTAGAGCGACCATCACATCTGATCCTATGATCAAGCCGGTTGTCGATATGTGGGAATCTTTGGATCTGGCCATAGTGGGGATCGGGTATTCAATCGCAACTTACGGCTCAGCCTTCATCAGGGCTATTAGCGAGAAGGACATGGATGACATCAAGAATGCGGCAGCAGCGGGAGATGTCTGCCGGCAGATGTTCAGCATCACCGGTGAGCCTTGTCAACTAGATCTGAATGCTCGCCTAATAGCCATGAGCCTTGAGCAATTGAAGCGGGTTCCAATGGTCGTTGCGATAGCCGGAGGCAAGGTAAAGGCCAAGGCTATTCTTGGAGCCCTCAGAGGTGGATATACAAAATTCCTCATTTCCGATGAAGCAACGGTGCGCTATGTCCTGGAGCTTCATGGGGAAGGAGCTTCACGTGCTTAAGGTATCGGTTTTGAGGCCAAGACAAGCTGTGATCTGAGTCTAGAAGGTCAGAAGATTATTTGCGATAATCGGCCGAGTTTGCGGCCTTAGCAAGCCCATCGGGGAGGTACAATACCATGGAACGGGACATCCTGATCGGAATTGATGTCGGGACATCGGGATGCAAGACTGCTGCTTACAGGCTCGATGGTTCGGTCCTGGGCAGTGTTACGCAAGTCTACGATGTGAACCGGCGGACGGCACTGGAGGCAGAGCAAGAAGCAGAAGACTGGTGGAATGCTGTTTGCCTCAATATCCAAAGGCTCATTAGAGAAAAAGGCATGAATCCAGAGAGGGTGTTGGCTGTCGGCGTAGTTGGCCACAGCTGGGCTACACTGCCGGTAAACCGTCAAGGGCGGCCTCTGCACCGTGCCTTGCTGTGGCTGGACCGCCGTGCTCTCAGCGAGTGTGAGAAGATCAGGGAAGACATCGGTGAAGACTACGTGCTGTCAGTCAGCGGTAACCGCATCGATCCAGCCTACTGCGTCCCCAAGATGCGGTGGCTGCAAAACCACAAGCCAGACGTGTACCAAAGCACATATAAGTTTCTGCAGTCCAACAGCTATATTGTATATCGGCTGACCGGGGAATTCACTCAGGATGTATCCCAGGGCTACGGGTATTACGTCTTCGATATTGAAAAGCGGGATTGGTCAGAGGAAGCACTAGAGAGATTCCGGCTTGACCCTGATCTTTTGCCCGCTGTTTTTGAGTCTGATACCATTGTCGGCCAGGTGACTCGCCAGGCCGCCGAGGCGACAGGGCTGGTTCCAGGGATTCCGGTGATTGCAGGCGGTGTTGATTGTGCAGCAGCCTGCTTGGGAGCTGACATCACCGAACATCTGGAAACCCAAGAACAGGCAGGTCAAGCAGGGGGAATGACCATCTGTACTGACCGCCCTTACAGGGATTCCCGCCTAATCAGCGGCTGTCATGTCCTTAGGGATAGGTGGCACCTATCCGGCGGCACAGTCAGCGGCGGGGTACTGAACTGGATCTATCAGCGAGTGCTGGGAGCTGGGTTTTATGATTCCAGCCTGCTGAAGGATAGGGATCCCTTCGAGCTCTTAAGTGAAGACGCGGCGCAGGCAGAACCCGGCTGCGGCGGCCTGATCTTTCTGCCTTATATGGCTGGTGAACGCACTCCCATCTGGGATCCCCTGGCTAAGGGAGTCTTCGTGGGGCTTTCCTATGAGAAACAGAGACCGGAGATCATTCGGGCCTTAATGGAAGGAGCTGCTTTGGCCCTGCGGCACAACTTAGAGGTGGCGGCCAGTGCCGGGGCCCAGCCTGCCAGCCTTGTCAGCGTTGGAGGCGGGTCTAAGAGCGCCGTCTGGTGTCAGATCAAAGCCGATGTTGCCGGTGTGCCCCTGGGTGTACCAAACATGCAGGATGGAACCGTATTTGGGGCAGCATTCCTAGCCGGCATTGGCGTAGGAGCCTTTGACGATTACAAGGCTGCACTTAAGCAGACGGTGAAGGTGGAGAAGTGGTATGAACCCCGGTTAGAGCATAAGGAATTGTATGATGAACTGTATGAAGCCTATCTGATGTCATATGAATCGCTCAAGCCTGTCATGCACAAGCTGGCTAAGATTACGGAGTACGTGAAGGGAAGCGATATTTGTGAAAGCAGCGGTAATTCACGGTCCAGGCGATATTAGAATCGAGGATATTCCGTATCCCATACTTGAGCCTGGAGAAGTGATCGTACGCATTGGGGCTTGCGGGGTCTGCGGGTCAGACCTGCCCCGGGCTCTTGACGGCAAAGCACATTTTTATCCAACGGTTGTAGGACATGAGGCAGCTGGGGAAGTCGTCGAGGTGGGCGCAGAGGTTACCAGGTTCGACCCTGGGGATAGGGTTGCCGTTGCTCCCCTGGTACCCTGCATGGAATGTGAAGCCTGCCAGCTGGGCCGGTATTCATTGTGCCGCCAATATAGCTTTATTGGGTCCCGGCGGCAGGGATGTATGGCTGAATATGTGGCCATCCCTGAGCGGTCATTGGTTCCCATACCCAAGGAGCTTTCCTATGAGCAAGCTGCGATGCTGGAGCCGGCCACAGTCTCCCTGTACGGCCTCTTGAAGGTGGGCTCACTGGCAGGAACCAGTGTCACTGTGTTGGGTGTCGGTACCATTGGGCTATTCGCCGTGATGTGGGCAAAGTTTCTGGGCGCGAGCCAAGTATTGGCCGTGGATATTAATGATTGGAAGCTGGAAAGGGCTCGAGAACTGGGAGCCGATGCGGTAGTCAACTCCAAGAAGCTGTCAACGGCTGAAGGCGGCCTGGCCGAAACCATCCGGTCCCTCACGTCTGGAGCTGGATGTGGTTTAGCCGTGGAGACAGCAGGCCACCCCATCACTCAAGTCCAGGCTGTGGAGATATGCGCGAATGGCGGCAGGGTTCTCTATGTGGGCACAGCCCACGAACCAGTGCATTTTGAGGCAAAGGCCTTTGAAGCCATAATCCGGAAGGAGCTCGTGATCTACGGTTCGTGGATGTCGTATTCAGCTCCCTTTCCGGGCCGCGAGTGGCAGATAGCTGTCACGGCATTAGCCGACGGTGCCCTAGAGCCTTCGGCGATGATCACCCACCGCTTTGGACTGGCAGATGCCCGGGAGGCCTTTGAGACTCTGCGTTCTTGTGATCGGGCAATCAAAGTGATGCTGCTCATGGATGATAGTCAACGATAGGATGTGATTCATCATCATGACAAGAGAGCACGTGATGGAGCATATTGTCAGGCTGCAGAAGGCCGGCATGCCCAAGGGGATTTGCTCCATATGCAGCGCCAATGTTTACGTGTTGGAGGCGGCCCTTGAGCACGGCCTAGAGACAGGCGGCCATGTTCTGATTGAGGCTACCTGCAACCAGGTGAATCAGTTCGGCGGATACACGGGGATGAAACCAGCAAATTTTCAAGGATTTGTCCTGCGGTTAGCGGACAAGGTGGGGTTTCCCCAGAAGCGGCTGGTTCTGGGGGGTGACCATCTTGGCCCCAATCCTTGGAAAAGAGAACCTGCCGAGGCTGCTATGGCGAAGTCAGCAGAGCTCATCCGGCAATATGTGATGGCCGGCTTTACGAAACTGCACTTAGATGCCAGTATGGCGCTGGGTGACGATGCATGCGAAAATGGTGCCTTGCCGCCGGCAGTGATTGCCGAGCGCACCGCCGAGCTGTGCCGGGTTGCGGAAGAAGCATATAGGGAGCTGCTCCGCTCAAACCCCGATGCAGTTCCGCCGGTGTACGTAATCGGGACTGAAGTTCCAGTCCCCGGAGGAATGCAGGATGAAGAGGATGCTCTGCAGGTCACCCGTTCCGGAGATCTCATGGAAACCGTGCGGGTGTCCCAGGAAGCCTTCTCTAGAAGGAATCTCCAAGATGCCTGGCAGCGGGTTGTTGCAGTGGTGGTACAGCCGGGAGTTGAGTTTGGCAGCAGCACAATTTGTGAATATGACCGGGAAAAAGCCAGGGCCCTGACCGCGGTGTTAGCCGAGCTGCCCAATCTAGTCTTTGAAGGGCATTCGACGGATTATCAGACCCGGGAGGCTCTAAAAAGCCTGGTAGAAGACGGTGTCGCAGTTCTCAAGGTGGGCCCGGCCCTCACCTTTGCCCTCCGGGAAGGTCTGCTGGCACTGAGCCTTATAGAGAGGGAACTGTTGGGCAATGTCCCCGGGGCCACACTGAGTCAGTTGATAGATAAGCTGGATGCAGCCATGCTCAGCAATCCTGTCCACTGGAAGAACTACTATCACGGCTCGGAATCAGAGATTGCGTTGGCCCGGAAGTACAGCCTTTCTGACAGATGCCGCTACTATTGGACTGTACCGGAAGTAAGGCAAGCCGTAGAAACCCTGATAAAAAACCTAAGCGCAGCACCGATTCCCCTCACCCTGATCAGCCAGTACCTGCCGGTGCAGTATAAGCGGATCCGGGCTGGGCTGCTGGAAAATGAGCCTGAGGCACTGCTCAAAGACAAGATCAAAGAGGTTCTTGAGGACTATGAGTTCGCGATTAACCCCTGAATGACAGTTGGGTGGCTCTACTACACCGAGCAGTTCACCTCTGGGTCCATTCCATACGCCACCAACA
>LFTN01000211.1 GCA_001513495.1 Clostridiales bacterium DTU087
AAACCGCATTCCACCTGGTCTAGGACGCTTCGCACATAGCCGATGGTTTCAGCCTCTTTGCGCAGGTGCGATTTGGACCTGAAGAGGACTTCCGGCAAAAGGGCGCGGTGACGCAGATGGCACCCTGCCAAGACGTTTTCCAAGACGCTTTGGGTTTCGTAAAGCCGGATATTCTGAAATGTCCGGGCGGCGCCTAGCAGGGCCACCTCATGGGGAGCTTTACCGACAATAGACTCTCCGTACAGCTGGATATCACCGCTGGTCGGCTGGATAAGGCCGGTGACCAGATTGAACAGGGTTGTCTTGCCGGCACCGTTGGGGCCGATGATCCCCAGGATCTCTCCTTGCTGCACGGTCAAGGTTACGTTGGAGAGAGCAGTGAGCCCACCAAAGGTGCAGGTAAGCCCCTCAAGTTCCAGGGCTGGGACATGGGCCGGGGCAGTACTAGAATCCAATTGGGCAGGCAGCCTATGGGCTGCCGAACCATCTTTCATATCGGAATCAGCACCATCGCCCGGGATATCCGGGGACGATTTCGCTGCCGCGACTTTCCTGGGATTAACGCCAATCAATTTCTCGCCAACTCCTACCAGGCCCTGGGGGCGGAAAATGGCCAGCAAGGTGAGGGCAAAACCGTAGATCAGCATGCGGTAAATACTGTATGCCCGGAGAGCCTCAGGCAGGACCTGCAGGAGCAGGACTCCCAGCATGATCCCAGGTACACTGCGGACACCGCCCAGGACGATCATGCAGTAAAGGGTGATGGTTTCAGTCATGGTGAAGTTCTGGGGAAAAACCGCCCTTTGCCAGGAGGCAAAGAGGGCCCCTGCTAAGCCGGCGATGGCTGCAGCGCCGACAAAGGCTGCGATCCGGTAGCCCTTTACATTAACGCCCATGCAGGCAGCGGCAGTATCATTCTCCCGCAGGGCATTCCAGGCTCTTCCGATCTTGGACCCCGCAAGCCTAGATACCCCAATGAGGACTGCGATGGCAAAAAGCCAGATCAAGACATATTGGGACTCCAGAGAGGCAAAGGTGTAGCCAAAGATGCGGGGCGGGTCGATGGCCACCAGGCCGTTGGGGCCGTTGGTGATATTGATGGGCCGGTCCATATTGTTGAGAAGGATGCGCACGATCTGACCGAAACCCAGTGTCACCATAGCCAGATAGTCGCCGTGGAGGCGAAGTGTCGGGATGCTGACTGCCAGGGCGGCAATTACCGCTGCCAGGATGCCCAGGGATGCCGCCACTAGGAAAGGAAGGTGGATCCCAAACTTAGGTGAAGCGAGCAGCGCATAGGTATAAGCTCCAATGGCGTAGAAGCCTACATACCCCAGATCCAAGAGCCCTGCTTGGCCGGCTACAATGGAAAGCCCTGCTGCCAGCATCAAATAGATGCCGACAGAGCCTCCCACCCGGATGAGATAGTAGTCCCGGGTGATAAGGGGAATCGGCAGGAGCACGGCATAGAGTAAGAAAACAAGGATCCGCACCAGCTGATGACGACCGCTGACCTGCTCCCGCAGCTGTATCAAAAGCCCCCTTAACTCAAATGCTTTGCGGCTTTGGGCAGCCTGTTCATCTAGAGTCTTGTTCTTGTTGTAATCTACAGCCATGGGCGTTGCCCGCCTTTCTAGAATTCTATCAGTAAGGTGCCTATGCCCTTGATGCGCTGGGCTTTCCATACAGCCCCGAGGGGCGGAGGATGAGGGTGAGGATCAAGACAGCAAACACAATGGCGTCTTTGTAGACCGGGGGAGCGATGAGCACTCCGAAGCTTTCCGCCAGCCCCAAAAGCAGCCCCCCTGCCGCTGCACCCCGAAAACTGCCGATGCCGCCTAAGACAGCTGCTGTAAAAGCTTTCATACCGGCAGAAAAACCGATCATGTAGTCTACCTGGGTATAGTAGAGTCCAATCATTACACCGGCAAGCCCGGCCAAGGACGATCCGAGAACAAAAGTGATGGCAATCACCATCGATGTGTTGACTCCCATGTACTCCGCGGCTTCGCTGTCTTGGCTGGTCGCCCGCATGGCCCGGCCGAACCTGGTCTTTAGCACCACAGCATCCAGAAGGGCCATCGTGATCACCGAAACCACCACCATTGCCAGGCGGGTTGCCGAGATAGTAGCACCGGCAAACCGAATCACCATATCCTGGGGGATGAGCAGTTCAGTGGGGATAGTCTTGGCCCTGCCGGCGGTGAGGATCATGGCAGCATTCTGCAGGATGATGGATACGCCTAAGGCAGAGATGAGGGTGACTAAACGGGATCCGCCCCGCAGGGGCCTATAGGCAAATCGCTCTATCCCGGCACCGAGTAATGCAGTAGCCCCGATGGCCCCCAGCACCATAGCTGCTAGGACCAAAAGGGGCATGGCTACTTGCCCGCCCTTGGCAAAGAGCATCAAGACACCCCAGCCGGTAAAGGCGCCTACCATGAAAACATCTCCATGGGCGAAGTTCAACATTCTGAGGACGCCGTATACCATGGAGTAACCTAAAGCCAAGAGGGCGTATACGCTGCCGAGGGTGATCCCGTTGACGATTTGCTGCGGAATTTGGCTGATGAGCTGTTCCATTGCCTTCACCTCTTCTTAGGCGGTGCGGCCGCCACATGCTTACCTAGCGGCCGCACCGCTTGCCCTGCACGCCGTGACTCTCCTGCCGGCAGGTGCCGGCCTGCTGCCCGCTAGTTTCCTGGTACTGTAGCAGCGTACTCTGCCACCGGCACAAATTCGCCGTCCTGTACCTGGTAGACAAAGATGCTGGCACCGACTACATCGCCTTTGGCATCGAAGCTGATGGGGAAGCCTAGAATGCCTTCATAGCCGGTGGTCTTGCTGATGGCTTCCCGCACGTTGCTTCTGTTGATTGCCATTGGGTCGGCAGCTGCTCTGCGGGCAGCATCAATGAGGATATGGGCAGCTTCGTACGACTGTCCGCCAAAGACGCTCATCGCACCGTATCTTGCCTCGAACTTCTCGATGAAGGCTTGTGCCTCCGGCACCTCCCGGATGTCTTTGCCGATGGAGGTGACGTACATGCCTTCTGCCAGGCCGCCGGCACCGTCAATCAGCTGGTCCTTCTCCTTCAGCCCGTCGCCGCCCATGAAGGTAACGTCAAGGCCGAGGCCCGCAGCCTGTTTGATCAAGCTGGCTGCCTGAGCCGGGTTGGCAAGCCCTAGATACACCAAGTCAGGCTCTGCTGCCCTGACTCTAGTCAGAATGGGGGAGAAGTCCCGGTCGGCAATGTCGATTTGTCCCCTGAGAACCTGAACACCGGCGGCTTTGAGACCGGGCTCTACTTGGTCGGCTAGGCCCTGCCCGTAGGTGGTCTTATCATCGATGATGTAAATTGTCTTGGCTTGAAGCACTTCAGTGATAAACTCTGCCGACGCGGGGCCTTGGGCATCATCCCGGGGGCAAATCCGGAACATGATGTCATAGCCCATTTCTGTCAGCTGGGGGTAGGTGGCGGACTGGCTGATGATGGGAAGGCCTGCCCGCTGATAGGTGGGAAGAGCTGCTTGGGCTGTAGCACTGTTCATGGGGCCGACTACGCCGATGACGTTGCGGTCCATGGCCAGCATTTCAGCTACGATAATCGCCTTGGCCGGATCAGCAGCATCGTCTGCCTCTACGATTTCGATCATGCGTCCGTTGATGCCGCCGGCTGCATTGGCCTCTTCGACAGCCATCTTGATGGCATTCAGCCCGTCGAGCCCGATCTTGGAGACATCACCGGTATAAGGGCCTGCAGCTCCAATCTTGATGGGGGGAAGCGACTTGGCACTTAGGGCCGCTGTCCCCACAAGGAGCACCAGGAGCGCCGCTAGAATCCCGCACAACGTTACACTTACTTTGGGCCGTGAGTTTCTCAGCATGGAAATAACCTCCTCTGTTGATGCCGCTGTTGGAGGAAGTTTAGGCCTTGGCCAGGGGCTTCTTGCTGAGCGGGTACACCTTCGGTGTCGGCTGCCTTTGGCAGTATCTTCACCTAACAAAAAAGCCCGTCCCCGAAAGGGACGAGCTCTATACTCGTGGTGCCACCCTAATTGGATAGGCTGATACCTATCCCACTTTTCCAGGGTACGGCCTCTATATGTAAGCTCCCAACTGGCTGGGCCTGCCAGGTGGGGGTAATCAAGGCTACATAGGGCGATACCCCTGCCCTGTAACGGGGGCTGCCGGCTCAACCTACTGAGTTAACCGCCCATAGGGGGACCGTTCGGCCTGCGACTCCGGGGCCCACTCACCGCATCCTTCCCGCAGGGCTTTCACCATCCCCCGCTCGCTAAGGGTCGGTTCACTGCGGTGATCTTCCCCATCAACGTCTTTCCTTCCCACAGCAAATGTTAAAGTTTGATGCCATATTACACTGTAAATTCCGGGTTGTCAAGGGGTGAGAGGATGAAAAATCCGGTTGGCGGACAAAATCCTAATGGCAATTAATATCGGCGGCAGTTTGGGGCAATCTAACAAGCAGAATGAAAAGAAGGTTTGGTGGTTTCGTTGATGGGCAAATGGTGGCGAAGGCTGCGGGGCAGAAAGGAACCTCCTCAGCCGCAAGATTTTGCGGGAGCCAGCCTCAGTGAGCTCTTGGATTTTATTGAAGCACAGGCGCTGGTTCCCGATTCAAGAGAAAACGAAGCAAAGCTTAAGCAGGCCTTCGGCGATAGCTCCGATCTGGCCTTTCGCCATCTAGTGTTCGGTTATGACTCCAAGGTGCCCATCGTGGTCGCTCACTTGGACGGCATGGTGGACTCAGCGACCCTCAACAATGGACTGATCCGGCCGATTGTTGAGGAAGGCCTGCGCCTAGCTGCAGAAGGCTTAGATGAGCGGCTGAGCAGGGAACAGGTTTTTGCCCTCATGCATCAGCAGATCCTGCAGCTTAGTTCAGTGCATGAAATGGCAGAACTGGACAAAGTGATAGACTATTTAGTCAGGGGCAATGCTGTTGTCTTGGTTGACGGTGTGCCTAAGGCCTTGGCCTGTGAAGTCAAGGGATGGTCTGAACGAAACGTAGAGCAGCCGACTACTGAAGTCGCCATCCGGGGGCCGCAGCATGCTTTCGTGGAAAACCGCCGGATCAACACGTCACTGCTCCGTCGGATTATCGCATCTCCATTACTATGGTTTGAGGACTTCACTGTGGGTGCGGTTACCAACACTGTTGTAACTGTTGCATATATGAAGGGCATTGTCGATGATAGCTTGGTGGAAGAGGTGAGGCAGCGGATCAATTCCATTGAGGTGGATGCCATCCTCGAGAGCGGGTACATAGAGGAGTTCATTGAAGATGCCCCCTATTCACCGTTTCCCACAATCCTCAGGACTGAGCGGCCGGATAAGGTGGCTTCTGCCCTGCTGGAGGGCAGGGTGGCCATTATTACCGACGGTACGCCATATGTCTTGATCGTGCCGGCTACCTTTGTAGCCTTCTTGACGGCTTCTGAGGACTACTATGAGCGGGCTTTTACAGGTTCATTGGTCAGAGCCATTCGGGCCCTTGCCTTCTTCCTTGCCCTCACCCTGCCGTCAACCTATGTAGCCATCACAAACTTCCATCAAGAGCTGCTCCCCACACCGCTGACATTAAGTATTGCCGCCCAGCGGGAGGGGGTGCCCTTTGTAGCCATTGTTGAGGCTCTGTTCTTGGAATTCTCTTTTGAGCTGCTGCGGGAGGCGGGGATCAGGCTGCCCAAACCCATTGGCTCTGCCATCAGCATCGTTGGGGCATTGATCTTAGGGGAAGCGGCTGTTTCCGCGGGCTTGGTATCATCGGCACTGGTTATTGTTGTGGCAGCTACAGCCATCGCTTCATTTATCAGTCCCATATACAGCATGTCCATCAGTGTTCACCTGCTGCGTTTTCCCATGATCATCCTAGCCGGTACCTTGGGGCTCTTTGGAGTGATCATGGGCTTTGCGGCCATTTTAATCCATCTTTGCAGTGTCCGATCCTTTGGGGTTCCGTACCTTACCCCGCTGGCACCGATTATGCTTTCCGAGTGGAAGGATACTATGGTCCGATTACCTCTCTGGCAGATGGATACCAGGCCCGAGGCCCTGGTCAAGAAAGAGTACATTCGCCAGAGTCCCCGGCAAAGGCCGCAGCCGCCTAGGCAGGAAGATGACAGGTAGTCTGGGCTCATAGTTGATTGATGGGAGGGTCTTTGACTTGGCTGTTCTCGAAGGTGGGAAAATCAGCGGTAAGCAGTTCTTGGCGATGACAGTCTTAAGCCGCATCTTGGCTGTGCTCATCGAGGCACCCACAATCTCAGGCACAAAAGCAGGGCACGACGTGTGGATTAGTGTCTTAGCTTCAACGTTTATGACCATCCCTTGGGCATTGATGTTGGTACATCTTGCCAAGATGTTTCCCGGCAAGACATTAATTGAATACAGCCAGATCATTCTCGGGCCTTGGCTTGGGCGGATGGTGGGATTTGTGTTCATCGTGTTCTTCCTCCAGCAGTCAGCCCACGCAGCCCGGGTGGCCGGCGATGCCTATGTGACAACCATAATGCCGGAGACTCCCCTCATCGTGTTTATTGCTATCCTTACCGCACTCTCCGCCAACTGTGCCCGATCAGGCCTAGAAGTCCTTGCCCGGGCAGCCGACATCGTCTTTCTTGTTGTGATTTTCCTCCTGGTGCTGATCTTAGTCCTTCCCATTAACAACGTTGAGCTCCTCAACCTGCTGCCGGTGGCCGGCTCCGGCTGGCGGCCCATCGTAGAGGCCACGTTGTCTTCCTTTGCCATCTTCGGTGAGCTCTTGGTTGTGGCCATGCTCTTTCCCTATTTGAATGAACCAAAGAAGGCCGGCCGGCTGGCGGTGACCACTGTCCTGGTCTCAGGATTTCTTTTCACCTGGTTTTCCATCATGGTCGCCTTAGTCTTTGGGCCCACCATGAGCAGCTTAGTCCTGCCGGCTTTTACCTTAAGTAGGACGATTGAATTTGCCTCCATCCTGGAACGGGTAGAGGTGATCCCCTTGGTTGCCTGGACATTAGGTGCCGGCGTTAAACAAACAGTATTCCTCTGGGCCAGCATGCTGGGGATTGCTCAGCTCTGTAATCTAAGAGACCTGAAGTCTTTGGCGTATCCAGTGGGGGCACTGGTGGCTGGTTTCGCAGTGTGGCTGTTCAGCACCATCTTTGATGCTTTGCAGTTTTACACTGTGACTGAGTTCGGATCGTTGGCCATACTGGTGTGTTATCTCATTCCCCTGCTTCTATATATCGGAGCTCTCATCCGCCGGGCAGTACAGCCTAGCCAGGGGAAGGAGGGTTAGCTGTGAGTCTGAGGTCAAGGCAGGCCTTTGTGGCTTTGATCCTTGTGATCCCCATACTGCTGGGAGGCTGCTGGAGCCGAAGAGAGATAGAGCAGCTGGCATTTGTCCAGGGAGTTGCTGTCGATAATGCGGCAGAACCCGGAAAAGTCCAGTTGACTGTAGAACTGGCTAGGCCCTCGGCGCTGGCCGCGACGAGCCAAGGAGGCGGTTCTTTAGAAAGTGCAGTCTGGCAGGTGTCCAGCACCGGATACACTGTCTTTGATGCCCTGCGCAACTTTGCTTCCCAGTCCTCCCGTCAGTTATTCTGGGCCCATAACCGGTGGCTGGTTATCGGAGAAGAAGTGGCCCGAGCTGGAGTGGAGGACGTACTGGATACCTTTTTTCGAGACCCCGAAATGCGGGCCTCGGTGAGGTTTGCTGTCTGTAAGGGCGGTAAGGGCTTAGAGTTCTTGCAGACTGAAGTCCCTCTTGAGAGAGTACCATCAACAGGACACGTTGGGATAGTCCTCAACGGGGTGGAGAAACTGTCTACGGTGGTTGATGTGGATCTGAGGTCTTTCTTCGGGGCTTTAGCGGCAGATGGCCTAGAGCCTGTGGCCATTAGGGCGGAGATTATTGACCAGCCCCCCGATGATGATCCCAGGGGCCGGTTAGAGCGGACTACCATACCCGCGACTCCCCGGATTACCGGAGCCGCGGTGTTTCGGGGGACAAAGCTTGTCGGATGGTTGAACAAAGCCGAGACCCGGGGGCTCAACTGGGTGAAGGGCAAGGCCCAGAGCGGAGTGATCCTAGTGGAACAGCCCAATGAGCGGGATAAGCTGATCTCAATCGAAGTGGTTAGGTCCAACAGCAAGATGCGGACTGAGGTAGTAGATGGAAAACCTGTGGTGAGTATTGAAGTTGAGGTCATGGGGAATTTCGCCGACAGGCAAGACTTCCTTGTCAATCCCGAGGGCATTGCTGCTTCC
>LFTN01000095.1 GCA_001513495.1 Clostridiales bacterium DTU087
GCGATCCCCTATGCCGATCCTGATATGGTGACAGAGGAGATTCTCTTGGAAGGGAATGTGCCGGACCCTGCCAATGCGCCGCCTGGCTGCCATTTCCACCCCCGCTGCCGCTATGCGATACCAATATGCAGCCAAGAGATTCCGGCCTTAGTTCCTACCCGGGATAATCCGGAGCATTTTGTCGCCTGCCACCGCCATGAGGATTTGAGCCTCACTCCCGTTAAGCCGCCGGAGCGGCTTCTCAAGCAGGCTGCCAACTTGTGATGGGGGCTTGGGGACATCTGAGCGGCTGCCCCTGACACACTTGTCTAAGGGCTGCTGATTGAATACACAACCAGAGCCGCAGCGGCACTATATGACAGCAGGGTGCCTAAACAGCACCCTGCTTTGTAATGTTGGCTTGTGAAGAAAAAACCAAAGCTAAACCCAGCCTCTAGCCTTCATCGCGACTGCCAGGCGGTCTAAAGCTACAATATACGCCGCTACTCTCAGATCAACGCCTTCCCTTTCGGTATATGCCCTGTAGACTGCCTGGAACGCATCGGCCATAATCCTCTCTAGCCGCTGATCTACTTCTTCTGCCGACCAGTAGTACTTGTAGTTGTTCTGCACCCACTCGAAATACGATACGGTCACCCCGCCGGCGTTGGCCAGGATGTCTGGAATCACCAAAACGCCTTTCTCCCTCAAGATCTTATCGGCCTCAGGCGTTGTAGGCCCATTGGCAGCCTCCACAACCCACTTGGCCTTTACATTGCCTGCGTTCTTTCCGGTCAGCTGATTGCCCAGGGCCGCTGGGATCAAGATATCGCATTCTAAGGCCAGGAGTTCTTCGTTGGAAATCGGGGCTGTGCCGGCAAAGCCCTTAACTGAGCCGGTTTGCATCTCATGGTCCTTGAGAAGGTACGGATCAATACCATCTTCACAATAAACACCGCCGAAGACATCAGCAACGGCGATAATCTTGCAGCCCAAGTCATACAGGAACTTGGCGGCATAGTTACCGACATTGCCAAAGCCCTGGACAGCTACGGTTGCACCTTCCAGCTCCAAACCGAAGGCAGCTGCCGCCTCCCGAATTACATACATCACACCCCGGCCGGTCGCCTCATTTCTTCCCTGGGAACCGCCGATGGCAATTGGTTTGCCGGTGACTACTCCCTGCTGGTAACTGCCCTTTAGGACGGAGTATTCATCCACAAACCAGCCCATGATCTTGGGATTTGTGTTTACATCGGGAGCGGGGATGTCTTGATCAGGTCCAATGATGGAAGCAATTGCCCTAATAAACTCCCGGCTTAGCTTCTCCAGTTCGCTTTCAGACAGCTCTGCTGGATCGCAGAGCACTCCCCCCTTGGCCCCGCCATAGGGCAGGCCAACCACGGCACATTTGTAGGTCATCAAAGCCGCTAACGCCTTGACTTCATCTTCATCGGCCTCTGGATGAAAACGGATGCCGCCTTTGAACGGCCCTAAGACGTTATTGTGCTGGCATCGAAAACCCTGGAATACCCTGATACTGCCATCATCCATCTTCACCGGCACTGATACTGTCAAGGTGCGCATCGGTTCCCTCAGGAGCTCTTTGACCTTTGGGTCCAGCTGCATCGCGGCGGCTGCCTGCTCTACCAACTGAGAAACAACTTCGTAATGGCGATAAGGCTGAGACATAGGTACCTCTCTCCCTGCAGAATTGACTAAGTTCACAAGTTCCTTCGCTAGAACATTCCCAGCACTTTATGCAATTATTGCACCCTGTGTGAAGGTTTGTCAACAAAGCAGGGGCCTAGAGGGGCTTATAATGCAGTATACTTCATCAGAGTTGGACTTTCCCATGGATTAGACACCTCAAACTCGCCGCCATAGGATGTCAGATGTCTCCACCAGCTGCCGACGACTAAATTCATGAGCTGCCTGCGCAATCCGTCGTTAGCCCCTGTGTAGAGTACTTAGGTTGATAGAGATCGCCAGAAAGGCCCACGACCTCAGAGAAGATCCCTCGCAGGGATGTCACCGTCTCGGCCAGCTTGCTGGGATCATTGCCCGGCGATGCCAACAGTCGGGATATTCTCTCCCTATACTCAGAGGGACGCAGGTAAAAGCCATCAACAGCCTGAAGTGCACCCTTGTCGTTCATGAAGTATGTCTCGTTCAGAGCGAATAGGGCCTGCGTCAGGCAGCCGCATATGCGGGTCAGACACCCGACCGTATTATACACATCGCCTCTTCTGGCGTGAGCCTCGGCAAACGAGAGCGCGAACTCGGCACTCCAAAGCTCCGTTGTGACTACTGCGCTTTTCAGCTTCGGTGGATACTGCTCAACTTTGGACTTTAGTCCAGCGATCCATCCCTGAGGGTCCACAAGCGGAATACACACTTCGGTCTCCCCCAAGTAGGTGACGCTGTAGAAGCCAAAGGTCGGCTGCTGGTTGTAGTCATGCTCATAGATGCCCTGCTGTGCTCGGTCGATGGTGCGGGCCACTTGATCAATGTTGCGGTATAAGAAGTCGACCTTGCCCGCCTGTGCACTGATCCACGCTCCGCCATTGACCCACGGCCCCCATTCGTAGAAGTCTGTCACGACAGGGGCTCCGTCATTGGACAGAGATCTCGCCACCTGACAAATAGCATCGATGGAGAACGGCGAAGACTCACGATAGTAGATGCCGATGTCAATATCGGATTGAGGGTGCTGGGTGCCGCGCGCATATGATCCGCCGAGGACGACGGCAGCGACACCATCCACCCACCGTAAGCGTTCAACGGCTTCCACTAGCACCGCCCGCTTTTCAGGCGGCATTGCATCGGGAACGGGAAGACGCATGTGCGGTGAGTCCTCCTATCATCAAATCCCAGTGACTGTGGCAATATCTTCTCAATTCAGCGTGATCTATAGTTATCTTCCTTTTCTTCCCTCATAGCACCTGCCCTAACCTGGCGTTTTATACAGAGCATGATATAGACGTTGGCTGGAGGACCGCTGGTAGGGAATCACTAGAATGAAGAACATTGACCCCAGCGGATCCTGCAGAGCAAGGCCAGCAACGGTTCACCCCCACACGCGTGGGGACAATCTCCACTCCTAAACCCGGGACGGCTTTGGCAGCGGTTCACCCCCACACGCGTGGGGACAATGTATCACCCTCTACCTACTGCTTGTCCTCCGTCGGTTCACCCCCACACGCGTGGGGACAATACGCCGTAGCCACGTGGTATCGCACCAAGCTCCGGTTCACCCCCACACGCGTGGGGACAATGCGACAGACAAGAGCCCGGTTAAGGATGGAGACGGTTCACCCCCACACGCGTGGGAATAATGTAACGATGCAAGAATGGGCCACAATGGCATTCGGTCCACCCCCACACGCGTGGGGATAATGACCTGGTGGGTAACGTCTGGGAATGGGTGGACGGTCCACCCCCACACGCGTGGGGATAATATTGACGCTGGCGAAGTAACCGTTACCTTGAACGGTCCACCCCCACACGCGTGGGGATAATATTCGCCCCACCGAAACAGTTATTGAGATTTTCGGTCCACCCCCACACGCGTGGGGATAATACTAACGAAACCCCCATCCCATCTGGATCAGTGTTTAGAAAACCCGTCTTGGTATCAGGCCACGCTACACTATTGTGACTTTTCTGTCGCCTCTATCACCACCTGAGTTATCCTGCTACTGATCCATGACTTTCTATGTTCTTCTAAGTTTTCCTCCCCGCAGCTATCCTGAAGCGCCATTGGAGCACTTGCTATCCTGAGCACATACTTCTTGGCAGGATTCACCCATCCCTTCGGTGAATCACCATTACTATTACTCTTGAGGAGGATGTGCTGTGGGTCTGGGTGCCATCTTGGTTAGTTCATTTATTGTAGGCCTTTCTGGAGCAATGATGCCCGGCGGGCTCTTGATCGTGAATATCAATGAGACGATCAAACGGGGCCTATTGGGAGGCGTCCTGGCCATTACAGGCCATGCTCTGACGGAGCTGCTGGTGGTCGGCGGCCTTGCCCTGGGACTGGGAAGCGTCCTCGGCCAGCCGCTGATCGTGGGTGCCATAGCCATTATCGGCGGGGCCCTGCTGGCCTGGATGGCCGTCGGCACTGCCAAGACCAGCCGGACTGCGGAACTAGCCATCACTGACAAGCCTGGAGCATCTGCAGGTGAGCTCTCCTCCGGCAGCCGTTTAGGCTCAATGACGGCAGGCATCCTCGCCACCATTTCCAATCCCTACTGGATCCTTTGGTGGACCAGTGTCGGCGCTACTTATGTCGCCATGGCCATGGAACAAGGAAGCGCCGCATTGGGCGCTTTCTACATCGGACATATTGCTTCTGATTACGGCTGGTATTTCCTCATTTCCCTTGCCCTAGTGACCGGTAAGCGGCTGATCAGCCAGCGGGTTTACAGGGGGTTGCTGCTGGTGGGCAGCATCTTCCTGGGCTTCCTGGCTGTGTACTTCATCTGGTCAGGGGCAAGCCTCTTAATTAACCTCTAGCTGCTACCATCACTCTTTCTCATAACAGGCGACGATTTCGCCCACATAGAAAGTGTGGTAGTCTTTCTCTGGATACCATTCGTCACAGCTTTCATGGAGGTGCTCTGGCTCTAGGCGCAGCTTGGCCAAAATCCGGCACTCATAGTACAGATCGCAGCCCCCGATCACCGGTACCTGCACCACTTGGCCGTCGATGGTGGTCAGATTGCAGGCCTCATACTTGTTCACATCTTTCCCGGATTTGGTGCCGCAATACTCCATCTCTTTTTTCATGGCATCGGTGAGCGGGATGCTGACGGTGAATTCTGCTGCCTTCTCCATCAGCTGGTAAGTATACCGGGAGTCTCTCACCACTACCGTGAACACCGGTTTGCCCCAGCAATAGCCAATGCTTCCCCAGCCAATGGCCATGGTATTCTGGTCATCGCCCACTTTGGTCGTGAGGAAAGCTCCCTGCTCAATCAGGCCCTGCACAGCCTCCTTCATTTTGGCGTCCCAAGCAAGCTCTCTCATAGCCCAATCCTCCTTTCCTTTTCACGGTTATCTACTTTCCGCTTCTGCCTACCGATTCCTCTTTTAGACTATTTGTTGTTTCTTTGTTATGGCAGGAATTTACCTTTTTCTTCCGAATTATCTTTGTGTATAGTCACTTGCGTACCTCTTACAGTCTTCTCTGTGTCGCAGGATGTAAACCTACGCTTATGTCAATGCTAGGAGGTACTCCGATGGGCGGCATACTGGTTTCGATGGAAGGCATCGAAAAAACCTTCCCTGGTGTCCATGCTTTGAAAGACTGCCGCTTCGAACTCAGGGCTGGTGAAATCCATGCCCTGGTGGGCGAAAACGGTGCCGGCAAGTCCACTTTAATGAAGATCCTTACAGGCGTCTACACCAAAGATGCGGGACGGATTCTTTACAAAGGGCAGGAAGTTGAGATCCCTAACCCCAAAGCAGCTCAAGATCTGGGAATTGCCATCATCCACCAGGAGCTGCACCTAATGCCACACCTGACGGTGGCTCAGAATATCTTCATCGGCCGGGAACCCCGCAGGGGAGCAGGCCTTTTCCTCCATGAGAGACAGCTCAACCAACAAGCCCAGGACCTGTTGGAAAAGATGAATCTAGATTTGGACCCCCGAGCCCGGGTCGGAGATCTTACCGTCGCTAAACAGCAGATGGTGGAGATTGTCCGGGCACTGTCATTTCAGTCAGAAGTACTGATCATGGATGAGCCTACGTCTATGCTCACAGACACGGAGATACAGGAGCTCTTCCGCATCATTCGAGAACTGCGGGGCCAGGGCGTTGGCATAGTCCACATCTCCCACCGCATGGAGGAACTAAAACAGATCTCTGACCGGGTGACCATCATGCGGGACGGCCGCTATATTGCCACAGTTGATACCAAGGCAGTGACCATCGATGAAATCATTAGCATGATGGTGGGCAAGGAAATCTACGAGACAGCCCGCACTGACCAGACAGCTTCGGATGAAGTGATGCTGGAGGTCAGGCATCTAAACAGGGGCCGGGATATTAAGAACGTCAGCTTTCAGCTGCACCGGGGGGAGATCCTGGGCTTTGCCGGCCTAGTGGGAGCCGGGCGCACTGAAGTTGCCCGGGCCATATTTGGGGCCGACCCCCTGGATTCAGGGGAAATCTACGTCCACGGCCAGAGAGTAGAGATCAGAAGCCCCCATGATGCCGTCCGCCACGGCATCGGCTATCTTTCCGAAGACCGCAGGCGTTATGGCTTGATGCCTACTCTAGATGTGGGTACAAACATTGTGGCCGCCGCTTTGGAGAGGTTCACCGGCGGTGCAGGATGGCTGCAGAAAGGCAATATCCAAGAGACCGCCCAAGCCCAAGTACTTGACCTTAGCATCAGGACTCCCAGCCTTGAACAGAGGGTGAGATACCTTTCTGGCGGCAATCAGCAAAAAGTAGTGATGGCCAAGTGGTTAGTGCGCAACTGTGACATTTTGATCTTCGATGAGCCGACCCGGGGAATTGATGTCGGTGCCAAGAGCGAGATCTATAGGCTGCTCAATGACCTTGCCCAAAGCGGCAAAGGGATTATCATGATCTCTTCTGAGCTGCCGGAGATCCTAAGGATGAGCCACCGCATCATTGTCATGTGCGAAGGCGAGATCACAGGGGAAATGACAGCGGCTGAAGCAACCCAAGAGCGGATCTTGCTATATGCAACCAAACGGGAGAGTATTGCTCGACACTAAGATGGAATGGAGGTAATGCAATGCAGCCTAAGTCTGCAGCCGCCGATATAGAGATTACGGAAAGGGCTTCATTATTCCGGTCTGATGCAACCCAAAAGCTGCTGGCCTTTGCCAGTCTGATTGTGCTGTTTATCGGTTTTTCCTTAGCGTCACCTAATTTCGCCCGTTTCAGCAATATTGTCGGGATCTTGCTCTCTACGGCTGTCAACGGCATCCTCGCTGTCGGAGTGTCATTTGTGATAGTCACCGGCGGGATCGACCTCTCCGTCGGCACTGTCATGACCCTTTGCTCGGTCATGGCGGGAGTAGTGATCAGTTTCTGGAAACTGCCGATACCCCTAGGCATCTTAGCAGGCCTGGCCACCGGCGCCCTGTGCGGCTGCGTCAATGGCGCCTGTGTAGCCAAGCTCAGACTGCCGCCGTTTATCGCCACTTTGGGAATGATGATGGTCAGTAAAGGGCTTTCTTTGGTCATTTCCGGCACCAAACCCATCTACTTTCTAGAAACGCCCACTTTCCGCCAAATCGCCATGGGAACAGTTTTCGGCATCCCCTATGCAGTCTTCATTTTCTTTGGTGCAGCGGTGGTTGCCAGCCTCATCCTGACCAGGACTATTGTCGGCAGGTATGCCTTTGCCCTGGGCAGCAACGAAGAAGCGGCCAGGCTTTCAGGCATCAATGTCGACCGGTGGAAGATCGGGATTTACACATTGGAAGGCCTGTTTGTCGGCCTGGCGGGGATTGTGATGGCCTCCCGCTTGAACTCAGCCCAGCCGGCACTGGGCCAAGGATATGAGCTGGAAGCCATCGCCGCGGTAGTCATCGGCGGCACGTCCTTAAGCGGCGGCGAAGGCTCAATCCTAGGGACCATCATCGGTGCTTTTATCATGAGTGTACTGACCAACGGCCTGCGGATCCTATCAATTCCCCAGGAATGGCAGACGGTTGTGATCGGTGTAATCGTCATTCTAGCGGTATATACAGATATCCTCAGAAGGCAGGGGCGCTGAAGGCTACGGCACCACCGCTGGCTGGTGCCTGGGCATCCCAGTGGTATTTCGTCCCCACCGGGACTGGAATACAGACTACTATGAAGTGAAGGAGGATCTCCAGATGAGAAGCAAGTTCCTTGTAGTGCTGTTGAGTGTGTTGATGGCTGCAGCCCTCCTCAGCTGCTGGGCCCATGCCCAAGAGAAATACTACATTCCAATGATCTCCAAGGGTTTCCAGCATCAATTCTGGCAGGCAGTGAAGCTCGGTGCAGAGCGGGCAGCTGAGGAATTTGGTGTCGAGATCACCTTTGAGGGGCCGGAAAGCGAATCCCAAGTGGATAAGCAGATTGACATGCTGACTGCTGCCTTGGCAAAGGACCCTGATGCCCTCTGTATCGCTGCCTTGGACAGCAAAGCGGTCATCCCCCTCTTGGAGCAGGCCCATGCCGCAGGCATACCCGTCATCGGCTTTGACTCGGGTGTCGACAGCGACATCCCCATTGCCACAGCCGCTACCGACAACTATGCCGCCGGTGCTCTAGCTGCTGACAACTTGGCAGAGCTCATCGGCTTTGAAGGGGAAGTTGCGGTCATCGTCCACGACCAGACCAGCCACACCGGCATCATGCGCCGGGATGGGTTTGTCGACCGAATCAAGGAAGCCTATCCCGACATCACCATAGTAGACATCCAGTACGGCGGTGGCGACCATCTCCGGTCCACTGACTTGGCCAAAGCCATTATCCAGGCCCATCCCGACCTGAAAGGGTTCTTCGGCGGCAATGAGGGCTCTGCCATCGGGGTGATCAACGCCGTCATCGAGATGAACATGCAGGGCAAGATCGTAATCGCCGGTTTTGACTCCGGTAAGCTGCAGCTGGATGCCATCAAAGCAGGCGTCATGGCCGGTGCCGTAACCCAGAACCCTGTGGGCATCGGCTACGAAGCAGTCAAGGCAGCATACATGGCCCTCAAAGGCGAACCCCTTGAGAAGACCATCGATACCGGCTGCTACTGGTTCACCAAAGACAACATGGATGCAGACCATATTAAGCCGCTGCTGTACGAATAAACTCAACGGTAACGGGATGGAAAAACCTAATTGCGCAGGCTGATGGAAGCTGACGGGCCAGCACCTCCACGGTGCTGGCTCGGTCTTTTGGTTTCGTCTTCGATTGCCTTGACTGTCCTTTCCAACTGTTCTATAATATAGGCAACGTATTGACTTCCAAGACACCATCTAGGAATGTATGCTTTCTCCTTCCTATTACCTAACCCGCCGCAGCCCCGGCGGGCTTTTTTTATTGGCTAATCCGCCAGAGCACAAGGCAATCGGCCGCCGCAGCTGCAGCAGCCGATTGATTAGGGCCTCTAATATCTGAGCTTCTCTACAGGAGTGCCGTTTTTCTGGGAACCTCATTCCAGCTTGAACTGACCCACCAGGCGGTTCAGCTCTCCCGCTAACCTCGTGAGGCCTTGGGAGGCGGAGGCAACTTGCTGAATAACAGCAGATTGCTCCTCGGTGGCAGCTGCGATCTCCTGACTGCCGCTGCTCACTTCGTCGGTGCCAAGAGATATTTCCCGCAAGTCGGCAACTAAACGCTCAGTATGGTGAATAATCGCTTCCAGCCGCTCACCGCTGGCATTAACAACATCCAATGTGTGCTCAGCTTGAGCAGCGCTTCTCTGCATTCCAGCAGCCGTGTCCCGGGTCTCCCGCTGGATCCGAGCTACAATAGAGCCAATTTCTGCGGCAGCTTGTCCCGATTGCTCTGCCAGCCTCCGCACCTCATCGGCCACCACGGCAAAACCCCGGCCGGCATCTCCGGCCCTGGCGGCTTCGATGGCAGCATTCAAAGCCAACAGATCTGTCTGGTCGGCGATGTCCCTGATCATGTCAATAATCTGGCCGATGGATTGAGATGCCTTGCCCAGCTCCTCCACTTCCTCGGACAGTACAGCCAGCTCTTCCTTCAACTTCATGGTCTCATCCATGGCCTTGACCACAGCTTCATGGCCGGTTGCCGCAGTCTCTGCCACTTGTTCAGCAGTCCCTGCCATCCTCTGGATGCTGCTGCTCATATGGCTGGCTGTTCCCGCGAATTGGTTGGCACTAGCAGCCACCTGCTCAACTGACGCGCCCACTTCCTGCGATGAAGAAGAGAGTTCCGCCGACATGTCGGCGACTTGATGGGAATGATCCCTGAGGGTGGTAACCATATTTCTCAGGCGCTCTGTCATCTGGGTTAAGCTCGCCGCGAGCCGGCCGATCTCGTCATCAGTCTTCTGTTCAACCTTTACAGTCAAATCACCGGCTGCCACCAGCCCGGCCAACTGCTCCATATGGCCAAGGGGGGCCAGTGAACGCCTGATCAACCGTGAGGCGACGAAAATGATGCACAGGATAACGGCAGCAGCGATGAGGATGGTCAAGATCAGCTGGCTGGTTACCATCTGTCCCAGAAGGCTCCGGGGTATCACTACGCCCAAGGACCACCCTGTCATTTCCATCGGTTCATAGAAAACTACTACCGGCTCCCCGTCGTAATCCGCCTCACCGTAGCCGGCTTGACCAGCTACCATGTCCTGACAGATCAGGCCGAAATCTCCCTCCAGCTCAGGCCCCTTGGTAGTAAAGGTTAGGCTGCTGTCGGGGTGATACAGGAATGTGCCATCACGGCTCAGCAGTACCGCATAGCTTCCCTCGACGGTTTCTACCGATGACACAATGGCCCCAATGCTGTCCAAGTCTACATCGATCCCCAAAATTCCTTTGAATGAGCCGTCCACATAAACGGGGTATGTAATGGAGATCACCAAAGCACCTGTAGTCTCTTCTATGAAAGGCTCTGTGAAGAACAGCCCGTTGGCTGCCTTAGCCAACCGATACCAATCCTCTTCATCAATACGGTAGAAGAACGCCAGCTCCGATTCTTTGATGTCAAAAAACGTCTGGGAGGCTTCGGAACCGAAGTACAGGTTGGTGATGTGTTCATCTCTGTCTGCGATTCTTCTGATGGTCGCTAGGAAAGCCGAGTAGGCTTCACTGCCCCGGTAGTCCCTGGGCGAGCGGTGGACCGCTTGGCTGGCAAAGCCGACAATATCCTCCGACTGTGCCAGTGTCTCTACTACGATCCCGTACTTCTGAAAATGTGTCGTCAGTTCAGCGTTGGCCCTGGAAGCAGCCTCTTTGCTGCCGTCGTTAATGGCTTGCCAGCCCACATTGTACAGCACCACACCAGAGACTATGCTGTTCAAGCCGAATCCTGCCAGCACCAGCAGCAAGATTGGGACCATCAGCTTCCGCCCCAGTGACTCTTTGCTTCTGCTTCTCATCTGCATCATCCCTTCTATGACTTGGTGGCTGAACGTGCCTCGTCTCTTGCTAAATATTGGTATAGGCCCCAGGACATAATCCTACCACTTGCCGCCACATCATTCAATGAGATCTATAGTAAGTGAAAAGCAATCAGCCGCCGCAGCTGCAGCGACTGATTGCTTAGGGCCTCTACTATGTGAGCTTCTCTACGGGAGTCCCTTTTCTCAAGGAACCTTATTCCAACTTAAACTGGCCCACCAGGCGGTTCAGCTCTCCAGCCAGCCTATTGAGGCTTTGGGCAGAGGAAGCAACTTGCTCAATGGCAGCCGACTGTTCCTCGGTGGCAGCTGCGATTTCCTGGCTGCCGCTGCTTACTTCATCTGTACCGACAGATACCTCCCGCAGGTCGGCAACCAAACGCTCAATGTGGTGGATGATGGCCTCCAGCCGTTCGCCACTGGCATTGACGACCTCCAAGGTGTGCTCTGCTTGAACCGCGCTTCTCTGCATCCCCGCAACTGTTTCCTGGGTCTCTCGCTGGATCCTGGCCACAATGGCCCCGATCTCCGCCGCGGCTCGTCCCGATTGTTCCGCTAGATTTCGCACTTCATCGGCCACTACAGCAAAGCCCCGGCCGGCGTCTCCAGCTCTAGCTGCCTCAATGGCAGCATTCAGAGCTAGGAGATTGGTCTGGTCGGCGATATCCCTGATCATATCAACAATTTGGCTAATGGACTGGGATGCCGTGCCCAAGTCCTCCACTTCAGCGGCCAGCTCCGCGAGCTCATCCTTCAGCTTACTGGTCTCATCCATGGCCTTCACCACGGCATCATGGCCGGTGGCCGCTGTCTCTGACACCTGATCAGCAGTGCCGGCCATTCTCTGAATGCTGTGGCTCATGTTGGTAGCTGTCCCTGCGAACTGGTTGGTACTGGCAGCCACCTCTTCAATGGATGCTCCCACCTGCTGCGATGAAGAGGACAGCTCCGCGGCGGTATCTGCTGCCTGTCCCGAGTACTCCTTCAAGGTGCTGACGATGGCCCTCAGGCCCTCTGTCATCTGGGTTAAGCTCGCCGCAAGCCGGCCGATCTCGTCATTGGTTTTCTGTTCAACCTTTACAGTCAGATCACCGCCTGCCACCAGCCCCGCCAGCTGCTCCATCTCCCCCAAGGGAGCTAGAGAGCGCCGAATCAGCCATGACATAACAAGCATGATACCCAGGACAAACGCAATGGCAATGATAATGATCATGGTTACATGCCTAAGCACAATCTGTGCAAGAAGGACCCGGGGGAGCACTACACCGAGGGTCCATCCGGTCATATCCACTGAATGGTAGAAGACTATCAAGGTTTCCCCTTCATGGTCTACTTCACCCATCCCGGTTCCGCCGGCAAGCATCTCTCGGGAAAGCCTGGCAAAATCCCCTCCCAGATCAGTTCCCTTGGCAGTGAAGACGAGGTCAGCCTGGGGGTGATGCAGGAACGTGCCTTCCCGACTCATCAATATGGGGTAACTGCCCTCGGCAAGCTCTATCGATGATAAGATGGCCCCGATGCTCTCCAAATCCACATCGATGCCCAAAACCCCTTGGAAAGAGCCATCCACATGAACTGGGTATGTAATGGAGATGATGGGAGAACCGGAAATCTCATCCATAAAGGGCTCTGAGAAGAATAAGCCGTTGGCCTGCTTCCCCAATCGGTACCAATCCTCTTGATTGTTCCTATAGTCGGCAGGCAGCCGGGACTCTAGGATGTCAAAGAAGGTCTGGGATGCTTCCGAACCAAAGTAGAGGTTGGTTATGTGGGGGTCCCTGTCCGCCACTTTCCTAATGGTGGAAAGGAAAGTGGCATATGCTTCATTGCCCGAGTAGTTCATCGGTGTGCGAAAAACAGCCTGCCTGGCGAAATTCCCGATGTCCTCCGATTGAGCCAGGGTCTCTACGATGGCTGCATACTTTTGAAAATACGCCTCCAGTTCGGCAACAGCCCGGGAAGCTGCCTCGGTACCTCCATACCCGAACACCTCCCACCCCAGCTGCCGTAATGCCAACGCAGACACTGCTGTAACCAAGGTATACCCACCCAGGGCAATCAGCAAAATGGGGATCATCAGCTTGCGCACCAGTGATTCCTTTCTCATTCGACTCATCTAGATCATCCCTTCTTGGCACGTCACTGAATACGGCTCATTCGCTTTCTAAGAGATATCCTGCACTTTTGGCTCTGTTCCTACC
>LFTN01000098.1 GCA_001513495.1 Clostridiales bacterium DTU087
ATGACGAGACAAGGAAAGACGGCTCTCCAGTCAACCAGACTGGACAAGAGGCAGAAAGGCACCCCTTGGAGGATGTGCCGGTACAGGCGGGAACGCCCGTGGATGGCTTGATCCGGATTGAAGACGGCCGCGTGTCGGTGGTACCGCCCAAGGCGGGCGGACGCTGGCCCTCGATTAAGCCCGACCGGAATGTACTAGTCAGAGTAAACGGAAAAACAATCGATGATCAGTACACGTTGTCCGAGGGAGATGTGGTAGAAGTCCTTCCTGTCCATGAGGAAGCAGTCTGCGACATTGAGGTCACCGTTGACAAGGAGAAAATGCGGGCCTTTGCGGCAGTGCGGCGCAAGGTAGGCAAGAGGTTCAAGGTACGGGATTTGCCTGAATCCTCCTTCGGGTTTGTTACAGCAGAGCAGACAGACATTGTAGAGCCTCCGGAGCTCACTGTGGAAGGAGCGATGGCAAAACTGGCAGAGGCCGGCATCGTCTACGGAATTGATGCTGCGGCCGTGAACACACTAACAGCAGAGAGGCCCAGCATACCAATGCTGGTGGCCAAGGGCCGGGAGCCGGAGGAGCCGGTGGACGGGTCTATCAAGTTTTTCTTCACCGAGATTGGGGAGAAAGATATCGATCCCAACGCTACCCGGGTGGATCTTTATGATCGAATCTCCATTCCTTGGGTTCAGCCTGGAGATGTTCTAGCAGAGAAAACCGATCCCCAGCCTGGCAAGCCCGGCACCGACGTGTACGGCAAGCCTATCCGCCCCGGCAACTACCGGAATCCGGTGCTTTCGGCAGGGGAAGGGGTGGAGCTGGTCAATGAAGGGCGCCAGGCGGTGGCTGTCCGGGAAGGGCGGCCTATTTTAGAGGGTAAGACCATCAAGGTGATTCCGACCTTTGTGGTGCCGAAGAATGCCGATGCCAGTACCGGCCATATCCGTTTCTCCGGCGATGTGATGGTCAGCGGAGATGTCCTAGACCGGATCGAGATTATATCCGGAGGTGTTGTTGAGGTTCGCGGGCTTGTCTCCCATGCCAAAGTCATGGGTCAGCAGGGAGTCATCGTGCGGAAGGGCGTAATTGGCGCACAGATTCGAGCTGGAGGGGTGTCAGCTGAGTCCAAGTCCGCCCTCTCGGTGGTGCAGGTGTTGAGCCTGCAGCTGGAGGCTCTCCTGCGGGCTGTCCGACAGCTGCTGCGGGACCCCCGGATGCAGGAAGCTGGAATACCGGAAGGCCAATTGGTGGGGCAGCTCTTGGAAGGCAGGTTCAAGGATATTCCCAAGCAAGTGGTAGTCTTGGAAGATCATGCCGCCAGTTCCCCTGACCTCTTCCATAGGTTTACCCATTTGGTTCCTGCCTTGCGGCAGAAGTTGATTGGGTTAGGTCGAAGTACCATATCGTCCAGCAGCGAGCTGCAGCCCTTGATGAAGTCCCTTCAGGATCTGGCATTGTTCCTAGAAGCTATGCAGGCGGCCGACGCAGATATTGAGGTACAGAGCCTGCAGAACGCAGTTCTGGAGGCGAGCGGCAAGGTGGTAATCAACGGTGCCGGCTGCTATTACTCTGCCATTACAGCAGGCCGAGGAGTCAAAGCACCCCGGGGGCTCTTGCGGGGCGGCCGGGTTGTAGTCCATGAGGGAAACATAGAGTTTAAGGAGCTGGGCGGCCCCGGCGGAGTGACTACTGAGATTGCCGTAGTGGGGAAGGGCATGATCATGGCCCAGACGGTTTATCCCAATGTCACTATCTCCATCGGCGGTGAGAAGCGGGTAGTGAGGGATCCTACCCGGCATGTCAAGGCCTTTCTCAACGAGGACGGGCATCTGGTCATGTAAGCAGTTAGCTGTTGTGTTATTTGCTGGAGAGGGATATAATAAGACTGAGAGTGTGGGCCCTAGCGGATAACGTACCCGCAAATGGTGTTATGCTAGACGAAGCCCTAAGGCCAAGTCTTGATCCCCAGCGGTGTCAGTGAGACACGTCCCCGGCGGGGTGTAGGGAATGAGGCAAAGGCAGGCCCGCGCTGGGTAGTGTAGCGATCGATTACCGAAAAAGAAGGGGATCAGATTAATGGGTGCCTTTGTTGACAGAGTTTTGGTCTGCCGTGACTGCGGCGGAGAGTTTGTGTTCAGCGCTGGGGAACAAGCCTTCTATGAGGAAAGAGGATTTCAGAATGAGCCGGCCCGCTGCCCAGAGTGCCGTCGAAACCGCAAGCAGCAGCGGGGAGGCGGCCGGCCCCGGGAACGTGAGATGTTTAAGGCAGTCTGTGCAGACTGCGGCGTAGAAACGGAAGTACCATTTAGGCCGCAGTTGGATAGGCCAGTGTACTGCCGTGACTGTTTTGCCAGACACCGGGACTAAGGAAAGACAGCGGCCTGACATGATGAGTAAAGGACTCACTCAGTACATGACCGGGGAGTGCTGAGGCGAGTCCTTCTTGTTATATCTGGCAGCTTGCCTTGGGACAGCACGCCGTCCCACAAAACTACATGGCCGCAGACGGTTATTCAGGCCCCTTGCGGGGCATGAATAAGAACAACAGCACTGCCTGGGCAGGCCGTTGTGTTGGTACAGGGGCAGAGAACGAAATAGCGTGGTAAACATGTTTGCCCTTGACAGGTCAATGATGGGCGTGATACCATTAGTTCGAAAGTTGAAAACTCTTAGGCGCTGCTGTTACCAGGCAACATCGGGCCCTTATGTAAGTCCCCTTGTTCTTGGACTTGTTGCTTCACCTTAAGAGTTGGAGAAATCTTTAGGAGGAATGCGTACTAATGCTAGGCAGAGTTAAGTGGTTTAACGCGGAGAAGGGCTACGGATTCATCGAACGGGAAGACGGCGGCGACGTTTTCGTCCACTTTTCCGCTATCCAGGAGCAAGGCTTCAAGTCCTTGGAAGAGGGGCAGGAAGTCGAGTTCGACATCGTTGAAGGCGAGCGGGGCCCGCAAGCCGCTAACGTGGTGAAGTTGTAAGGGATTAATAACTGGATTACTGTACGGAATCAATAC
>LFTN01000153.1 GCA_001513495.1 Clostridiales bacterium DTU087
ATCAACAGCTGGGAGAATCCGGAAGTCAGGATGTCTTCGGCAGTCGCCCATGCCACAAACACTTTGCGGGAATTCCTTTTCCAAAGGATATACCTGGCCCAGAGCGCTGCAGAGCAGAAGGAGAAGATCCACCGGATGATCACTGCCCTATTTCGGTACTACATGACCTATCCCCATCGCCTCCCGGAGCAGTTTAGAAATGGCAGCGAGGACGAGCTGCAGCTGTTGGTGGCTGATTACATTGCCGGGATGACTGACCGATACGCGTTGGCTGAGTTTGAAAAGCTCTTCCTGCCGAAGGCTTGGTCGTTGTGAAGCAGGGATAGTCTGTATGCAAAGCGAACTCGTATCAGGCGGGGTGAATGCTATGTCTGGTCTCATTCCGGAGCGGGTCATCGCCGAGGTTAGGGAGCGCAACGACATCGTTTCCGTCATATCCGAATATGTTCAGTTGCGCCGAACGGGGAAGAACTGGCAGGGCCTTTGTCCCTTCCACAAAGAGAAAACCCCGTCTTTCAATGTAAATCCAGAAGAGCAGTTTTACTATTGCTTCGGCTGCGGCGCGGGCGGAAATGTAATCAATTTCTTGATGGCTATGGAGAACCTTTCCTTTCGTGAAGCTTTGGAAAGGCTGGCGGAAAGAGCAGGCATACCGATAGTCACCGAGGGCCGGGGTCCCGAAGCAACAAAGCATCAGTCTGAAAAGGACCGCATGCTGCAGCTGCATAGGGCGGCACAGGAGTTCTTCCACAGCCAACTCTTTGGCAGAGCTGGCGGGCTGGCCAGACAATACTTGACGGCCAGGGGAATTCAGGGAGAGACAGCCCGGCGATTTGGCCTTGGCTATGCTCCAGCTGAATGGAGGAGCCTCTTGACCCATATAGAGCAGCAGGGTTTCAGTGAAGCTGAATGCTTGGCTGCAGGGCTGGCATCGGAAGGGCGAGGTTCCCGCTGCTATGACCGGTTTAGGGGACGCCTGATGTTCCCCGTCTGTGATCGCCGGGGACAGCCCATTGCCTTCGGGGGCAGGGTGCTGGATGCGTCACAGCCAAAGTACCTGAACTCCCCGGAGACACTGATATTCACCAAGGGGAATAATCTGTATAGACTTGACCTGGCTCGCCGGGGTTTTCGAGAGAAAGGGTTCGCCATCTTAGTTGAAGGGTATATGGATGTCATCAGCCTCTATCAGATGGGATGGGATAATGCCGTTGCTGCTTTGGGAACCGCAGTGACGGAGAATCAAGCCAGGATTCTGCATCGATATGCTAAGGAAGTAGTCATTGCCTTTGATGGAGACGCCGCGGGAGAAGCAGCTGCCTGGCGGGGCTTGGAGATACTGCGGCAGCAAGGCCTGAGGGTGCGGGTGGCGGAGCTTCCTGGGGGGGAAGACCCTGATACGTTTGTCCGCACGTATGGAGACCGAGCCTTTGAGGAGCTCTTGGCCAAGGCTCCGGGATTGACTGAATTCAAGCTGGGGGCTATTATTCGCCGGGCGGATCTGTCCACCGTGGATGGAAAAGTTGCTGCCACGGGAAGGATTATAGAGGTGTTGGCAGAAATAGATAGTCCTGTAGAGCAAAACGAGTATCTCCGCTGGTCAGCTGCCAGGCTGAAAATCAGTGAAGATGTACTGGCAGCTGAGCTGGACGCTTATGAGGCAAAAGCAGGTATTGAAAGCAGCTCTAGGCATAGAATCTCTACGAAGAGCAATAATAGGGAAGATGGCAAGGGCAGAGCTGGCTCCCGGAAGGCCGTTGAGGTGCGGAGGCGAAGTGGCGGCGGCCTCCGGGGGTTATCTGACATAGAAGCCAATCTGCTGCGTCTGTTGCTGCATAACCGGCAGCTGGTGGAGCGGGTCAAGGATGTCTTATCGCCCAGGGATTTTCGCCACCCTGTGGCGCAGCAGGCCATGGAATGCTTGCTTGCCTGCTGTGAGGCTGGGCGCTTGGAGAGCGGGGCTGCGGTATTTGATTATGTCAAGGATGACAGTGTCCAGGAGTTTCTTGCCGGACTTTTGACTTCCAGGAGTAGTGCGCCGCCGCCGCAGGCCTGTATGCAGTATGTCCGTCGCCTGCAGATCATGCAGCTTAAGGATGATCTTAAGTTTTTGGAAAATCAGATTGGGCAGGTGGAGCAGAAGGCTGTCGATGGCGGGCTGGTCAGCCAGCTCGGCAATCTGCTGATTAGATATCGACAGGTAAGGGAAGAGATTAGTAGGGGATTCCAATCATAAAAGGGGTTAGAAAGTGATTGTCTCAATTTCAGGTAATGGGAAGGGGGGAGCGCGGTGAACAAAGATAATGGAAAGGCTAACATCGAGAATCTGAACATCTTGATCAGCAAAGGTAAGAAAAGCGGTGTCCTGACGTATAAAGAGATAATGGATGCCCTGCAAGAAGTGGAACTGTCTCCAGACCAGATAGATGATATCTATGAACAGTTCTCAACCCTCGGTATCGATATCGTGGCTGATGCCGATGACGACGATGATCATGCTGTCGATGACGAGTTCGAGAAAGCCGACGACCAAGATGATGCCGACTGGGGTGTCCTGGATGGCATTGGTCTAGATGATCCTGTTCGGATGTACTTGAAGGAGATCGGGCGGGTGCCGTTATTGACCGCTGATGAAGAGATTGAGCTGGCAAAGCGGATCGAGCAAGGCGATGAGATGGCCAAGAGAAAACTGGCTGAGGCTAACCTTCGCCTAGTAGTCAGCATTGCAAAGCGGTATGTGGGGCGAGGCATGCTCTTTCTCGATCTCATTCAAGAAGGCAACCTGGGGTTGATCAAAGCTGTAGAGAAGTTTGATTACCGGAAGGGGTTCAAATTTAGCACCTATGCCACTTGGTGGATTAGGCAGGCTATCACCAGGGCGATTGCAGATCAGGCCAGAACCATTCGCATTCCTGTACACATGGTAGAAACCATTAATAAGCTGATTAGGGTCAGCAGGCAGTTGGTGCAGGAACTCGGCCGGGACCCGACACCGGAAGAGATAGCCCGGGAAATGGACCTGTCAGAGGAACGGGTAAGGGAGATTCTCAAGATTGCCCAGGAACCGGTGTCTTTGGAGACCCCCATTGGAGAGGAAGAAGACAGCCATCTTGGAGATTTTATAGAAGATCAAGATGCACCGGCTCCTGCAGAGGCAGCCTCATTTATGATGCTGCGAGAACAGCTTGAAGATGTCTTGGATACGCTGACAGACCGGGAAGAGCAAGTCTTGCGCCTGCGGTTTGGACTGGATGATGGTCGTTCCCGCACTCTTGAAGAGGTAGGGCAAGTTTTTGGCGTGACTCGAGAGAGGATTCGCCAAATCGAAGCAAAGGCCTTGCGTAAGCTGAGGCATCCCAGCCGCAGCAAGAAGTTGAAGGACTTCCTGGAGTAGAATAGGGCGGCCCAGGGCAGCTCCTTGGGCTGGCCCTGTGCAGGCAGGGCCTGGATAGAGCTGGGTGCAGCTGCGATGATTCGTTGAGAAACACCGGTTGACTGATCAATTGATATGGATTATAATAAGAACATCCGTTGTTCCTCGGTAGCTCAATGGTAGAGCACCCGGCTGTTAACCGGGTGGTTGTTGGTTCGAGTCCAACCCGGGGAGCCATTTTTTGGGCCCTTAGCTCAGCGGTAGAGCAGGGGACTCATAATCCCTTGGCCGTAGGTTCGAATCCTACAGGGCCCACCACATATGAAGCGCATATGTACCCCTAGGAAGGCAATCCTAGGGGTTGTCTCATTTATTGTCTATTTATCAAGCTAATGACTTGTGATATGCTAAACGTGCAGGCATACCAATTATGAAAGGAAGCTGGTCCACTTGGTGAAAGGAACGGGGAGCGGGAGAGAGTTTGCTAAAGCAGCAGCCTTGTTGGGGGTAGGCATAGTATTGGCATCCCTGGTCTTTGGCCTATTCTTCTTCGAATCCAGAAGGCCGCAGCAGACTATTACAGTTGTAGGGACAGCTTCGAAGCAGTATGAGGCTGACACAGTGAAATGGTCCTTGTCACTAACTGAGAGAACTGGACTGGACGACTTGGCCGGTGGTAGGCGGAGGCTCTATGACTCTCTCCAAGAGATGCTGCATTTTCTAAGGGAGAGCGGTGTTGATGACAGTGAGGTCACCATCATTCCTCCCAGTGTGTATGAGTTTTACGGGAGCAGCGGGATAGAGGGCTATCGCTTGGAGCAGCAGGTCTACGTCATATCTCAGGATGTAGATACCATCGACAACCTGGCCCTAGAGGTGCTTCCACAGTTGGATACAGACCTTGACGTATACAACAGTCGGTTGGAGTACTTCTACTCGAATTTGGATGAACTCAAGAAGGACATGGTAGGTGAGGCGACCCAGAATGCCAGGGAACGGGCACTGGAGATGCTCAAGGGTTCAGACATGTCTTTAGGGAAGCTGAGAACCCTGCGGCAGGGAGTATTCCAGATCACCCAGCCCCATTCTACCGAGGTGTCCAGCATGGGGATTCACGACACATCAACCAAAAGCAAACAGATTAGCGTCACTGCCCATGCTACCTTTGAGATCAAGTAGCTGCGGGGCAGCTGCAGAGAGTAAAGGCGCAAATTAGACGGGAAGCAGCTCAAGGACAGCCAAATCCTGAGCCGCTCCCCGTTTTTTTATTCTAAATGCCCTCGGGTGTTGAAAGCACATACATGTATCTGCCTCTGTCAGCATAGTGCCGCTGACGGGCGCGGAAAACCGCGCCCCGTGTGGCGCAGCAGACTGGCCGGCACAGGCCGGCACCGTGGGCGGCTGTGCGGGGAAGCTGTGGGAAGCAGCTGTGCATGCCTACGGCGGGCTTGCCGTTGACAACGGCGTTCTGCGGCGGCTGCGCCCTGTGGAAGGAATATCAGATACTGTCAAGAATATCCATAGATGGAATACTCAGATGCTTAACTGATGGGATTGAGGACGATGAAACGGTTATTTGATTACTTACAGTGAAAGGATGAGGCCGGTGTTTGATTGGGAGAACCCGCAGCTTTTGCATCGAAACCGCCTGCCAGCCCATGCGCTGCTCTTGCCGTACCCCGATGAGGCCAGCGCGTTGACTGGTGAGCGGGGCAATTGCCCCTGGTTTCGCCTGCTAAACGGCCAGTGGCAGTTTTACTTTGCAGCCAATCCTGCCCTGGTGCCGTCTGGTTTTCAAAACCCCGACTATGATGCATCGGACTGGGACGGCATTACTGTCCCCTCTAATTGGCAGATGTTAGGCTACGGAAGGCCGCATTATACCAATGTCATCTATCCGTTCCCGGTGGATCCGCCCAAGGTGCCCACTGAAAACCCCACGGGCTGCTATCGCCGGGTTTTTCACATGCCGGAAACCTGGCAGGATCGTCCCGTGATTATCCGCTTCGAAGGAGTGGACTCCGCCTTCTACCTATGGGTCAACGGTGAATTTGTGGGATTCAGCAAGGGAAGCCGCCTGCCGTCAGAGTTTGATATTACTGCCCATGTTCAGCCAGGAGAAAACCTGGTTGCAGTGCAGGTTATGCAGTGGTCTGATGGCAGCTATCTTGAGGATCAGGACATGTGGTGGCTGAGCGGTATCTTCAGAGATGTGTACATCTATTCACCTCCCTCCATCCACGTCTTTGATGTGAGGGTCAGAACGGAGCTGGATGAAGACTATCAAGATGCCGTTTTAGATGCAGCCCTTGTTATCAAAAATTGCGGAGATACCGTCCTCAACGGTCATGAACTCACCCTTTCACTGGTTGACTGTGCCGGCCGGCCGGTGGTGGAGCCTGAAAGTCAGTTTGTAGAGCTTCCCGGCGGTGGTGACGTGAGGATTGGGTTCCGGATTCCCGTCGATAACCCCCTTAAATGGACAGCGGAGACCCCTAATCTTTATGGGCTGTTGGTGACTCTCAAAGACGATGCCGGCAAGGTGCTGTCAGTACAGCATTGTTCAGTAGGGTTTCGCAAAGTTGAGATCAAGAACGGCAATCTGCTGGTCAACGGAGTGCCGATTATGATCAAAGGGGTCAACCGCCACGAAATGCATCCTGATTTGGGCAGGGCCGTTTCTGTGGACTCCATGGTTAAAGATATTCTCCTGATGAAGCAGCACAATATTAATGCAGTCAGGACCTCCCACTATACCAACGATCCCCGCTGGTATGACCTGTGCGATTACTACGGCATCTATGTGCTGGATGAAACTGACCTGGAAACCCATGGCTTTGGGACAGTGGGAGACATCAACAGGCTCAGTGATGACCCAGAGTGGGAAAGAGCGTATCTCGACCGCATGGAGAGAATGGTGGAGCGGGACAAGAACCACCCGTCAGTGATCATCTGGTCTTTGGGCAATGAGTCTGGGTTTGGCCGCAATCATCGGCAGATGGCAGAATGGACCCGCAAGGTAGATCCCACCAGGCCCATCCACTATGAGGGAGACCGCACCCAGGAAGTAGCTGATATTGTCGGCCCCATGTATACGCCTGTAGACGGGGTCATCGAGCTGGCTGAGGAAGATTCTTACACCAAACCGGTTATCCTCTGTGAATACGCTCATGCCATGGGCAACGGGCCGGGGGGCTTCAAGGAGTATTGGGATGCTTTCTGGAAGTATCCCAGGCTTCAGGGCGGCTTTGTTTGGGACTGGGTGGACCAGGGCTTGCGGCAGTGCACTGCCCGAGGTACAGAGCGGTTCGCCTACGGCGGAGACTTTGGAGATGAGCCCAATGATAGGAACTTCCTGATCAACGGCCTGATCTTTCCAGACCGGCATCCTTCACCGGGTTTGGTGGAGTACAAGAAGGTACTGGAGCCGGTATTGGTAGAAGTTGAAGACCTCAGTGAAAGGCAGCTCCTGATCACCAACCGCTATGACTTTCTCACCTTAGGCCATTTGCACCTCAGTTGGAGCGTCACTGCAGATGGAAAGGTGCTGCAGACCGGCACACTCCCGGTGCCGGAGCTGAGCCCAGGGGAGACTGGCGTAGTGACCATACCATATGCTGATCCGCTTGTGCTGCCAGCTACCGATTATTGGCTGAATCTTCGTTTTACGTTGGCTTCAGACCTCAGCTGGGCACCCGCGGGCCACGAAGTGGCTTGGGTACAGTTTAAGCTGCCGACGGCAACACCATCGGGACCGGTGATCTTGCTGGATTCCATGCCGGATCTCACCATCTGCCAGACTGATACATGCCTAGAGGTAAAGGGTGAGGATTTCCAGCTCACCTTTGACAAGGTCTTTGGGATGCTCACCTCCTGGCTGCATCACGGCAGGCAGATTATCACCAGAGGACCCCGGCTGAACTTCTGGCGGGCTCCAACCGATAACGATGTCGTGTATGTCAAGGCATGGAAAAATGCCCGTCTCCATGAGCTGCAGCACCGAGTCGATGAAGTCGTGGTTGACGCAGCCCGGAAAAATGTGAAGCTCAAGGTGCGGACCCGGATCGCACCGCCGGTATTTGACCACGGGTTTGACTGTACCTATGTCTACACCATATATGGCGATGGGAGCCTTGTGTTGGAAGCGCAGGGGACTCCCCAGGGCCAGCTGCCCCTCTTGCCCCGGATAGGGCTGCAGATGATTCTGCCCATCGACTTTAACCAGGTGAGCTGGTATGGACGGGGGCCGGGAGAAAGCTATGTAGATAGCAAGCTGGCTAACAGGTTCGGGGTTTATGCTTGCTCAGTAGATGAACTGTATGTTCCCTATGTTTATCCCCAGGAGCATGGCAACCGGACCGATGTCTTCTGGGTGGCACTGACGGATCTCCGGGGTATGGGCCTGTTTGCTGCGGGAGACAAACCGCTTAATTTCAGTGCCCATCGATTCTCCCCAGAGGATCTGGAGAAGGCCCGGCACACCGATGAACTCATCTGGAGAGATGAAATCTATCTGAACCTGGATTACCGGCATCACGGCTTAGGAAGCGGCAGCTGCGGGCCGCCCACACTGCCCCAGTATGAGCTGCAGCCCCATGTGTTTACCTTTACAGTCAGGCTGAAGCCTTTCTCTGCCGATTCCATAACCCCCATTCAGCTGGCGAAGCAGAGCCTGGAGCCGGTGAAATAAGGGAACGATGCCCATGGTGGTCAGAGCTGCCTAACACAAGGCAGCTCTGAGGTTCTTGATGAGGTGTCAATGCAGTGAGTTGAGATGTAGGATGGCAAGGGTAGGGCTGATAGGGAGACTGAACTGACTAACACAGCTCTTGACCAGCAGGCTCGCCCGCCTGCACATGGTTCCTTGGTAGCGGGGCAAAAGTACGGCAATCATGGTGAGGGAGATCATGGCGCAGGGAGCGGAAAATAGGGTATAATGGGAGTAAGTTCCACCAAGTACACCAGGAGGTGATGATTGTGAGGCTGTGGCGTTGTTTAGCCCTCGTTTTGGCTGTAGTGATGCTTTCTACATTGGTGGTAAGTGCAGAATCGGGGACCAAGTCCTTGATCATCAACCCTAGTCCCAAGAGTGATTTGCGGGTGCGCCTCTGGACCGATAAGGGCACCAGCGAGCCCAGTTACCGGGTTGGCGAAAGCGTTCAGTTGTACTTTGAAGTCAGTGAGAATGCATATGTAGCTATTTTTGATGTCAATGCCGCCGGCAAGGTGACTCAGCTGTTCCCCAATCCCCACCAGCCAGACGGTTATGCCCGCAGAAATAGGATCTACCGGGTGCCAGACAAGTATGACATCGTTGCGGCACCTCCCATTGGAGAAGAGAACCTGTTGATTGTGGCAACTCGCAACAAGCCTGTAGACTATCCTGAGCTGCTGCGGGAGAACGGTGTAGACCGACTGATATCCAGGCTGCGGCGCCGGCTAGCCCTGTCCGGTGAAGACTGGGCCATGGACCTTTGCCTTCTCAGGATTGAACCTGCCAGGCGGACGACTATAACCTACGAAGTCCATTCCAACCTTTCAGGAGTCAAGCTGTTTGTAGACGGGAACTACGTCGGAGAGCTTCCTCAGGCAGTGGAGCTGGGGGAGGGAGAACATCAGCTGGTGGCACTGAAAAGTGGGTACAAGGCGGCCATTAGAGAGGTTAATGTCGATAGGAACAGCCGGGACGGCAGATGGATGGTTCGGCTGGATTCCCTAAAAACCCAATATCCCTTTGCTGTGGAAGGCCGCTTCCATCTGGATATCGAGTTTAGGTATTAGTGGAAGAAGAACCTGAGCAGCCAGCAGCTAGCAGCTGCTTAATGAGTACCGGCCCATCTGGGGCCGGTATTTATTGTGTTGGGGAGGAACTTGACAATAAATAGAGAATGTTTCTTCAGGTATGGTAAGCTGCGCCGGCCTCAGCTCGAAGGAGATGATGCAGCAGTGATAGTGGCGGCAGATATCATTGCATACATGGAGGAGCTTTTTCCCCAGTCGCTGGCAGAGGAATGGGACAATGTCGGACTGCAGGTAGGCTCTGCTTCATCTCCCTGTAGGACAGTGATGACTTGCCTGACAGTAACTGAGGCTGCAGCTGAGTACGCTGCCGAAACAAGCGTTGATTTGATCATCAGCCATCATCCCTTGATCTTTGCACCATTGAAAAGAGTGACACTGGATAACTCAGTGGGCCGGATCATCTACAGTCTCGTTACTCACCGGATTAGTCTGTTTGTCGGCCATACCAATATCGATAGGGCCGAGGGAGGCCTCAATGATTGGCTGGCTGAGTCTCTGCATCTCTTGGATGTCGGCGTTCTAGAGCCTGAACTAGATGAGAGCGGCTACGGCCGTATCGGCCGGCTGCAGTCGAAGATGACCCTTGCCTCCTTGGCAAAGTATGTCGGTGAGGTACTAGGCATACAGGGGGTCCGAATAGTGGGCCCTAATGATAGGCTGGTGCAGGCAGTGGCAGTGTGCAGCGGCAGCGGATCACATTTGTGGCCGGCAGCCCTAGCACAGGGTGCCGATGTCCTGATTACAGGAGATGTGAAATACCATACTGCCCTGGACGTTAGCAGCACATCGCTGGCCATGATTGATGCTGGCCATTTCGGTACTGAAGCGGTCTTTGCATCACGGCTGGCCGATTTATTGGAAGAGGAGGGGAAGAGGAGGCAATGGCCGCTGCGGGTGATTGCCTACGAAGCTGAAACCGACCCCATGGCCGCTGTGTAGAAAGGAGTCTTGGATAGTGGAAAGGCACTGTGAACTGTGTGGCAAACCGATCCCATCAGAAAGACTAGATGCGCTGCCCCAGACCCGGCGCTGCGTAGATTGTGCAAGGGAGAACGGGTCCGACATCCATGC
Source organism: Clostridiales bacterium DTU087 (assembly GCA_001513495.1). Lineage (GTDB taxonomy): Bacteria > Bacillota > Limnochordia > DTU087 > DTU087 > DTU087. The sequence continues at coordinate 10,247 of LFTN01000153.1, forward strand.
TAAGCGGGTAGAGATCGGAATGGACTTAGATACCTACAGGGACTTGCTTCGTGCTGTCCGCAGCTAATAAGGTCCACTAGCTGCAGCAAGACCCTAGGCGGCGGAGTACCGATTTTCCCAGCCCCTTGGGCAGTATTGTAGAGCGATGATTGCACAAATCACCGCTTTTTTCTTTTTTGAGGTTGAGAACCCCCGGAATTCGTTGTCCGGGGGTTGATGTTTTTTTGAATCAGGCAGGAATTTGCTCAAAGGGGTGGAATAAGGAAGGCAAAGTGGTAGAAAGTGGGGGGAAGTGGAGGGACTTCCCGGGAAAGAGGGGCAGCGGCCATGTTCATGGGAGAATGGCAGCATACGCTGGATAGTAAAGGCCGCCTGATCATTCCGGCGAAATTCCGCGAGCAGCTGGGGGAGAGATTCATTGTCACCAGGGGCTTAGACCACTGTCTTTTTGTATATCCCCCCTCCGAATGGGCCATATTGGAGGAGAAGCTCAAGTCGCTGCCTCTGACCCAGGGCGATGCCCGCAGGTTTGTGAGATTTCTCTTTTCGGGGGCCACCGAGTGTGAACTAGATAAACAAGGCAGGATCACCTTGCCCGGCAATTTGAGGGATTATGCCAAACTGGAGAAAGATGTGATGGTGATCGGGGTCTCCAATCGGGTGGAGATTTGGGCTAAGGAGTCCTGGGATGACTATGTGGAAGAAGCCAGTACATCCTATGAAGAAATCGCAGAGAAAATCGTCGATCTCGGCATCTAGTGGCTGGGTAATATGCTGCGGGGAAGACAATGGATGAAAGTTTGGTGACTGCTTGGATTATCATCATGTGCCGGTTTTGGCCCGGGAAGTAATCGAGAAGCTCCTTTGGCGCCGTGATGGAGTCTATGTTGATGCTACAGTAGGCGGGGGAGGCCACGCACGGCTGCTCTTGGAACATGCCGGACGGCAAGCAAGGCTCATTGCTTTGGACCAAGACCCCAATGCCCTAGAGGCTGCCAAAGAAGCCCTGAAAGATAAAGCATCTCAGGTGGTTTTCATCCATTCTAATTTTGTCCATCTAGAAAGAGTCTTGACAGAACGTAAGCTCGTGCCTGTGGACGGAATCCTGTTTGACTTGGGAGTCTCGTCGCCGCAGCTGGATGTACCGCAACGGGGCTTTAGCTATCGCCATGATGCGCCGCTGGACATGAGGATGGACCCCGCTGCAGCGGTAACGGCTGCTGATTTGATTGCGTCACTGCCAGAGAGGGAACTGGCGAGAATCATATCAGAATACGGCGAAGAACGGTGGGCGAGGCGCATTGCCAAGTTTATCGTGGAAGAGCGGCGCCGCTCGCCTATCACCAGCACAGGCCATTTAGTTGATGTTATCAAGGCTGCAGTTCCGGCAGGGGCCCGGAAAGATGGACCCCATCCCGCCCGCAGGACATTTCAGGCTTTGCGGATCGCAGTGAATCGGGAACTAGAAGTTTTGGAGAAGGCTTTGGCAGATGCTGTCAAGGTTCTCCGGCCTGGGGGCCGGATTGCCGTGATCAGTTTTCATTCATTGGAAGACAGGATTGTCAAGAGGACCTTTGGACGGTTGGCCGCCGGGTGTGACTGCCCGCCGGACTTGCCGGTTTGCATGTGCGGGAAGCAAGCCGAGCTCAGGATCCTCACCCGCAGACCAATAGTACCAACGGAGCTGGAGATTGCCTCCAATCCTCGAGCCCGCAGCGCCAAACTGAGAGTGGCGCAGAAGGTTCTATTGGGTAAAGGGGATGAATATTGATGGTACTGGCAAGGAAGCATCAAGCGCCTTGGGAAGAAGTATGGGAGGAACCTTCCTACACCCAACAGCCTGCCCCTGTTCCCAGGCGGCGCCGCCGGCTGCGCGTGCATCCCATGATCCTGCTATCTGTCATGGCCGTGCTGTTGGTGACGCTGACAGTTGTCGGAATCAGCCAGAAGGTCAAGGTTATTGAGTTGGAATACAGCCTCCAGTCTCTGGAAGTACAGCTGGAGGAAGTGCGGCGGGAAGGACAGCAGCTCCAGCTGAAGGTAGAACAGCTGCAGTCATTGGCCCACATTGAGCACATCGCCCGCACCCGACTGGGCATGGTGGAGCCGCAGGAAGCCAAGGTCTTGGTGCTGGTCGACTGGGACTCCTGGTCGGGCACTCAACTGGCAGCTGAGCCGGAAAACAGCTCGATGCTGGCAAGGGAAGGCAGACGGCTTTGGACTGCCCTATTTAACTGGCTGGGGCCGCTGCTGCCAGGGATGGGTACAGCAGAAGCTGGGCTTCTCCGGTAGGTGAACCGCTATCATAGACTGGGGCCACCCCTCTGGCCGGAGGCCTGAGGTCTGGTGGCCCAGTCTTTTGAAGGTGTCGGGGGGAGTAAACCGGTGGCTAAGGTTACGGCAATGGAAATCCGCAAACGGATTGCGTTGGTCTTTTTAGGAGTTATGGCATTCTTGATTGTGCTTCTCCTGCGTTTAGGCTATCTGCAGCTTGTTCAGAACCGTTGGTATCAAGAGAGAGCTCTTAGTCAGAGAATGCGCCCTGTGCCGGTAGACGCGAAGCGGGGCGTTATTTATGATCGCAATCTTCAGAAACTTGCGGTGAGCGTTAGTGCCGATGCTGTCTATGCTGTCCCCGCGGAAATCGAGGATCCGGCAGCCGCTGCCCAGGCCTTGGCACCTCTCTTGGATATGAAACCAGCTGATTTAGAGGAGAGGTTGACCAGAAAGCAGGCCACTGTCTGGCTCGCCCGTAAACTGGATACCGACACTGCCAGGGCCGTTAGGGCACTGGACTTGCCTGGAATCGGGCTGGTTGAACGCCCCCAGCGTTACTATCCCCACGGTCAGCTGGCTGCCCATGTCTTAGGCATTGCCGGTATAGATAACCAGGGACTGGAAGGTCTGGAGTTTTACTATGATGAATATCTAAGGGGAGAACCGGGCCGAGTGGTAATGGAGAGGGATGCTGCCGGGCGGCAGATACCCGATGGAGTCCGCCGGTTTGTGCCGCCGGTGGATGGTGTCAACCTGGTCCTCACATTAGACCACGTTATCCAATATGCAGCTGAAAGAGAGCTGGCCCGGGCTGTGCGGGAGACCGGGTCTGATTACGGTGTCTTCATTGCCATGGATCCTAAGACCGGCGGGATCTTGGCCATGGCCGTGTATCCAACGTACGATCCTAACAATTACTCATCACATCCGGCGGATAGTCGACGGAACATCGCGATCGTCGATCAATATGAACCGGGCTCGACTTTCAAGATAGTCACCTCCAGTGCTGCCCTAGATGCGGGAGTCGTCACCCCGGCAACAGGCTTTTACGATCCGGGGCAGATCAAGATTGGGGGAGTGACGGTAAGGTGCTGGCGGGCCGGAGGCCATGGGTCTCAGACCTTTACTGAGGCTGTAGAAAACTCCTGCAACCCTGTCTTTGCCGAGCTGGGCGCAGAACGTTTAGGCGGTGAACTGTTCTATAGGTACATACAGCTGTTTGGTTTTGGGGAGAAGACCGGCGTCGACTTTCCGGGGGAGGCCAAGGGAATCGTGCCGGTACCGGGCAAGATCCAATGGGGCGAAACAGCACGGTGGGCCAATGTTGGCTTTGGCCAGGGCATCGGCGTCACCCCTCTGCAGCTGCTGAGCGCCATGGCTGCCATAGCCAACGGCGGCGTGAGGGTTACCCCCCATTTTCTCCAGGGGATTTTGGACCACAACGGGCGGCTGATCCAAGAGTATCCGATGACCAGTACCCGGGTACTGAAGGAGGAAACCGCCTCCCAGATGGTTGAGATCCTGCGCTCTGTAGTAGTCAACGGCTCAGGCAGCAGAGCGGAAATTCCCGGATATAGGGTGGCTGGCAAGACGGGGACAGCCCAGGTGGCCGAAGGGGGACGTTACACCGACCGGCGGGTATCCTCATTCGTAGGCTTTGCACCGGCAGATGACCCCCGGATCGCGGCCATCGTAGTCCTATACCACCCTAAGGGCGAGACCTACGGCGGAGTGATTGCGGCCCCTGTGTTCAAGGAGATCGTTGAGGATGCCTTGGAAAGGATGGGGGTGCCCCGGCGGGAGGACCCACCGCCAAAATCCCAAGGCAGCGTGTTCCAGAGGGAGAATATCAGGGTGCCCAATGTGCTCAACTTCCCCAAACAGGAGGCGGAGACCCTCCTCCGGCAAGCCGGGCTGAGATGCCAGTTTAACGGTGAAGGAGAAATCGTCTTTGAACAGGTGCCAGCCCCCGGCAGTGTAGTGCCGTGGGGCACGGTTGTGCAGCTGCTGGCCTATGATGAGGTTGCCTATGATGCCGGCGAGGAACGGGTTACGGTACCTTCAGTCATCGGCCTCAGTATGCGGGAGGTGGCGGCAAGGCTGGCCAATGCCGGGCTGCGGCTGCAGGTACGGGGTTCGGGGCTGGCGGTGAGGCAAGAGCCGGCTCCAGGAACAGAAGTTCCCCGGGACTACATTGTCACTGTCATCTTTGAGTCTCCCGCAGCCAACTAGAGGGGTTGGGGTTGATCCATAAATCATCCCTGAATGGGAAAAAGTATATTTGCGGTAGAGATCTGGTGGAGATGAGGGTCTATTCATATTATGCAATAATTAGGCTGCATATCGGGGGATGATGTGTGTTGGAAGCAGGGAAGCTGGCTGCCAGTGTTCCGGAGGCGATCCTGGAAGGTGATCCGGCAGTGGACATCAGGGGCATTGCCTATGATTCCCGGCAGGTTAAGCCGGGGGATCTCTTTGTCTGTATCAAGGGGTTTCGCTTCGATGGGCACCTGTTCATCGATGATGCTGTGGAGCGGGGAGCTGCAGCGGTAGCAGCAGAATCCGGCAGGAAGGTGCGGAATCTTTCAGTACCGGTGATCTACGTGCCCGATACCCGCCGGGCTTTGGGGCTGTTCAGCGCTTACTTCTACGGTTATCCTTCCCGGAAGCTGCGGCTCATTGGCGTTACCGGTACCAACGGTAAGACCACTACCACTTATCTGATTAAATCTATTCTGGAGAGTGCCGGGTGCAAGGCAGGCTTGATTGGCACCATCCACAACATGATTGGGGATCAAGTGATCCCTACAGAGCGTACCACACCTGAGGCAGCTGACTTGCAGGGCCTGTTTAGTCAAATGGCCGCTGATGGCTGCCAGTTCGCTGTGATGGAGGTCTCCTCCCACGCCTTGAGCCTGCAGCGTACCGCTGGCACCGAGTTTGACATCGCGGTATTTACAAATCTCTCCCAGGATCATCTAGACTTCCATGACAATCTGCAAGACTATTTAGAAGCGAAGGCCAGCTTGTTCTCGGGTTTGGAAGGCCAAGGGGATCACTGCAAGGCAGCAGTGCTCAATGGCGATGATCAACACAGCCTTTACATAGCGGAGAGAAGCAAAGCACCTGTTATTACCTACGGCATCCACACCGCAGCGGACTACCGGGCCAGGGATATTGATATCAGACCCGGTGGACTCACCTACCGGCTGGAACACGCTGGGGAAGCACTGGAGGTAAGGCTTCCCATCACCGGGTATTTCAATGTGTATAATTCCCTGGCCGCCCTAGCTGCCTGCCGGGCAGCCGGGATTGAGCCGGCGGCAGCTGTGGAAGGACTAAGCAAAGCATCTCCGGTTCCCGGCCGGCTAGAACCGGTTGACTTAGGCCAGGATTTCGCCGTCATGGTTGACTATGCCCATACCCCCGATGGTTTGGAAAACGTGCTGGAGACAATAAGAGATCTGACAAAGAGCCGTACCATAGTTGTATTTGGCTGCGGCGGCGACCGGGACAAGGGTAAGCGGGCAGTGATGGGTGAGATTGCAGGCCGGCTGGCAGATGTGGTGATTGTGACCTCCGACAATCCCCGGAGTGAATCGCCGGAACTGATCTGTGAGGCGGTGGGTGCCGGTGTGAAGCGAACCATAGGTGACAAATACTGGGAAATCGCTGTCGATCGGCGCCAAGCTATCCGGCGGGCGATCAGCCTGGCTGAGGCCGGCGATACTGTCTTGATTGCCGGCAAAGGCCATGAGGACTATCAGATATTAGCTGATGGCATTATTCATTTTGATGATCGGGAGGAGGCATCCAGGGCCCTTGAAGAGCGCCTGGAACAAGAGTGAAACCCATATCAGCAGCACAGATCATTGAATGGACCAGCGGCGAACTGCTGGCCGGCTCTCTTTCGCCACATGTCGGGGGAGTATCCATAGACAGCCGCTCAATCAAGGCAGGGGAACTGTTCATACCACTAAAGGGAGAACAGGTTGATGGCCACGAGTTCGTGGTTGATGCCTTGGCCCGGGGAGCTGCCGCCGCACTAGTTGCAGAGGATTGGGCTGAGGCCGTCATCAGTAGGTTGGCTGAGGCAGATCTGGCAGACAGGAGATTCTGTATCATTGCCGTCAAGGATACTCTAGCTGCCCTTCAAGAACTTGCTGGAAAGTACCGATCGCTGTTTTCCCTGTCCATAATTGCCATCACCGGCAGCACTGGAAAGACTTCTACTAAAGATATGACTGCCTCTATCCTCAGCCAGATGGGCCCTGCCCTTAAGTCTCAAGGCAACCTCAACAACGAAATTGGCCTGCCCCTGACTTTACTTCAACTGGAGGAATCCCATAAGGCTGCAGTGTTGGAGATGGGGATGCGGGGGTTAGGTCAGATCAGGCAGCTGGCCGAGCTGGCCGGGCCCCAAGTAGGGGTAGTCACCAATGTGGGCACTGTGCATATGGAGCTTTTGGGTTCCCAGGAAGCTATTCAGCAGGCCAAGCAGGAGCTGATCGACACCATGGCCCCAGGCAGTGTGGCGGTATTGAACGCTGATGATGCCTTGGTAAGGGAGATGGCTCCAGCTGCCGCCGACAAGGAGATCATCTACTATGGGTGGCAAAAGGTCCAGGACAACGGCATGGCCGAGGATAGCCTGGTTACAGCTGACCAGGTGGTCAGCCGGGGGGCAGAGGGGACAGCCTTTAACCTGCGGTACCGGGGTGAGTCGATAGCGATAGAACTCCCCATTCCCGGCGTATACCAAGTGAGCAACGCTTTGGCAGCAGCAGCGGCGGCCCTGGCTGTGGGAGCAGCCCTTGATCATGTGCAGGCTGGCCTGGCAGCGGCATCACTGTCCGACATGAGGATGGAGCTGATTCCTTGGCTCGGCGGCGGGCTGGTCATTAACGATGCCTACAATGCCAACCCCACCTCCATGGCAGCTGCCTTGCGAACAGCGGGGGAGATTGCCGGTGAACGGCGGCTGGTACTGGTGCTGGGTGACATGCTTGAATTGGGAGACTTGGCCAGAGATGCCCATTGGCAGGTGGGCAAGCAAGCCGCTGAGCTGCATCCGGCGTATTTGATCACAGTGGGGCCATTGGCCCAGGAATACGGAAAAGGGGCCCAAGCAGCAGGCCTGGATGGAGCTAGGATAGAATACTGCCTTGACCTGGAGGAGGCACAGGATGCAGTGCTGCAGCTGACGAGGCCGGGAGATGTGATCTTGGTGAAAGGGTCCCGGGGGCTCGCACTGGAACACGTGGTGGAATCCCTCTGTGCCAGGCTGTAGATATCGGTAAGGAAGGAGAGGAAGGCATGTTTTCGATGGTTCTCTATGCGGCATTATTAGCCTTTCTCATCGCTCTGGCGGCCGGTCCGCCGCTGATTCGGTTCTTACGCCGGCTGCGGTTCGGCCAGACTGTGAGGACAGATGGGCCCAAGACGCACTTGAAGAAGTCGGGAGTACCCACCATGGGCGGTATCCTAATTGTACCGGCTGCTGTGATCAGTACACTGATCCTGGCAGGCTCAGACCTTAAGGCCACGTACTGCCTACTGGCCACCATCGGTTTTTCCCTCATTGGACTCATCGATGACTCGATCATTGTGGTGGCTAAAAGGCCTTTGGGCCTTAAGGCAAGGCACAAGCTGGCCGGTGAAATCATTTTAGGCTTGATGGTCAGCCTGTTTGCGCTGAGTGCTCCAGAACTCGGCCCTGTGCTGGCCATACCCTTCAGTCAAGCATCTCTGACTTTGCCGCCTTGGCTGTTTGTGATTGTTGCCGCTGGTGCTGTGGTTGGGAGCGCCAATGCCGTCAATTTCACCGATGGCTTGGATGGCTTGGCTGCCGGCACCACGGCCATCGCCTCAGCAGCCTATGCCCTGCTGTGTATCGGTTTAGGGGAATGGAATCTGGCCGCTTTTGCTGCAGCCATTGCTGGTGCCTGCTTGGGTTTCACCTGGTTTAACGCCCATCCAGCCCAAGTGATTATGGGCGATACAGGATCGTTGGGGTTAGGGGCGGCCTTGGGAGCCATGGCAGTAGTTACACGGACCGAGCTGTTCCTGGCGATTATCGGTGGAATATTTGTCCTGGAGACTCTATCTGTGATTCTGCAGGTTTCTTATTTTCGCCTAACTGGAGGCCGCCGCTTGTTCCGCATGGCGCCGCTCCATCACCATTTCGAACTGAAGGGATGGCCGGAGACCAAGGTCGTGTTTCGCTTTTGGCTGATAGCATTTGTCTTTGCTGTGATTGGATTGGCTGGATTCCCTGCCGTACTTGGGCTTTGATGAAAGGGGAGACGACCGATGTCCCGGGAGACTCACTCCATGCCTGACCTGCTTCTGTTCGCTGCGGCCCTGCTGCTGGTGAGCCTGGGCCTGGTGATGGTGTACAGTGCAAGTTCGGTGATGGCATTGGCAGAGACAGGAGATCCCCTGTATTATCTCAAGCGCCAGATGATGGGTATGACCCTGGGTACTGCAGCCATGCTGATCCTCATGCAGATTGATTACCGCATTTACCAGCGGGTGGCGATTCTAGGAGTGCTGGCGGCCGGCGGGCTGCTGGCGGCAGTCTTGGTGATAGGGACCAATGTTTCCGGCTCCCGGTGCTGGATTGACCTTGGCGTCTTTAATCTCCAGCCGTCGGAGCTGAGCAAGCTTGCGTTGGTCAACTTTATTGCAGCCTTTGCTGCCTCCCGCCCCCAGGCCATGAAAAGCTTTTGGAAAGGGCTGGTGCCGCCGCTGCTCGTCACCGGAGTATTCTTTGGCCTTGTGATCATGGAACCGGATTTCGGCACCGGAGTATCCATGGTGGGAACAGCATTGATCATGCTCTTTGCCTGTGGTGCCAAGATCAGCCATTTGATCCTTTTGATACTGATGGCAGTGCCGCTTCTTGGTGCGTTGATCTGGCTGGAACCCTACCGGATGGAAAGGATTCTATCGTTTCTTAACCCTTGGGCAGATCCTATGAACACAGGCTGGAATATCATCCAGTCCCTATTGGCCATCGGTTCCGGCGGCCTGTTTGGATTGGGGCTCGGCAGCAGCCGGCAGAAGTTCTACTATCTACCTGAACAGCACACAGACTTCATTTTTGCCATTCTCGGCGAAGAGTTGGGTTTTCTCGGGAGTCTAGCAGTGCTGGCACTGTTTTTCCTCTTCGCCTGGAGGGGCTTTCGCATAGCCATGAAGGCAAACGATCTATTTGGATCCTTTTTGGCTGTTGGCATTACTTCCATGATCGTGGTGCAGGCTGCACTTAATATCGGAGTTGTCAGCGGTGTGCTGCCGGTAACCGGTGTCACGCTCCCCTTTATCAGCTTCGGCAGCTCGTCATTGGTAGTGAGCCTGGCCGGTGTAGGCGTCTTGCTCAATATCTCAAAGCGAATCCGCTAGATCTGTAGGTGGTGACAATAATGCGCGTGGTCATTGCCGCCGGCGGCACCGGCGGTCACATATATCCGGGCTTAACCATCGCCAATGAGCTGAAGGCCCGCTATCCCCAGGGTGAGATCCTGTTTGTGGGCACCCAGTATGGACTGGAGAAAGACATAGTACCCAGGGCCGGCTACTCTCTGGAGCTTATCTCTGTCCAGTATATCCGCAGGGCTTTATCCCTGGACCTGGTCAAGACCGGCTTAGTTGCACTAAAGGGCCTGGTGCAGTCTTTGGGGATCATCCGGCAGTTCAAGCCCGATGTTGTGATCGGCACCGGTGGATATGTGGCTGGCCCAGTACTCTTGGCTGCTGCCCTGAGCAGGGTGCCGACCTTCATTCAAGAGCAAAATGCCTTTCCGGGAATCACCAACCGGCTCCTGGGCCGGTTTATGTCTGGGATTGCGTTAGGGTACCCAGAGGCTGGGCGGTATTTTCCCAAAGACGGCCGGGTGATAGTCACCGGGAACCCGATTCGCAGGGAGATTGCAGCCATTTCCAGGGAAGAAGGCATTGGCCGTCTCCAGCTGCGGCCCGACTATAGGACCGTTGTAGTCTTTGGCGGCAGCCAAGGAGGGTTGAGCATTAACCGGGCCATGCGGGAACTGGCTCCCCGGCTGAAGGATGAGCCTCGTCTGCAGGTAATCCACCAGACCGGGAAGAAAAGCTACGAAGCTATCGCCCGGGATGTATTGGGTACATCTGGCCAAAGGAAAGAGGGACTGCCTCCCGCAGTCCAGGATGGGTGTATTAGGATTGTGCCCTACATCTACGACATGCCTGCGGCCTTGGCCGCTGCTGATTTGGTGGTGGGTAGAGCAGGGGCTCTTTCCATCGCTGAGATCACAGTGAGGGGCTTGCCTGCTATCCTCATTCCTTTCCCCCATGCAGCCGAGAACCATCAGGAGAAGAATGCCCGGGTGCTGGAGCAGGCGGGGGCGGCCAGGGTTATACTGGACCGGGATGTCAATGCTGATACGTTGGGCAGCTGCATCTTCGAACTGCTGGGCAATCCTGAGCTGCTGGCCCGAATGGCGGCAGCCAGCAGGGAACTGGGGAGGGCCGATGCTGTCCAGGTGATCGCAGATCGAATTGCTGACCTGGCAGGCTGGTCTTGAACTCTGATCTCAATCGGGGAACAAGGGGTATGGGCGCACAATATCGGGCCCCTGCATACTATGTAGTATCCTTGCCCTAGGCAGTCATACACAGCAGGGAGGGCAAAGAGCCGATGGGGATACACATGGAGCAGGGGCCTGTTCGTGTACATTTTGTTGGTGTCGGCGGCATCGGGATGAGCGGTATTGCCAGACTCCTGGCAGACATGGGATGGCCGGTGTCCGGCTCTGATCTGGTAGCCTCTGAGAAAACCGAAGCTTTGAAGGAAGCCGGAGTCGAGGTGCATACAGGACACCGGCCGGAGAATGCTGCCGGGGCTGAGCTGGTGGTGGTCTCATCTGCCGTTCCCCTGGACAACTGCGAGCTGCTTTTTGCCAAAGAGAACGGGATCCCAGTGATTACCCGGGCCCAGATGCTGGGCAGGCTCATGGAGGCTCGCTGCGGCATAGCGGTCGCCGGCACCCACGGCAAGACTACCACCACTTCAATGCTGTCTTTGGTCCTGGAGAAGGCGGGGCTTGACCCGAGTGTCGTTGTGGGGGGAGAAGTCTTTGACTTTGGCGGCAACGGGAAATTGGGCCAAGGCCCTCATCTGGTGGTGGAGGCCGATGAAAGCGACGGTTCACTGCTGGCACTGCCGGCCCAGATCGCGGTAGTCACCAATGTGGAGGCCGAACATCTGAATCACTATGCTGACCTGGAGGCAGTGCGGGCGACGTTCTTGCGGTTCATGCAGCAAATACCTCCAAAGGGGGTTGTTGTTACCTGTGCCGACGACCAGGGCCTAGCCCAGTTGGCAAAGCAGGTGCGGTGCCGGCGGGTAGACTACGGCCTTGGCAATGGTGCCCTGTGGCGGGCAACGGATCTGGAGTTCTTGCCCTTTGGGTCCCGCAGCACAGTCTGGCGGGGCAGCGAGAAGATGGGTACCCTCGAGTTAAGGGTCCCGGGCGGCCACAATGTGGCCAACGCCCTGGCGGTGATGGCGGTGGCCGATGAACTGGAGCTGCCCATCACAGAAGCTCTGGCCAGTTTGGCTGATTTCAAGGGAGTGGCCCGCAGATTTGAGAGGCTCGGCGAGGTCGATGGTGTGCTGGTTGTTGATGACTATGCCCATCATCCCACAGAGGTGAGGGCAACGTTAGCTGCTGCCAGGCATCTGCAGAGGAGGACTATCACCGTTTTCCAACCTCACCGATATACCCGGGTAGCCGGTTTGCTGCCGGAATTCGCCGCTTGTTTCTCCAACACAGACCAGCTGGTTCTGACGGAGATCTACCCGGCAGGGGAGAAGCCAATCCCTGGGATCTCCGGCAGGCTCTTGGCGGAGGCAGTTGAGACAGCGGGGTTTTCTAACTCAGTCTACATACCCGATTATCAAGACATTCCAAGCTTTCTAACTGAGTCAGTAAGGCCGGGAGATGTAGTCATAACTATGGGAGCCGGCAATATCCGGAGTGTTGGTGTAGATTTGATCAATTTGCTGAAAGCGCGGGTGGTGGCGAAGTGCGAAGGATACGGATCAATGGCCGTCGGCAGCTGAAGGGCCTGATTCCCATCAGCGGAGCCAAGAATGCGGTCCTAAAACTGATGGCGGCGGCCTTGATGGCTCCCGGTGAATCAGTTATTCACAACGTCCCCCACATTCAAGATGTTTTCACCATGATCAACTTGCTGAAAACCCTGGGTGTAGGGGTTGAGTTCAAAGAAAACACCTTGCACCTATCGGTGGGTGATGATATCGGCGAAGAAGCTCCCCATGAGCTAGTGCGGAAAATGAGGGCATCCATTCAAGTGATGGGGCCGGTGTTGGGGCGGCTGGGCAGGGTGAGGGTGTCGCTGCCCGGCGGCTGTGCAATTGGAGAGAGGCCCATCGATTTTCATCTTAAGGGATTTAGGCAGTTGGGTGCAGAGATTCGGGAGGAGCACGGATATATCTACGCTGAAGCTACCCGGCTTTACGGAGCCGATATTCAGCTGGATTATCCTAGTGTAGGTGCGACAGAAAATCTGATGATGGCCGCTGCCCTAGCTGATGGTACAACCCAGATCCGCAATGCTGCCAGAGAGCCGGAGATCATTGAAGTGCAGAACTTCCTCAATCAAATGGGTGCTCGGATCCGGGGTGCGGGCACCGATGTCATCCGCATCGATGGCGTGGAAGCTTTACATCCGGCGGAACACACCATTATCCCAGATCGGATTGAGGCGGGAACATACTTGGTGGCAGCCGCCATGGCAGGAGGGGAAGTGGTCATTCATCCCGTAATCCCCCAGCATGTCTCTAGCCTGATCGCCAAGCTCAAAGAGGCCGGTATTGACATATCCATCGATGGCGATCGAATCACAGTGCACTCTAGCGGGAGCTATCGGGCTGTAAACTTCCAGTCCTTGCCCTATCCAGGCTTTCCCACAGACCTATTGCCCCAGGTAATGGCAATGATGACCTTGGCTAAAGGGACCAGTGTTGTCCGGGAGACAGTTTATACAAACCGGTATAAGCATGTCAGCGAGTTAAGGCGGATGGGAGCCAATATTATCCTTGCTGACCGCAGTGCTGTAGTGCAGGGCATCCCTGAGTTGAGCGGAGCAGAAGTTGTGGTGCCGGATCTGCGGGCCGGGGCAGCCTTGGTACTTGCCGGTCTGGCTGCCCACGGTACGACCATCGTGGAGGATGATGGACACCTGAGCAGGGGATATGATGATCTCATCGGCAAGCTGCAGGCAGTAGGTGCGGAGATCGTGTTCCTCGAGTAGTTTTTTGACAAACCTTCCTTTGCTGACAATTATTTCATGCCTTGCTGCTTAGCTATGTTATAATTGAAGAGTACAGACATAGGCGGAAGGGGGACATCTGATGCCTAAGGAGCGGGACAGTTATTCCTTATGGTTTTCTATGGCAGTCTTGCTCTTGATTATCGGCATTTACGGCTTTCTCCATTCCCCTTTCTTCCAGGTTCAGTCTATCCAAGCCAACGGCTCTACCTACAGTCCAGAGCAGCTTGCTGAGATTGCCGGGATTGAGAAAGGGACAAGCCTTCTGCGGCTCGATGTCGATCTTGCGGCTAGAAAACTAGAGCAGGAGCCGATCATCTCCCGGGCTGCTGTCTACCGATACCTGCCCGATACCGTCTACATACAAGTGCAAGAGAGGACTCCCATAGCCATGGTACCGTCTGAATCAGGGTTTTTCGGGGTCGCAGCCGATGGGACTGTTCTAGGCAGGCTGGGAGACGGAGCTGTCAACCTGCCCATTATTACTGGGGTGGAGAAAGGCTCTATTCTGGTGGGGAACAAGAATGCCGGGGAACTTGTAATTGCCAGCATGGTCCTTAGCGGGCTGCCCCGGGCGGTAAGAGAGCTTGTCTCTGAAGTCAATGTGATGGATAGGGACGGATTGAAAGTGATCAGCCGGAGTCTAGTCGAATGCCATTTAGGTGGGCCGGGAGACCTGCAGGATAAGCTGGATGTAGTGGCAACTCTTCTGCCCCGGCTGGATTCCATACCTTCTGATGCCTATACGATTGTTGATGTTTCCAATCCAAAACGGCCGGTGGTGCGTAAGCTGCCCTAGCCAAATCGACGAAAACTCTCCCGGTAAAGAGGGAATCTACTTAGATTGTGGAATTAGGAAGCAAAGGTTACCTGCTCCTCAGTGATACAGGGGCTTTGAAAAGCCAAGGTGAAGACGATTGGGAGAAACCCAGCTAAGAGGAGAGCGTCTAGCAGCAGCCTTGGATATCGGTACATCTAAGGCGGCGGTAATCATAGCCGAGGCTGACCCCGCCGGGGTTGTCAAAGTGATCGGTGTAGGTACCGGCTTTCACAGGGGCTTGCACCGGGGTGAGATTACTGATGCTGAAGCTCTGATAAGAGCCGTCATGGAAGCGGTCATTAAGGCTGAGCGGATGGCACAAGCTGCTTTGCCGCCGGTGGTAATTGGTATACCGGGGACCCTCTGTTCTTCCTATGCCGCTCGGGGTGTGGCAGCTGTAAAAAGGCCCGGTCGCCGGGTTGAGGCGGCAGATGTGGAGAGGGCTCTTGATGCAGCTGCAGCCGTGGTTATTCCCCCGGAGAGGCGGATTGTTGATCGGCTGATCCGCACTTACCTCTTGGATGGGCAGATGATCGAAGGATCTCCTATCGGCCTGGCAGGCAGCCGTCTTGAAGTAGATGTACAGTTTATAACCGCACCTTTATCGGCACTAGCAGAGCTTGTCAACTGTCTTGGACAAGCTGGTATAGAAGTCGATGAGGCGGCGGTACAAGTCCTGGCCGCCGCTCGTATGGTGCTGGCTCCCGGCCAGAGACAGTTGGGAGTCGTTTTGGTTGACCTTGGGGCCGGCCAGACCGATGTAGCGGTGTTTCGCGATGGACAGCTCGATACCATGGCCTGCCTGCCGGTGGGGACTGACAATCTAGTTAGAGACCTTTCCGCAGGGTTGGGCATTACCAGAGAGCAGGCTGAACAGCTGGTCCGGGAGATTGGCTGCCCAGCACCGGTGAACTCTCCTTTAGGGGCAAGTTTGGAAGAAGACGGCCCAAATATGGCTCTGCTTGACGATATGCAGGTGGAGCCCGGCGAATACAGTGATGTTTTCATGGCAAGAGCGGAGGAGATCTGGCAGCTTGTCCGCAGTCACACAAACAGGGAAGGCAGCGGCGGAAGCCTCTCAACAGGAATTAGGCTGGTGGGAGGGGGAGCCCTTGTCCCGGGAATGGCAGCCCTTGGTGCGCAGCTTTTGGGCATGCCCGTCGATGCATCTCTCCCCGAATACCTCAAAGGCCTGCCTGAGGCCTGCCAAAGCCCTGCCTATGCGGCGGCAGCTGCGTTGGCCCAGGATAGGGTTAGGAGTATGACTCAGTCACAGGCTGTCGGTACCAGCAGACCTGCCTCTTTGAATGTCTTGTGGCAGAAAGTACGTGAATGGCTCAAGTCTTAGCAACGAGATGTGCCGGTGGGTACCGGTTCTTGGGAGGTAACGGACATGTTCGAATTCGACACGCAAGCCGGGCAGTTCGCCAACATCAAGGTGGTGGGAGTTGGCGGCGGCGGCAGCAATGCAGTGAATCGCATGATTGAGGCAGAACTACAGGGCGTGCAGTTTATTGCCTTAAATACCGATGCCCAGGCATTGATGCTGTCAAACGCGAGTCACAAAATTCAGATGGGTGAGAAGCTGACTAGAGGGTTAGGGGCGGGTTCTAATCCTGAGATTGGCAAGAAAGCAGCTGAAGAGAGCCGTGATGAGATCAGGGCCTTGCTGGATGGCGCTGACATGATCTTTATCACCGCGGGCATGGGCGGCGGAACTGGTACCGGAGGAGCTCCAATAGTTGCGGAGATAGCCAGCGAGGTCTCGGCTTTAACTGTAGGTGTAGTTACAAAACCCTTTACCTTCGAAGGTAAGCGCCGCATGAAGCAGGCCGAAGAGGGAATTGCTGAACTTAAGGACAAGGTAGATACGCTGATAGTCATCCCCAACGACCGGCTGCTGCAGGTGGCGGAGAAGAAGACATCAATTGTCGAGGCCTTTGGGATGGCCGATGATGTACTGCTTCACGGCGTGCAGGGTATTTCCAATCTGATTACAGTGCCGGGGCTGATCAACCTCGATTTTGCCGATGTCCGGACCATCATGACCGACGCCGGCTCGGCGTTGATGGGCCTAGGTTATGCCACCGGTGAAAACCGGGCAGCCAAGGCTGCCAACATGGCTATCTCCAGCCCCTTGCTGGAGGCATCCATCGAGGGAGCCAAGGGGATTCTACTTAACATTACCGGAAGTTCATCTTTGGGCTTGTTTGAGGTCAATGAGGCTGCGGAGCTCATCGCAGCAGCAGCCGATCCCGATGCCCATATCATCTTCGGGGCCGTCATTGATGAAGCTCTGAAAGATGAGCTTAGGGTGACGGTAATCGCAACCGGGTTTGAGGGCCGTTCTGACCGCAAGGCTGAGCAGGCCGATCGGCGCAGCTTCAATGAAGAGTTTGAAATCAAGCCCTTTGCCACCGATGATCTGGACATTCCGGCTTTCTTGCGGAGAAAATAGCAATACAGGCGGGGGACAGCAGATTACTCCAGCTTCTTGATCTCCCGCCTGAGTTTCTTCAAGATGCGCTTTTCCAGCCGGGAGATATAAGACTGGGAGATCCCCAGACAGTCGGCAACTTCTTTTTGTGTCTTTTCTTCGCCGTCTTCCAATCCAAACCTCAGTTTCATGATCCTGGTTTCCCGGGGGCTCAGCCGCTTCAGGGCACCGACCAACAGCTCCCGGTCCACTTCCTCTTCGATCCCTTTGCTGACATTGCTCTCTACTCCTAGGATATCGATCCAGCCGATTTCATTGCCGTCATAATCTGTGTGGAGAGGTTCCTCCAGCGATACTTCTACTCTAGTCTTGCTGTTGCGCCTCAAGAACATCCTAATCTCATTGTCTATGCACTTGGATGCATAGGTAGCCAGCTTGACATTCCGCCCTGGGTCAAAGGTATTCACCGCCTTAATCAGGCCTATGGTCCCGATGGAAACAAGGTCTTCAATGCCAACTCCTGAGCTCTCGAACTTGCGGGCGATGTACACGACCAGGCGCAGATTCCGCTCGATCAGCGTATTTCTAACGGTCCTGTCACCTGAACCAAGTCGTTGCAGAAGTTCGCTTTCTTCCTCTGCTCCTAGGGGAGGAGGCAGTACTTCGCTGCTGCCGATGTAATGGACAAAGCTCGGCTTCAATCCCAGTCTCTGGCAGAGGCGTAATACTGTAATCCGTATGGCTACCGAGATCCGGAACCGGAATTCTTTCATTGTCCCTCGCCTCCCATAGCAGCGGGGCTGACGCCCGGTGATGCGGAAAACTCGCCCAACGTACCGTGCACTATCGACGGCGGTATTAAGGCCTGATACTCACCAGCGGTGTCTAACTGGTGATTGCAGATGGCTACAATGGCTTCACCTGCAGGTATCGATTGTCCTGATACATCCAGTGTGATCTGGTCCGGCCGAAAGCCAACTAGGATTCCCTTGCTGCTGCCCAGGGAGCTGTACGGTATGATCCTAAACCGGCTGGACCATTGAGAGGCTGCCAGCAGCTGTGTGAGAGCCTTTTCATCGCCTGTTTCCAGCTCATGGATGTTGGACGCCAAGTCCGGGGGCAGCAGATTGGTGATCAGGCCTTGTTCCAAGACGATCACCGGTGCCCCGGTCAACGGATCTGTCAGGTGGTTGCCGGTATCTAATAAGCCAACCACCCGGATAACTTCATCGCCGAAATAGATGCTGATGGGGAGCTGGTAGATGCGGCGGACCATGCTGGCTTGAACAACTCCCCAGCCCAGCTCAGCTATGATCAATATGCCTGCAATGGCCGTAAGCAGCCCGAGCAAGGTATTGGGCTGGGCAGGTGTACCCAAGAGATAGGCAGCTGCTAAACCGATGCCGCCGGAGCCAAACCCGATCCCCGCAAAGTGCAGGCCCAATTTGAGCAGGCGGCGCAAAGGCACCGGATGAAAGGCTGCCAGGAGCATGAGCAGTGTAACGGCTATGATTGTCGGCAGGAAGCGCAGCCAGCCGTAATAGGGGATGATACGCAGGCTTGCCAGATAGAGGAGGAGAAAGTGGACGGTTCCGATGGCGGCACCGGCACAGAGACGGCGCCAGTTGGTCTTGGCCAGGGAAACTGCCGCCGTTGCCCACAAGAGCAGATAATCACAGATGAAGTTAGCTGCTATATAGAGCAAGAGTACATCAACATACACTATATAGCCAAAGGCCATTGCACCCATCCCCTCTCCCGCCTTCCTCTGAGTTATAATACCTGCCAGAATTGCCAGGTCCTTCTATATTGCCGAAGATAAATACCAATGGCTGATGTCTTCGGAATAAACCGACATCCCTGTGGCAATACTGAACTATACAAGCGGCTCACAGTATTGGGGGGAGAACGGTTTGAACAAAGTTGAGATCTGCGGTGTCAACACATCAAAACTGCCGGTTCTCTCTAACGAGAAAATGAGGGAACTTCTGCGGGCCATGCAGGCAGGCGACGAAAGTGCCCGTAGACAGCTTATTCAAGGCAATCTTAGATTAGTACTGAGTGTGATCCAAAGATTCAATAACCGCGGTGAACCGGTAGATGACCTGTTTCAAGTGGGCTGCATAGGTTTGATGAAGGCAATCGACAACTTTGACCTCAGTCAAAATGTCAAGTTCTCCACCTATGCAGTTCCCATGATCATCGGGGAGATTCGCCGCTACTTAAGGGATAACAATCCGATTCGGGTTTCCCGATCACTTAGGGATATTGCCTATAGAGCCTTACAGGTCCGGGACTCCCTGGTAGCCAAGTATTCCCGGGAGCCGACCATTGGCCAAATTGCTGCGGTTCTTAAAATGCCTAGGGAAGAGATCGTGTATGCTCTAGACGCCATTCAAGAACCGGTGTCGCTCTTTGAACCGATTTACCATGATGGGGGCGACCCCATTTTCGTTATGGACCAGATCAGTGATGAGAAAAATGAAGACAGCAATTGGCTGGAGGGAATTTCCATCCGGGAAGCCATGAGCAAACTTGGGGAACGGGAGAGGCTGATTCTCACCATGAGGTTCTTCGGCGGCCGCACCCAGATGGAAGTGGCCGAGGAGATCGGGATTTCCCAAGCTCAAGTTTCCCGCCTTGAGAAAGCTGCCCTAAAGCACCTGCGCCGACATATGGTAGTCCATGAAGCTCAGTCGATTAACCAATGACGGACCATCAGGCACAAACCAGACTAGTCAACCGCAGGAGGTGGCAAGGGTGATAGCAAACAAGTTCCGCAGTCGCCTGCTGTTTTCAAGCATCGCTCTGGCAGCAGCACTGCTATTGGGTTTCTTCGGTATGCAGGTCACTAGCAATGGGCTGCCGGCAGAGGAAGCCTTTAATTTAGAGAGTCTGATTAGGCTTCATGTTGTGGCCAATAGTGATTCACCAGCTGATCAGGAGCTTAAGCTGCAGGTAAGGGATGCTGTCATCGCACAGACGCAGCACCTGTTTGCCGGCGTTGGCAGCAAGGTCCAAGCTTGGGAGCAGTTGAACCTTCATAAGGATGTTGTCCAGGCAGCCGCCCAAGAGGCAGTGAGCCGGTATGGGAAGCACTATCCGGTGGAGGTGCAGCTGGGAGAATATGCTTTTCCCGAGCGGGACTACGGATCTATGGTGGTGCCGGCAGGTGATTACCAGGCTGTGAAGGTGATCATCGGGGAAGGCAAGGGCAGGAATTGGTGGTGTGTGCTGTTTCCGCCCCTCTGTCTCATGGATGTGGATGGCGCGGGAGCTGCCCAGCAGCCGATCATCCGGCGGGAGGCCGTCGGTGAAGGAGAAGCCCGGCAGCTGGTAGTTGAGTGGCGTCTTAAGTATCTAGATAATATCTATCGGGAGTATGGTGAAAGGCTCGCGGCTCTGTGGGACTTGGTACGGGGCAGAACCGCACTGTCTGCTGCTCAACTCTCATCGTAATCCGCCGGCGGTGGTATCTGCCTGGAAGTACATTTGGTCCCATCCCTACATATAATAAATGTACGGCAGAGTGTGCCGGGGGGTGGGGCGAGTGCTGGTTAAGACATCGGAGCTTTGGATCCTGGATGTCATCAATACCATCGATGGTCAGCGCTTGGGCAACATCACTGACCTGGATATTGACTTGGCCACAGGGAAAATCAATGCTCTGATCTTGTCCGAACCCGGCGGTTTCCTCGGGCTTTTCCGGAGGGGCCGAGAAGTTGTAATCCCCTGGGAGAAAGTGATGCTGATCGGTATCGATGTTATCTTAGTCGAGATGGCTTCCCTGCGGGCTCACAACCGGGGAAGATATGACACGTAGTCCCCGGTGACCCACCGGGGACTGGGGCAGTCTTTGCCTTACGCTGCTATTCCTCTATCATCTGAAACTCATCTTTGCCCACTCCGCACAGAGGGCAGACCCAATCATCGGGCAGTTCCTCGAAGGGTATGCCTCCTTCTTCCGCTGGATCATAGATATAACCACATACCATGCATTCCCATTTTTCCATAGTATGGCATCCTCCTTTACCGTTTCACCAATGGCGTTCATTGGCAAGTATGGAGTGACTTCACCGTCTGTCATTTATTTCCTGCTGGAAAACACTATTTGTTTCCAGGCAAGCCGCTGTAGTATAATTGATGCAGCTTGGTGCGCCATTTTGCGTTAGGTGGGATCATGATGAAATGCCCTTTTTGCGGTTTTATGGAAAGCAAGGTCGTGGATTCCCGGGCGACGGAAGAAGGCACCTCCATTCGGCGGCGGCGGGAGTGTATGGAATGCGCTCGGCGTTTTACCACCTATGAGCGGCTGGATGAAGTCCCCTTGATGGTGGTCAAGAAGGATGGGCGGCGGGAGGCTTTCTCCCGGGACAAGATCATCTCCGGCGTCTTGAAGGCTTCACAGAAGCGCCCCATCAGCTATGAGGTGATCGAAAATCTCGCCAGGGAGATAGAGAGGGAACTGCGGAATCAGATGGAGAGGGAAGTCCCATCCCAGATTATTGGAGAGATGGTGATGGAGCGGCTGAGGCAGCTCGATGAGGTGACGTATGTGCGTTTTGCTTCAGTATACCGGCAGTTTAGGGACATCGGCCGCTTCATGGAAGAACTAGAGAAACTCCTGCAGCAGCAGAATGAATAGGTGGGATAAAAACAGTGGCAGGCAGCAGCATAGCAGGGGATGTCCTCAGGTGGCGGGCAAGCAGCGGTGTCGGAGTGTTGGTGCCAGGAGAGGAAATGCTGCCGCCGGGGGTTGTGTGCGGGTTTTCCACGAGGCAAGGAGGTGTGAGCACTGGTGCGTACACCTCCCTGAATCTGGGATTCCACGTTGGTGACCGGGAGGAAAATGTCCTCACCAACCGACGGCGCTTTTCGGAAGCCATGGGGATTGACCTCCAAGGCTGGGTTGCAGGCCAGCAGGTGCATGGCAGTGATGTTGCCGTTGTAGGCAGAAAGGACCGGGGCCGGGGAGCTTCGTCCCAGGATACGGCCCTCCCGGCTGTGGACGGCCTAGTTGTCAAGGAATCAGGGGTCTGGCTGACGTGTTACTATGCCGATTGCGTTCCTCTGCTGTTTTGGGATACCCAAGGGAACACAGTGGGCATTGCCCATGCCGGATGGCGGGGTACTTTGGCAAAGGTGGGGCTTAAGGCAGCGGCAAAGATGATGGAAGTATCAGGCGCCAGCCCCGACGAAATTCACGTCCTGGTAGGCCCGGCCATCGGCAGCTGCTGCTACTCTGTGGGAGAAGAACTGGCTGGCGGATTTGACAAGGCGTTTGGCAGGAAGCTTCTGACTAGAAGGGAAGGGCGCATCTATCTGGATCTAAAAGAGGCTAACCGGGAGTATCTGATACGAGGCGGAGTACCGCCTGAGCAGATCTATATCAGTGGGCTTTGCACTTCGTGCCTGGATAGGGTCTTTTTCTCACATAGGCGGGATAAAAGCCCTACAGGAAGAATGGCAGCAGTAATCGGACTGCGGGAGCGCTAGGGCGGCTCCCGCATCTCCTTGTTCAGAGAACAAGGAGTTTTGCATAGAGATGGGGAATCACGAAGAAATGGGAGTGAGTCGCGTGGCGAAGATAGTTGAGCAGGGTAAGGCAGCCAAACCGCCCTCTGTAGTGCCCCGCAGAGGGAGAGAGATCATGGCAGTTCTGCTTTTTGCCGTGGGTGTGTTTACCTGGCTCAGTCTACATACCGAAAGTGTAGGCATTGTCGGCCTTTGGGTTGGAAGATATGCCCGCTGGCTCTTGGGCCTGGCGGCGGATCTGCCTGTGCTTCTGTTTCTGTTGGCTGGCTGGCGCTGTATCCGGGGCAAGGGGAAAGATCCGGCCTTTGGACGGTTCTTGACCGGCCTAGGCCTTTTGATCGCGGCCTTATTGATTCTCATCCACCTGCAGACCACCGATAATGTGGCTGCCTCCTATATACGCTACTCCCGAGAGTGGCTCAGTAGTCCCCGGGGTACCGGTGTCATTGGACAGTACTTGACCTTGGTCTCGCTGCGGGCTTTTGGCCTCAGCGGCACATATGTCCTGATTGCGGCCTGTTTGATGATTTCTGCCATTCTTCTATTTGATGTTCCCCTGTTTAAGTCAGTGCTGGGTGTGGGAAGCTGGGTTGGCCGCAAGGCGGCCTCAGTTTGGCGGGATGTCAAGCAGACATGGACAGCTGCTATCACAGGAGTCTCCTCATGGAGGCGCAGAACGCCAAGAAAGGCAGCTGATGGGAAATCCCGGGAAGCGAAAAAAGCTGCTCAGCCAGCACCCAAGGGCGGCAGCCGCCGGCCCAACGGGCAGGCGCAAAGTCAAGTTATCCAGGAAGTAGCGGCATCCCGGGAGGAAGGGCCCCCATCCCAGCTGGTCAAGGCGGAGGGTGATGCTCAGCAGGAAGACCCAGGTGTTTCTCTCTCCCAGCCTAGGCGGATAGGGCCTTTCACCATGCCGCCCCTTGACCTGGTGAGGGCTTCCCGAATCCGAAGGTCCCGCCGTCAAAGCAGCGACCAGACAGATCTGCTGGAGACAACCTTGGCAAACTTTGGCATTGACGCCCATGTGGTAGATGTCAGCCATGGGCCCACTGTCACTCGCTATGAAGTTCAGCCTCCACCGGGTATTAAAGTCAGCCGCATAGTCGCCCTGGCCGATGATCTCGCTTTGGCTCTGGCGGCACCGGATGTGAGAATCGAGGCACCGGTGCCCGGCAAGTCAGTAGTAGGAGTGGAGGTTCCCAATCGGGAACCCAGCCCTGTTTACCTGCAGGATGTTTTGGAGAGCGCGGAGTTTCAGAGCCACCCTTCTTGCTTAGCAATGGCTTTGGGCAAAGATATCGCAGGCAATCCGGTGATTGCTGATTTGAAGAAACTGCCCCACTTGCTGGTGGCAGGCGCCACCGGCTCTGGGAAAAGCGTGTGTCTTAATGCTATGATCGCAAGTTTCCTGTACAAGTCGTCACCGGAGCAAGTGCAGCTTCTGCTGATTGATCCCAAACGGGTGGAGCTGACAGTATATAATGGCATTCCCCATTTGATCTGCCCGGTGGTCACCGACCCCAAGAAGGCGGCTGGAGCGCTCCGCTGGGCGGTAAAGGAGATGGAGCGCCGCTACGAACTGTTCGCGGATGCCGGCGCGAGGAATATTGAATCATATAATAAGTGGATGGCCGACAATAGGGAACGCTACGGCGAAGGGGAGCTTCTGCCCTACATAGTAGTGATTATCGACGAGTTGGCTGACCTGATGATGGTGGCGGCTGCTGACGTAGAGGATTCTATTTGCCGCTTGGCCCAAATGGCCAGGGCTGCCGGCATGTGTTTGATTATCGCTACCCAGCGCCCGTCGGTAGATGTGATTACCGGTCTAATCAAGGCCAATATCCCATCCCGGATCGCCTTTGCAGTCTCATCACAGGTGGATTCTAGAACCATTCTGGATATGGCAGGTGCTGAGCGGCTCCTGGGGAAAGGCGATATGCTCTATTTCCCAGTTGGTGCTTCCAAGGCGATCAGAGCTCAGGGAGCTCTGGTGATGGACAAGGAGATAGAAAAACTGGTGAGTTTCTGGTCGCAGCAGGCGGACCCCGATGCTCAAGAGGATAGTATTGTCGATCTGCAGGAATCGGTGGACCGGGAAGTGAGCGTTGAGGATGAGCTGTTCGATGATGCTGTCAGGCTGGTGATTGACTCGGGACAGGCATCTATCTCCATGCTGCAGCGCCGCTTCCGCATTGGATACTCCCGGGCCGCCCGCTTGATCGATGCCATGGAGCTGAAGGGCATTGTCGGGCCGCATCAAGGCAGCAAGCCTCGGGAAGTACTAGTAGATGATTATGAAGATGCAGCTGTAGGCGGGGATTCGTAAAGTATCTACTTTTCTACGAAAGAAGGGGTGGACGGTGACCGAAGTTGGGCGAACGCTGGAAGAAGCCCGATTAAACCAAGGTATTACCCTAGATAAGGTGGTAGCCGACCTGAAGATACGCAAGCACTATCTTCTGGCTATGGAGTCAGGGCGGTGGGAAGAACTGCCAGGGTATGCCTATGCCGTGGGCTTCTTGCGCACTTACGCCGAATACTTGGGGTTATCCGGTGATGAATTAGTAGAGGAGTATAAGACGTGGCGAGAACTCCAAGGAAGTAGAACTCTATCAGAGGAACCGCCAGTGGGAGTATTTAGACGGGCCAAGGAGCTGCAGACAGATACTGGGATCTTTCAGCTCAGCGGCAAGGATAAGGGCAGGCGCCAGCGCCGCCGCAAGTCAAGCCGGGCAATTGCCGTGCTGCTAATTATCGGGGTGGCCTTGATCGCGTATCTACTGCTTAATTGGCAGCAGAGTTTTTTTGGCACGGGCAGCCTCGGGCTTCCTGCTGAAGATGTGATTGAACAGACTGCCGATGAAGAGCTGCAGACTGAGCCCCTAGTTGAGCCAGGAGCTGACACTGGGGAAGCCATGCTGCCATCAGATGGTTCCCTGCTGGGAGATGGGGCCGTAGAAGGGACGACGCGGGAGGAAGACAGCCAGGCAGTTGAGACCGGGGAACCAGCGGCTGATGATGGTGATGGGCAAGGTTTGACCATCGGTACAGACCTTGAGTTAGACGAGATTCAGGCAGTCTCTTTAGATGGAGAACCCGATCATGGGCAGGAGCCTTCCCTGCCAGCGCAGGACAGTGGAGCTGATTCCGAAGCAGTGGAAGTTACCTTGCCAGAAGATGAAGTCCACAGGCTGCCGCTGGTGACGGTTGAAGAGATGACGTGGCCCATTACCCTGGAAGCTGTGGCTGAAGGCCGCTGTTGGGTAGAGGTGCGGTGTGACGGTGAGGTTAAGCTCTCCCGTACTATAGAAGCGGGAGAAAGCTTCCTGTGGCAGGCCAGGGAGGAGATTCGGATCCGGTTCGGCAGGGCCGATGTTGTGCGGTTAAGGCTCAACGGCCAGGATATCGGTCCAGCCGGCAGCGGTGTTGTTACTAGGGTCTTTACAGCTGAAACGTAAGCAGGTTGATATCTGCTGACAAACCCTTCGCCATAATGAGATACTTGCGGAATATCTCCTGGACAACGGGAATATCTATTATGGCGAAGGGGGTTGATGGTTTTGGCTCGCAGAGCTTGGAGGACTCGGCAGAAGAATGGTCCTGGCCTTTTGTTTATTCTAGTGGCGTTGGTGGTGGTAGCTGCTGCCGGTGCACGATACTTCGGCCTGTATACACCGGAACAGCCCACCTTGGCTCCCCAGTGGATGGCGACTAAGATTGAGGAAGCGCCGTCGGCAGAGGAAGAGATCAGCAGAAGAACTCAGGAACCGGTTACGGTGTTGGTGCTGCATGCCCATTCCAGTGAGAATTATTCACCCAGCCCCTCCCACGACAAGAACGGCAAGGGAGAGATCTTGACGGTTGGGGCGGAGTTCTGTCAAGCCATCAGTGAGAAGGGTATTAAGGCAATTCACTTAAAGGCGAGTTTTGATGTGCCAAAATACAGTGAGGCTTTCAAGAATGCCGGAGAAGCGGTATCTAAAGCTCTAGCTGAGAATCCCAATATTAAGGCTGTAATTGACATTCACCGAGACGGCCTGCCTGTGCAGAAGGATAAAGATTATACAGCTGCTTCAGCCGCTGGCCAAAGGGTGGCGAAAATCCTCTTTGTGGTAGGGGATGTGGCAAATCCCAACAGCAGCAGCAATATGGCCTTTGCTGAAGCAGTAAAATCTCGCCTTGACTCAATGTTCGCCGGTGTCAGCAGGGGGATTAAAGTCCAGCATCGCAATGTAAACGGCAATCTTCACCCCAATACGCTGTGCGCGTATATCGGTGATTACAATGGTAACACCCTGGCGGAGGCCAGGGCATCAGCCCGCCTGCTGGCCGATGTAGTGGCCGCGGTGCTGCTGGAGCAAGCGCAGGAGGGGATGTCGGTCTTGCCGACAACAACACCTTAAGGTGCAGCAACCCCCTTCGTTGGGTCGACAAATCCTTTGAACCCACCCTTATACCTTGATGGTTTGGGGTGGGATTTCTTCATGATGGGATAAAAGACCAGCAGGAACGGGCTGAAGCAGCGGAGAAGTGCTTGGGCTGAGCTGGATAGTCTTGAACACAGCCGCTAATAGAGATACTTTTTCTGGGAATATTAATGTGGAAGAGACTGGAGGTGCCCCTGTTTGGCTGAGCATGTTCACATGATCGGGATCGGCGGGACGGGAATGAGTTCCATCGCCACCGTGCTGCTGCAGATGGGGTATAAAGTAAGTGGTTCAGATGTCAAAGAATCCGCAGTAGTCAGTTCACTGCAGGACGCAGGGGCTGATGTGCATATCGGTCATGCCGCCTCCCATGTGGCAGGGGCAGATATGGTGATTTTCTCATCGGCAATTCCAGAGGACAACCCTGAGATCCGGGAAGCAAGGCGCCTGGGCATCCCATTGCTGCACCGCTCTGAGATGCTGGCCCGGATTCTCAATAACCATGAAGGCATAGCTGTAGCTGGAGCTCACGGCAAGACCACCATCACAGGGATGATCGCTCAGGTGTTCAGCTGCCTGGGGCTGGAGCCTACGGTTCTGGCAGGAGGGGAGATGCAGAATCAATGTGTCCACGCCTGCTGGGGGCGGGGCAAGTATGTAGTGGCTGAGGCAGATGAGAGCGACGGCACCTTGCTTCGCTATTATCCGCAGATTGCCGTCATCACCAGTGTGGAGGCCGACCATTTAGAAAACTTCGGAGGCCGTCTCAGCCAGTTAATCGATACTTATGCCGGCTTTCTGGCCAACATCAAGCCCGGCGGCACCCTGGTGATCAGCAGTCAAGCCTATCGAGTGCTTCAGGACAGCATCAGGAAGGCCAATGGGAGATTTGCCGTTGTAGTCTACGGTTTGGAAGGCGAGTCAGGGGAGGCATTACCAGGGGAGTATCAGGCTGGCGCACTTTTCCCGTTGGACTACCGGGCCGCCGATATCAAACTGTCGGGTTCCAGTTCGAGCTTTGCGGTCTATCATAGCGGCAAAATGCTGGGGCGAGCCAAGCTGGTAGTGCCGGGAGTCTACAATGTAGAGAATGCCTTGGCTGCCGTCGCCGTGTCCCGGGAGGCGGGGCTGGGGTTTGACCAGATCGTAAAGGCCTTGGAAGGCTTTCACGGTGCCCACCGCCGCTTCGAACTGGTAGGCGCCGGGCCCGGCATCGTTGTCTACGATGACTATGCTCATCACCCCACCGAGCTCAAGAAAACCCTTGAGGCTGCCAGGCATTTTGGCCGGCGGGTAGTGGCCATCTTCCAACCCCAGCGCTACAGCCGTACCAAGATCTTGATGGAGGAGTTTGCCCGCTCCTTTCAGGATGCAGACCTGGTGGTGATCACAGATATTTATGCCCCTCCGCCGGAGACGCCGCTGCCGGGGGTTACCGCCGAACGCTTGGCCGGCTTAGTTGCGGAACACATAGGCCGGGAGCGGGTGCTTTACGTGGGAGATAAGCGCCTGATTCCAGATGTACTGCTTCCCCATCTAGGTTCCAATGACCTAGTGATCACTATGGGGGCAGGGGATGTTTGGCAAGTGGGGCCGGCGGTGCTAGAGCGCCTTCAGGAGGAAAACTTGAAAGAACTGCAGCTGCCGTAGGTAGTGGAGTCGGGTCTGGGAATCCTGTCGGATTCGGATTCTTTTGATGTGCGGGCTGCTGGCAGTCATAATCGGCTGAGGTCCCCTTGGTATGCGGGTAGTGCCCGGGGGGCCTATTGCTTTATCTGTAAGGCCTGAGGGAAGCCTAGATGGCAGCTGGTTAGCAGGTAAGCGGAAAATCCATGGCGAAACATAACTAAGACAAGAACATATGTTAGCCTAGGGGATGGGGTGGAGATAGATCATGGAAGTTGAGGTGTTCTTGCGGGAACTGTTGAACAATAGGGACTATCGGGGACAGGCAGCTGGGGTGCGGTGCCTGCCTGCCAGGGATGCTTTTTACAGCCAGCCCCAACGGCCGCTGGCCCCAGAACTGGCTGCAGCCTTAACAGAAATGGGAATTAGACAGCTCTATTCCCACCAGGCAAAGGCAGTGGACTTGATCAGAGAGGGGCACAATGTAGTCATCGTTACTTCAACAGCCAGCGGCAAGACATTGTGCTATAATCTGCCGGTGCTGGAAACACTGCTGGAGCACCCTGATAGCAAGGCTCTCTATCTGTTCCCAACTAAAGCCTTGGCCCAGGACCAGCTGCAGGGGCTGAACCGGTGGCAGTCTCTGGTGCCGTCTCTGCCCCTTGCTGCCGGCACCTATGATGGAGACACCCCGAGGGATCTCCGGCGGAAGCTCAGGGATCAGGGAAATGTGATCTTGACCAATCCCGACATGCTCCATGCGGCTATTCTACCCCATCACCCCAATTGGGGGAAGTTTTTTGCCGACCTGCGGTTTGTTGTGCTCGATGAAATACATACTTACCGGGGCATCTTCGGCAGCAATGTGGCCAATGTCCTGCGGCGTCTGCAGAGAATCTGCCGGCACTACCAGGCAAATCCCCAGTTTATCTGCTGTTCTGCTACCATTGCCAATCCAGTGGAGCTGGCAAAGACCCTTACCGGCCAGGAGATGGCCCTGGTGGACAACGATGGTTCTCCCAAGGGCAAAAAGCACTTTGTACTGTGGAACCCGCCCCTCTTGTCTGATGGGCTGCAGCGGCGGAGCGCGAATGCCGAGGCTAAGGACCTGATGGTGCGCCTGCTGCGGCAGCGGATCCAGACCATTACCTTTACTAGGGCACGGGTGGTTGCGGAACTGATTTACCGCTACGTGCGGGAAGAGCTGAGCCGGTTCGGCAGCAGCTTAGCCAATTCTATCAGGGCCTATCGGGGCGGGTATTTGCCGGAGGAACGGCGGGCCATTGAAAGGCAGCTTTTTTCCGGAGAGCTCCTAGGTGTGAGCTGCACCAATGCGTTGGAGTTGGGGATCGATATCGGCAGCCTTGATGCCTGTTTGATAGTGGGCTTTCCTGGCACCATCGCCAGCGTGTGGCAGCAGGCTGGAAGGGCCGGCCGGCACAATGATGATTCCTTGGTGGTGCTTATCGCCCATAACAACCCTATTGATCAATACTTGATGCAGCATCCCCAGTACTTCTTTGAGCAGACGCCGGAAAGTGCTGTGGTTGACCCCGATAACCCCTACATAGTGCTGGGGCACCTGCGGGCGGCAGCCTTTGAGCTGCCGGTGCGGGTCGATGAGGAAACCAATTTCGGCCCCTTGGCGCCGGCACTGCTGGATATCTTGGGAGAAGACCGCCAGGTGGTCTACCGGGGCGACCGGTGGTTTTGGACCGGCAGGGGCTATCCAGCCGATGATGTAAATTTGCGGAATATCACCGAGAACATGTATACCATTGTGGACACAACTGAACAGCCCCGGGTGATCGGCAGCACTGATGAGCTCAGCGCGTTCATGCAGCTGCATAACGAAGCTGTCTACATCCACGAAGGAGATACTTACTTTGTCTCAGAGCTAAACTTAACAGAGAGGGTAGCATATGTCCACCGGGCGGAGCTGGACTACTATACCCAGTCTATTAGCGATCGGCAGGTTCAGGTGCAGAACGTGGAGGCGGAAAAGGACCAAGCCGACGGCAAGGTGCGGTTCGGTGAAGTCACTGTTACCTATATTACCTACATGTTCAAGAAGATCAAGTTTTACAGCCAGGACAGCATTGGGTTCGGCAAAGTCTCAGTTCCGCCCAGCACCCTGGAGACATGTGCTTTTTGGCTTTCGCCCAGTCTGGAGACCCTAGCCCGGGCCCGGCAGTTCGGCCGCAATCCCCAAGACGGACTCTTGGGCATTGCCAATGTCCTGACAGCTGTGCTGCCGCTGTACGCCATGTGCGATTCTATGGACATTGGCTCAGTAGTGGATTCCAGCAACACCGGCGTGCCCACTGTCTTTGTTTTTGACCGCTTTCCTGGAGGCATCGGCTATGCGAACAAGGGATATGAGCTGATCGGGGATATCCTTGAAGCGTGCCTGCAGTTGATCGAGGAATGCCGCTGCAGCTATGGATGCCCGTCTTGTGTTGGTTCGCCCCTGCCTCCTTATGCAGCCAACGATCCCGACAGTGATGTCAAGGGCAGCATTCCCGACAAAGAAGCCGCCATCCTGATTCTCCATGACCTCCTAGGCAGGGAGCCTTACGTGCCCAAGCTTGGGCCGCCTTTGGCGGCGGCAGTGATGGAGGCGGCTGCCCAGGCTGAGGTTGAACGTCCGCCCAGCGCTCCACTGCCCGAGCGGGTGGAGCTGCGGATTAGGCAGCAGATTCAGCGGCTGAACTCCAAGAGATAACACCAAGACCCCTATTCAAGCAGGTGCCCTGCCACGGGGTCAAAGCGTAGGCACAGCGTCTGTCCGCCGATGGAGGCCTGGTAGCTAATCATGGGGATATAAAGCAGGGCGGCAGCAAAGGGGCTGGCCAAGACCCTTGGCTGCGATCGCCGCTGCAGCTCCTGGATACGCATAGCCTTTTCTGCAGCCAGCAGGCTATTGGTGCTCTCAGCAAGGATCCGGTTATTGTAGTACTGCTCAAGGGCTTGGATTTCCTGGGCCAGCTCCTGGCTGGCTGCCTGCGCCCAGCTGCTATCCTCTACGGTGAGCAGGTAGCGAATCTCATCGGACATCAGCTGGTAAGCGGCTTTGAACCCCAGGCGGCGCTTAGCAATGGGTATGAAAGGCAGCGGCTCTTTCCCCAGGGAGCAGCCCTGCAGCAGGTATTGATAATACCCAGCCTCCAAGTGCCCGGTCACCAGGTTAACCGTAAGATCGAGGATGCGGCGGCGGTTGACTTGTTGGGTTCGGTAATTAAGGCGCCACTGGATCAAGAGATGGGGCTCGTAGGTCAGCTCTCCCATATCTGCCTCAGGCTCTCCGGCGCCATCTAAGAAACCGGCAATTCCTACAACATACTGGCGGCAGAGCTTGCCCTTATGGTGAGTGATCGCTAAGAATCTATCCCAGCGGTAGCTGCCGGGAGTAAAAAACTCAGCATCTTCATGGACTTCAGCAGCATCCTGGGAAAGAGCCAGCCTCAGGCTGTAGCCTGGAGTGCGGGGGCCATCGATGAGACCGGCAGCTTCATCGGTCAGCTGCAGTTCTGCAGCGTTATCCACCGGCCAGCGGCATTCAAGGCCAAGATTGCGGCAAAACTGCTCTAGAAAAGACTTGACAGCTGACAGCTTCCCCGGGGGAGCTGGACTAGACAGCCCGTGGGCCGCCTCATCGCCCCTCTCTCTCAGCACAGGTTGATTGATCAGTAGCTGGATAAAGCTCTCCTCCTTTTGTCGCAAGATACTATTAGGGAACCAGGTCCAGGAGGCTGGAGCGGGCCAGCCGGTCCCTTGCCTCTATAATGCCGTTTGCCAGCTGATCCAATTCCCTGACTAGTTCTGTCTCCGACTCTGAGCGGATGAAGATATCGATGAGACGGCTTTCAAAGGATTTGTCCAGATGCAGCTGGGTGAGGATGGTGTCCAGCTGGCCGACTACCATCTCGAACATCCTGATCTTCTCATGCAAAAGCCTCCAAATATGTTCTTCAATGGTCCCTTGGGTGGCAAGATTAAAGACATAGACATCTTTGGTCTGTCCCAGTCGATGCACCCGCCCGATCCGTTGCTCAAGCCGCATGGGATTCCAAGGCAAATCGAAGTTAATCACATTATTGCAGTATTGGAGATTAATGCCTTCACCGCCGGATTCAGTGCTGACCAGTACATCACCATACCGCCGAAAGAGGAACTTGGTGAACTCTTTGCGGCCAGCTGATAGGCTACCGTCGAAGGTGACGACTCCCAAACCGGCGGCCTCCAAGTGCTTCTTGATGAACACCTGGCTGCCCCTATACTCTGTGAAGATCACGACCTTTCCTTGGAGCCGGGGCAGCAGATTCAGTACCTGCTGGACTTTGGCGCTGATCTCCAAGTGAGCGGCCTGTTGCAGGAGTCTTTCAAGCTCTGTACGCAGCTCTGGCTGTGCCTTCTCATGCAGTTTCTTCAGAGTGAGGACAGCTGCCCACGGGCTGCTGCAGACCTCCCTCAAGAGGGTGATATAAGGAAGGATTGTCTTCTTCTCAGCCAAGGATTGCTGTGCCTGCCGCCGGATGAAGGCCTCTATCTCTTGGTACAGCTGCCGTTCCTTTGGAGTCAGTGTCACCGGTGTTGCTCGCACAATCCTCTGGGTAAACTCGATGGTGCCGGTTCCCCGGCGGTTCCTCACCATCACCTGTCCCAGGAGGGAGCGCAGCAATTCCGGATCTCTGGGTGTGCGCCTGCCAGCGGTGAACCTCTGCTTAAACTCGGCATAGGTCCCCAGCTGACCGGGTTTCAAGAGAGTGATTAAGTTGTAGAGCTCCCTTAGATCATTTTGCACCGGTGTAGCTGTCAGCATCAGGAAATACTTCTTGCGTATGCTGTTGACAAACTGCCAGTTTTGGGTCTTGGAGTTTTTCAGCTTGTGGGCTTCATCGACTATCAAAATATCCCAATCCGCAGCCAGCACCTCAGCAAGGTGGGGTTCTCGTTTGGCTGTGTCTATGGAAGCCACAATGCACTGACATCTAGCCCAGTCATATTGGCTGCGGTGGAGGACAACAGGGATGCGGAATTTCTCCCGCAATTCCTCAAACCACTGCCAGCACAGGGAAGCCGGTGTGAGGATTAAGGCTCTGCGGACCAGGCCCCTCAGCATGTATTCTTTGAGGATCATGCCAGCCTCGATGGTTTTTCCCAGCCCCACTTCATCGGCTAAAATAGCTCTGCCCCCCATTTCCTGAATGACCCGGCGGGCTGTATCCAGCTGATGGGGATAGGGGATCACTCCAACCGATTCCCAGTGGGAGGCAAGGTGCAGGGGGCAGAGGAGACTAGCAGCATCTGCTGCAGCGGTCAGCTCCTCACCTAGGCGGGCCAGCTTGTGCCACTCCCAGCTGCTGTACTCGCGGCGCCGGATCCCTCGAATGAGGTTTTCCAGCCCAGATCGGCTGAACCGCACCGCGAAATTGCCGTCCACTGCAATAGGCTCATAGAATGTCTCGATCTCAGGGCCAAAGATAAAAGCTCCGGGCTGATTCTTGAGGATTGGAACAGTAACGCGGATCTCCATAGGCTGCCTCCCAAACATGTTCCTAGACCGGGTTTTAGTTTGTCCTGGATAGAGATAGAATATCTCTCCGATGAGCTGCAGGGGCCATCAGCCACTTTTAAAGGCCTGTTCTGCCTCAGCTTCGTTATTTCTAGACATGGGACTGAGGCTGTTGTATAATAATAGACGTCCCGGGGCCTGTAGCTCAGCTGGGAGAGCGCTGCGTTCGCATCGCAGAGGTCGAGGGTTCGAATCCCTTCGGGTCCACCATTTTATTTATATTATTCATCTTCTAGAAGTGGAGGGTTTTTGGTGACTCACATTAAAGCAATTATCCATGGTAACCTTCAGAAAACAATCGAAAGCGGAGGGTGCGGGAATTGCGCCAACTCTTGTCAATCGGCATGTAAGACATCGTGTACTGTTGGAAACCAGACCTGCGAGCAACATAAGTAAGTAAACAATTGCCCGGGTCCCGGGCTTGGCAAATTTCCACACCAAAAAGCAGCCGGATACCGGCTGCTTTTTTTATATTTGGGATTAGTATTTTTTACGTCTATGCCTGTACCCGGCATGGCCTTTGCCTTCACAAAGAGACGGCTCCGGCCTTAGGGAAGCTTTTTAAAGACGGAATCAAAAACCTCCACCCCCAGCGTTCCGGCGACAACCGGGCATTTGGCCCGCAGGAGGGCGTAAACGGCCGGGTGTTTCCACTCGCCTTCAATGGTCTCAAAATTGGCGTGGCCTTTGGCTATGACCAGATCGGCCCGGCGGAAGGCCTCCGCGAACTCTGCAGAACACCGTCGCTTTGGCGCGCCCAGATCACCGCAGCCGGTATCGATGATCTCCCCCATACGGTCCATACCGGTTTGGAAAGCGTCGGCCCGTAAAGCATCGTTCATTGCCGGCTCCTTTTTAACCGCGATTGTTACCTGCAAGTCCGGGTAGACCTTTTTGATCTCCTCCAGGAGGATCCGGTCGAAAAGGATCTCCCCGGCATTATCCACCAGATAAAGGAGGGATTTGGCCTCCGCCAGGTCATTCCGGAACTCCTCGTAATCGTTGAGGCGCAACCCCTCTGCCAGCACCTCCCGGATTGTCCCCTCAATATCGATCTCATCAATAATTCCCAGGTCAATCTGGTTTCCGGCCACCGCTAGCAAAAGAGCGGTGTAGATCCGGTCATCACTTTTTGCCAGGACCTCCTGGAGCCGGGGATAGAGTTCCAGCGCCTGCCGGTTGTAAAAGTCCATCTCTTCCCTGTAGGGATCGGAGGCCTCCAATTCCCGGCAGACCAGACGAAAAAGGTCGCTGGAGATCTCCGCCGGCGTGATCTCCGGGTCCATATTCACCATGTACTCCAGGGCTTTATTTATTATCCTCAATTCTGTTTCCGGGTCGTCCGTTATCCGCCTGGTTATCGAGAGCACCTGTTGAAGAGAGCAGATATAACATTCGGATTTTGCTTTCATCTTTTTCACCAACTTTATTGCTGCTTTTATGGTCGCCTATTCATATATATCATATTTAAGGCGGGAGGGCAATAAAAAGGCGCAGTCATTAATCGACTTGGCCCGTTCTCCCCTGCCCCGTCTTTTCCCCCGCAGAGGGAGGAAGAATAAGCGTAAAGAGAGAATGTTTATTCTATAATCAAGACAGGAGTGGAGGAGCAGGTATGGCAGCGGAGTTGGCCCCGGTCAAGGTTGGACAGGAAGTGGTCGTGGATATAAAGGGCTATGCCCATCAGGGTGAAGGGGTGGGCAGGTTTAAGGGGTTCACCGTCTTTGTCCCCGGCGCCTTGGACGGCGAAGAGGTGCTGGTCCGGATTGAGTTGGTGAAAAAGAATTACGCCCGGGGTGAAGCGGTTGAGATCCGCAAACGCTCTCCCCACCGGGTGGAACCCCCCTGCCCGCTTTATGGAGAATGCGGCGGTTGTCAATTACTGCACCTTGATTACCCGGCGCAACTGGAGTTCAAACAGCAACGGGTCAACGCCGCCCTTGAGCGGCTGGGAGGGTTTAAAAACCTTCCCGTTCGCCCCATGATCGGCATGGCGCATCCCTGGGAATACCGGAACAAGGTCCAGTACCCCTTTGCCCTGGAGAACGGCAGGGTCATTGTGGGCTGCTACCAACAGGGAACCCACAATGTGATTGATACCCGGGAGTGCTTGATCCAGCACCCGCTGAACAACAGGATCATGAATGCCGTCCGCGAGTTGGTGGAAGGGATGGGGATCTCTATTTATAACGAACAGACCGGGCAAGGGCTTCTCCGTTATCTCCTGGTGAAAAACGGGTTCCAGTCGGGCCAGGCCATGGTGGTGCTGGTCACCAATGGCCGGACATTCCCGGAAGGGGAAGAACTGGCCCGCATCCTGGCCAGCCGTTTTCCGGAGATTAAAAGCGTGGTGCAGAACGTCAACACCATGAAAGGCAATGTGGTCCTGGGCGAGACCAATATCGTTCTCTACGGAGAAGACGGGATCATCGACCGCCTGGACGATCTGGAGTTTAAGATCTCCGCCACCTCCTTCTTCCAGGTCAACCCGGCGCAGACGGAGATCCTTTATAATAAAGCCGTGGAATACGCGGGTTTAACCGGAAAAGAAAGAGTGGTCGACGCCTACTGCGGCGTGGGCAGTCTTACGCTTTTCCTGGCCCGGCGGGCCCGGGAAGTCTATGGTGTGGAAGTGGTCGCCGAAGCGGTGAACGATGCGGTGGAAAACGCCAAGCGAAACGGCATTGAGAACGTGCGGTTCGTGGCCGGGGAGACGGAAAAAGTCCTGCCGCGGCTGGCCCGGATCGGGTTCGGTTTTGATGTGGCCGTGGTTGATCCGCCCCGCAGCGGCTGCCGGAAAGAGGTGTTGGAAGCCCTGGCCGCCATCAGGCCCAAACGCCTCGTCTACGTCAGTTGCAACCCCAGCACCTTAGCGCGGGACCTGCGGATCTTGGTGGATGAGGGTTACCGGGTCCAGGAGATCCAACCGATTGACATGTTCCCCCATACTTTTCATGTGGAGTGTGTGGCATTGCTGACGAGGGCAAAAAAGTAGCTTGGTTATCCTTCCCGCCTCCGAGGCGGTGTTCGTGCAGTCTACCCGGGCTCCGGCATTGATTTTGGAATGAAAATGATGGGAATGAAAATGGAAGTATTTCAAATCGATAGGGAAAGAGCTTACTTCCCAACGAAAGGTTGGAAACTCTCAACTCCAGAGGAACAAGGTATGGATTCCAGTTTTCTTGCTGATGCAATTAGATATATCGAAAAACATTTTAAGAGCTACTTTAGTTTTATTCTTATAAAAAACGGATATTTGATCTTTGAAGCGCATAATGACCGTCCGTATGAGGAAAAAAGCTCTCAACTGCTAAAAGCTTGTTGTTCATTACTTACGAAAGTATTGGGAAAGCCAGGCGATACCTCAATGATAAACATTCTGATCTGTTTAATTTGCGGTCGGCTGCTAAAAGCATCATATCGATTCTTGCAGGGATTGCCATAGATAGGGGGTATATAAAAAGCATTGAAGATAGAGTACTAGATTATTTGCCTCAGGGCCGCACCCAAATTTCAGATGAACGTTGGAAGGATTTAAAAATAGAGCACTTACTAACAATGAAATCAGGCATACCTCCGATTGAAAGCGGGGGTATTGTCTTAAAAATGATCCTTAGTGATGGTGATTGGGTTAAATTCATATTGGATTTACCTTTAGAATGTGAACCAGGAGAGAAATTTGT
This sequence comes from Clostridiales bacterium DTU087, assembly GCA_001513495.1. Lineage (GTDB taxonomy): Bacteria > Bacillota > Limnochordia > DTU087 > DTU087 > DTU087. Next base: position 47,967 of record LFTN01000153.1, read on the forward strand.
TTATAATTCAGCCAATACTCACCTATTATCTGCGATAATAACAAATGCGGCAGGTATGAGTACTCTAGATTTTGCTAAAGAATTTCTCTTCGCGCCATTAGGAATAAAAGAAGTATACTGGGAGAAGGATAGCAAAGGTATTAACTTTGGCGGTGGTAATTTATTCATGTCCCAATACGACCTCGCCAAAATTGGTTATTTATTTCTCAATAACGGGGTTTGGGATAATAAAATGATTGTATCAAAGCAATGGGTCGAGCAGTCTTTGAAAAGCTATCATGAGTGGATTTATGGATTTAACTACGGGTACTTATGGTATTTGAAGAACGAAAAAAATGAAAAAACAGGAGAAGAATATATAACATACTCTGCTTCGGGCGCAGGGGGACAAAAAATATAGGTAATTCAAGAATTAGATA
>LFTN01000046.1 GCA_001513495.1 Clostridiales bacterium DTU087
GCCATGCTTTCCCCGGCCATTGCTGAGGAGCTGGCGGCTTGGGATGAGATTCGTGACAGTCATGTTGACTCCAGCCTGCTGCCGCCGGTGGAATTCTTCCTTCCCGTTCAAGGGCCTGGGGCGGAAGGCGAGGCTTCTGAGGCGGGTTACGGGGCGAAGCTAAAGCAGCTGGGCTCCAGGGAACAGGCAATTTGGCAGGCTCTCCAGTCTTTGGGAGGCGCCTCCCGCCTGCGCCTGGCTGAGGCTGTCGGCTATTCTTATCCGTCTCTGATGCGCATGGACGTCCTCGAGGGCCTGGGCCTTGTCCGCCGGGCGGGACTGACTCCTACGGATATTCTCCATGTCATGGGACAGCTGGGGCTTTGGGATTGTGAGGCTGCCAAGATGGCGGTTAGGGCTTTTGCTGACCGCTGGCAGATCGATGTAGAAGCCGCCTGTCAAGAAATACTGGAGGCTGTTCGGCAGCGGCTTGCGGAAAAGGTATTGGATGTCATCTTAACAGAGACTCTGCCCCGAAGGGCCCGCTCCAATGGACAGAAACCTCTGCCCAGAGGAGCACTGTGGACAAGGGCCGCCGAGATTCCGGTAATAGAAGACTGTGCTGTCTGTCAGCATCTCCTGCAGACTTCACTGGCAGGGGCTAATGGGGAAGCGAGGCCCCTGGAATGCAGCGTCAAGGTTAATCTCCCCATTGTGGCAGTGGGAGCGCCGGTTAAAGCGTATTTCCCAGCCCTGGCCGCGGCTTTGCAGACTGAGCTGTATATCCCGGAGCACGCAGATGTGGCCAATGCCCTGGGAGCTATCACCGGCAATATCGCGGTGACGGTATCTAGTGCGGTCACTGTCACCGGTGATGAGAAATACATTATTCAAGGGTTGGCAGAAAACAATACCTTTGAAGAACTAGAGGCCGCTACTGCCAGGGCAGTGGCATACCTCACTGAACTGGCGGAGGAGCGGGCGCTGGCTGCCGGAGCGGAAGCGGTGAGTGTTGAGGTTTCTCAAGAAGACATAGTAACCGAGGTAGGAGATGAGAATGCCTCTCTTTTCCTAGAAAGAAGGATTGTCGCCCGGGCGGCGGGCCGGCCCAAGACCAGGGTGTAGAACCTGTCTCAACTTATACGGAGGTATTACCATGGAGGCAAATACTACCTTTTTGCAGGTGCAAGTGGAGGGTATAGGCGTTCGGCAGGTGAAGCCGGGAACGACTCTGCAGGAGTTGGCCAGGGACTGCTGGCCCGATAACTGGCGCCGAATCCTGGCAGCGTATGTAGACAATGACCTGCGGGAACTGACCTATCCCATAGCTCACAGCTGTAATGTTGTCTTCTTTGGGCTGGAAGTCAAGGATGGCTACCGGATTTATCAGCGGAGTGCTGTGTTTCTCCTGATCAGGGCTGCCAGGGAGGTCTTGCCTGGATGCAGGGTAATCATTGAACACTCCCTCAGCAATGGCCTTTACGGAGAGATCCACTGCCGTAAGGGGCTGATGAAACAGGACATAGAGGCTATCGAGGCGAGGATGAAAGAGATCGCTGCCCAGGATGAACCCTTTGAGAAGTCTGTCCTGCCCAAGGAAGAGGCCATGGAGCTTTTCAGAAGAGACGGTCAGCTAGATAAGGTAAACCTGCTGAAATACAGGCGGTCGGATACAGTCAATGTGTATCGCAGCGGCTGGTTCCATGACTACTTCTACGGCTACATGGTTCCCAGTGCTGGATATGTCTCGGACTTCCAGCTGCATTACTACCTGCCGGGTTTCATCCTGCAGATTCCTGACCCTGAGAATCCTGAACGGATTCCACCCTATCGGGAGCAGCCCAAGCTGGCCAGTGTCCACCGGGAGGCGGAGCAGTGGGCTAAAATCCTAGAGGTTGAGACTGTAGGGGCGCTGAATGACATTATCGCCCAAGGCAGGAGCGGTGAGCTGATCCGAATCGCCGAAGCCCTGCATGAAAAGAAGATCGCCCAGATGGCGGATATGATCCTGGAACGCCATGACGCGTTGAGGGTGATACTGATCGCTGGGCCTTCATCTTCTGGGAAAACCACCTTTGTCCAGCGGCTTTCGGTCCAGCTGCGGGTCAACGGCTTAAGGCCGGTGACTGTTCACCTGGACGACTATTTCCTTGACCGGGATCAGACCCCGAGGAATGAACGGGGAGAATACGACTTCGAGTCCATTGAAGCCATCGACTTGGAGCTGTTTAACACCCATTTAGCCGCACTGATCCAGGGTGAAGAGGTGGATATGCCCACCTATGATTTCACCACTGGGCGGCGGGTCTACACCGGCAAACGCCTGCAGGTGGAGCCGGGGCAGCCCATCATCATTGAGGGTATCCACGGCTTAAACGACCGGTTGACGGCGTCAATCCCCAGTGGCAATAAGTTCAAGATATATATCAGTGCTCTTACACAGCTAAACATCGATGATCATAATCGGATTCCCACCACCGATGGCAGGCTGTTGCGACGGATTGTCCGGGACCATCAGTTCCGGGGGCACTCAGCCCTCGACACGCTCCGTCTGTGGAGAGCTGTCCGCCAAGGGGAGAGGGAGAACATATTTCCCTTTCAAGAGCAGGCCGATATCATGTTCAACTCCTCCCTTATATACGAGTTTGCAGTTCTAAGACAGTATGCTGAGCCTCTGCTGCAGACAATCGGGCGGGAGGACCCGGCCTACAGTGAAGCTAAGCGGCTGTTGAAGTTCCTCAGTTACTTCTTGCCCCTGGAGCCAGTTGACGTACCGGCTACTTCTATACTGAGAGAATTCATTGGAGGGAGCTGTTTTGAAGAAACAATCTCGGCAGCTAACGAATCCTAAGTAAGAATAAGAATGATTTAATATAAATGTTACATTTGCCGGCAGGATTATTCTCCTTTACCAGGAATAGGTAACATAAAAGGTAGTCATTACTAACAAGGTATCGTTACTGAAAAGTTACATTAATCATTGCTATCTCTGTTGAATAGAGTCAGGAACACGGACTCAAGCCGATGGGTTGTCGCTAATCGGAAGAACCTGGCAAAAAGGAGGGATAGAATGCTGGCACTGGAAGAAGTCTCCTACAGAAGTCTCTCGTATAGGCGAGACAAAGAGTTGGTGACCAAGTATCTGGCATTGTACGAGAAAAACCGGTCCCCGGAGTTATTGGAGCTCCTGGTGGAGGCTCATTGGGAATTGGTGGAGTATCTGGCTGGTAAGTTCACTCAGGATAGGCAGATGCGGGAAGATCTTGTTCAGGTAGGCGGAATCGGGCTGATTAAAGCCCTGCAGCGGTTCGACAGCGGTCGGAACGTCCAGTTTGTCACATACGCTACACCTACCATCATTGGGGAGATCAAGCGGTATCTGAGGGACAGCACCTGGAGTGTAAAGGTTGGCCGGGACGCAAAGCGGCTCTACTACCAGATTGAGGAGGCCAGGGCGTATCTGTCCAGCAAGCTGGGCAGAGCTGCTACGATGCAGGAAATTGGTCAGTGGTTGGGCATAGACGAGGAAAAGCTCCTAGAAGCCTGGGAGGCAGGCCCCAACCGTGTGTCTACTTCCCTCCAGCAGGAAAGCAGCGGCGACGAGATGGCGCTGGAAGATTTTCTGGGACATACAGACGGCGACTACGAAGCCGTAGAAAACCGCCTGGTGATCAGAAACCTGATCAGCAATCTCCCGCAGCGGGAACGTCAGATTCTCTATCTGCGCTATGTCGAAGGATTATCCCAAAGCATGGTAGGTGAGATGCTGGGAATTTCGCAAATGCACGTATCTCGACTTGAGCGAAAGGCAGTGGGCAAGCTGCGGGCAGTCAGTTCTTCATAGAAAAACCGGTTGGACGTAGATCAAGCCAGGGTTCACAAGCCCTGGCTTTCGCAATAGTAGGCCCTCTACTCCAGTCATTAGTGGTATAATAGGATATAGCAAGGGGAGTCCAGTACAGAAACACTATCACAGCGGCTCCTCAATTAGGCAAAGGGGTGGAGTCTGGCTGGTACAGAAGTTGAGGGTTGAAGGACAGGCAAATTCGGGAAGAAAGAGCAGCGGCGGCCTACGGAAGGCCGTTGGCCTGAAAGACGAAGAGGGCAGCTCTCTCCGGGTGGGGCTGGCTCTTGGGGGAGGGGCTGCCAGGGGGATTGCCCACCTGGGCGTTCTCCAAGTTTTGTGGGAGCGGGGGATCTCCATTGGGGCCATTGCCGGCACCAGTGCTGGAGCGGTGGTTGGTGCTCTTATCGCTGCGGGCTTTACGCCCCCTGAGCTCATAGAGATCGCCAAGTCCAGCAACTGGTGGTTCTTGGCTCGAGGCGTGTCCTTGAAGACGGGTTTGCTCCATTCGTCTGGAATAGAGAAGTGGCTTAACCGGTATCTGGATGGCAAAGGCTTTGCCGACTTGGAGATCCCGCTGGCAGTGGTGGCTTCGGACCTAGTCCGGGGCGAGACGGTGGTGTTCCGCCAAGGCGATGTGGCTTGGGCGGTGAGGGTAAGCTGTACAGTGCCAGGAATCTATGCACCGGTGGAGTGCCAGGGCCGCTTTCTGGTCGATGGAGGTCTGACGGAAAATGTCCCTGTGGACACGGTACTCGCCATGGATGTCGATAGAGTCTTAGCGGTCAGCCTCAACGGCTCTTTCCTAGACGGGGAAAGGCCGGAACGCCCGGCTGATGTGATGCAGCAGGCCATCAGCATTCTGCAGAGAGCCCATGTCAAGGAGCAGCTGGGCAGGGCAGATCTAGTGATTGCGCCGGAGCTGGCTGGTTTAGGCCTGACGGATTTCGACGCAGTCGATGATTTTGTGCGGCTGGGCCGGGAGGCAATGGAGCAGGCACTGCCGCAGCTTGAGTCTATGCTGGAGAAAGGGAGTCTACATGGGTAACCGGGAAGAGATGAAGGCCAGTCCGTTGATTGGTGTTGTTATGGGAAGTGACAGTGACCTGCCGGTTTTAGCGCCAGGCCTGGAGCTCTTGGAGGCATGGGGAGTACCCTTTGAGGTTCAGATTCTATCAGCCCACCGGACACCAAGGGAAGCGGCAGGTTTTGCCCAGACTGCTGCGGAGAGGGGCCTGAAGGTGATCATCGCGGCGGCGGGTATGGCAGCCCATCTGCCGGGAGTGGTTGCCGCCTATACTAATCTGCCGGTAATTGGAGTACCAATCGCCAGCGGGCAGCTTCAGGGAGTGGATGCCCTCTACGCCATCGTTCAGATGCCTCCCGGGATACCGGTGGCATCGGTGGGGATCAATGCCGGAAGGAATGCCGCTATTCTGGCGGTTCAAATACTCAGCTTGACTGATCCTACGTGGCAGGATAAGCTAGATATGTACAGAAAGAACCAAGCAGAAGCGGTTTTGGAGAAGAATGCAGCACTGAAGGATCTAGGGTTTAGGGCATATCTAGAGGGCGGGCAGCGGTAGTCCGCTAAAGCAACATAGGCTGCCAACTAGGGACAAAACTACATATGTTTAGATGAAAGTGCACCTAGGGTTCCGCCGCCAGCTGACGGGTCTGGACCGAGTGGTGCAGGCGTTGACCTAAAAGGGCAATGCTACACCGTAGAAGGATAAAAGCCTGGGCGGGTAGGTTTCACGATTACTTGTGCAACCTACCCATTTTTTTCAAGAGGAAGTCCGGCTCTCAAGGAGGAGAGAGTAAGTCTAGACAGCAGCAACATCCGAGAAGGGGGCAAGAACAATGACAGCCGATAAGGTCAAGCGCTGGGAAGATGCGGGGCTTACTGCAGAGGAATACAAGATGATTGAGGATACACTGGGACGGGAACCAAATGACTTGGAACTGGCGTTGTTCTCTGTCATGTGGTCTGAACACTGTGGATACAAGTATTCCCGGGCACTGCTGAAGAAGCTGCCGACCACCGGTAGTCAGGTACTCCAGGGCCCCGGCGAGAATGCAGGGATTATCGATGTTCAGGATGGACAGGCAATAGTGATGAAGGTCGAAAGCCACAACCACCCCTCAGCAGTTGAGCCTTATGCAGGCGCCGCCACCGGCGTCGGCGGCATACTCAGGGACATCTTTACCATGGGGGCCAGGCCTGTAGCTGGATTGAACTCCCTGCGCTTCGGTCCCCTCACTGATCCCCATCAGAGGGAGCTCCTAGCGGGAGTGGTGGCCGGTATGGCCGACTACGGCAGCGTTTTCGGGCTTCCCATGATCGGGGGAGAGGTCTACTACGATGACTGCTATACCGACAACTGCCTGGTCAATGCTATGGCTGTCGGCTTCTTGGATAAAGGTGACCCCATTGCCAGGGGGATTGCCAGTGGCGTCGGCAATTTGGTGATGGCGGCTGGAACACCCACCGGCCGGGATGGCATCGAAGGTGCCGCTTTCGCATCGGGAGAATTGACCGAGGAGGCTGCCGAGAGAAAGGCGGCAATCCCCAAAGGATATCCGGAAATGGGCAAGCGGTTGATGGAGGCTTGTCTGGAGACCATCAGGGCCGATATTCTGGTAGGGATTCAAGACATGGGGGCTGCCGGCTTGACCAGTTCCGCTTGTGAGATGGCGGCCAGAGGCCGGCACGGCATTGAACTGGATCTCAGCTTAGTCCCGGTGGGGGAAGCTGAGATGACGCCGTACGAGATCATGCTCTCTGAAACCCAAGAGCGGATGCTATTTGTGGTTAAGGCTGGTCAGGAGGCAGCAGTCCAGGCCATCTTCGACAAGTGGAATGTGCCGTTGGCCGCCATCGGCAGAGTGACCGATGACGGCTTCCTGCGCCTCAAGCATGGCGAAGAGGTCTTGGCAGAGGTACCTGCCGAAGCTCTGGCTGATGCTCCAGTCTACCATCCTGCCTCTCAGCGCCCTGATTATTTGGATGAAACCGAGAGCTTTGATCTTAGTTCAATCGCTGAACCAGATGATCACAACAAGGCTCTGCTGAGATTGCTGGGTTCACCTAACATTGCCAGCAAGGAGTGGGTCTTTGGGCAATTTGATCATCAGATCGGTGACAGCACCCTGGCGGCACCGGGGCTTACCGGTGCAGGAGTCATTGGAATTAAGGGGAGCGATAAGGCCGTTGCCTTCAGTGTGGACTGCAACTCTCGCTTCTGTTATCTCGATCCCCGTTCCGGTGCAGCTGCTGCCGTGGCTGAAGCTGCCAGGAACCTCGTCTGCACTGGGGCCAAGCCTCTGGCTGTTACCGACGGCCTAAACTTCGGCAATCCCGAGAAGCCGGAGGTCTATTGGCAGTTCTCCCAGGCAATTGACGGCATCACCGAGGCGTGCAAGACACTTAACACACCGGTGATCGGCGGCAATGTATCCTTCTACAATGAGAGCAAAGGCAAAGCCATTTATCCAACACCTGTGATTGGCGTGGCAGGCCTCATCGAAAACCGGGCGGATGTCTGTACCCAAGGCTTCAAGCAGGCTGGAGATGTGATTGTAATGCTGGGTGAAAACAAGGGCGAGTTAGGCGGCAGCGAGTATCTTAAGATGATCCACAATGTTGTGGCAGGGCGTCCGCCTGAGCTTGATCTGGACCTTGAAAAGCGGATTCAGGATCTGTGCCTCGCTGCCATCAGGGCAGGAATCATTAGCTCTGCCCACGACTGCAGTGAGGGCGGCTTGGCAGCAGCCTTGGCAGAATGCTGCATCATCGGCGGCTTGGGAGCAAAGGCAGCTTTGGAGCGCCAGGGGCTAACACCAGCCCAGCTGCTCTATGGAGAAAGCCACAGCCGCATCATCATGTCTTTGGCGCCTCAGCATCTAGATAGGCTGGAGCAGCTGGCGGCAGAGTTTGATGCCCCGATGACTGTCATCGGAGAAGTGCAGGAGGGAAGGCTGCAGATCAGAACAGATGTCCCAGCTGGGAAGGGTTTTGAAGATGTGCTGGTCGATCTGCCGGTAGAGGAGCTGGCAGCGGCTTGGCGGGGGGCTATTTCATGTCAGATGGAAGGTTGATAGTGCTTGAAAGACACCCTGACGGACCCCGGGAGGCTTGCGGAGTCTTGGGGATTTGGGGCAAGGAGCGAAGCGCGGAGGTGGCCCATCTGTGCTACCTCGGCCTATATGCCTTGCAGCACCGGGGACAGGAAGGAGCCGGCATCGTCACCTTCGACGGAGAGAGGATGCGGCTCTGCAAGGGTGTCGGCTTGGTGCCGGATGTTTTTGATGAGGACAATCTTGCGGAGCTGGAGGGGTTTGCAGGGATTGGCCATGTGCGCTTAGCCGGAAAAGAAGAGAGGCATGTTGTCAATACCCAGCCCTTCTTGGTGCGTTCCTCCTACGGCAGCTTGGCTGCCGCCCAAAATGGACGCCTCTTGAATGGCAGTGAGCTGCAGGAGAAGCTGCTGAGTGCAGGTACCGTGCTGCAGACAGACAGTGACTCGGAGTTGATTCTCAACCTGATTGCCCAAAGCGGTGAGGAAAGCCTCCCAGCAGCAGTGGCCAAAACACTGGAACTGATAGAGGGTGCCTATGCACTGGTTGTTCTTAGTGAGGATATGCTGCTGGCTGCCCGGGATCCGTGGGGTAACCGCCCCTTGAGCCTAGGCAGGCTGGATGAAGGCTATATGGTTGCGTCTGAGTCTTGCGCTATTGCCAACCTCGGCGGGGAGGTCATCAGAGAAGTTGAACCCGGCGAGCTTCTGATCCTAGACCAAGGGGGATGGCGCACATACAGGCAGCAGGGGGCGGCAAGGAAAGCCCTGTGTTCCTTTGAGCACGTGTATTTTGCCCGCCCGGACAGCTGTATAGGCGGCAAAAATGCCTATCTTGTCCGCAAAGCCATCGGCAGAGAGCTGGCCAAGGAAGCGCCGGTCAATGCTGATGTAGTGATCGGAGCTCCTGACTCAGGAGTTGCTCCGGCCTTGGGGTTTGCAGAGGCGGCAGGCCTACCTTTTGAGATCGGTGTGATCAAGAATCGATATGTGGGGCGCACCTTCATGCGGCCTACCCAGGCAGCTAGGCGGATGGCGGTGCGCATTAAGCTGAACCCCGTGGTGGATGTCCTGCATGGGAAGCGGGTGGCGGTAGTCGATGATTCCATCGTGCGAGGGACGACATCTGGCAAACTGATAACTCTATTGCGGGATGCAGGGGCCCGGGAGGTGCACATGTATGTTGCTTCCCCTCCATATCGGTTTCCCTGCTTTTACGGCAATGAGCCTTCATCCCAAAGTGAACTGGTGGCTTCCGGCCGCACCCTCGACGAACTCAAGGACTTGATCGGGGCTGATTCTCTGCACTACATCTCCATTGACGGATTGGTGAGAGCCATCGGCATTCCCCGGGACCAGCTGTGTCTTGCTTGTTTTACAGGTGAGTACCCCATTGCTCCAGCTAACTATTGGAGGGAAGAGGATGGAAAAGAGCACTTATAAGGCGGCGGGTGTAGATATTCACGCAGGTTACGAAGTGGTGCGCCGGATCAAGAAACACGTTGAATCCACATTTCGCCCGGAAGTATTGAGCGGCATCGGCAGTTTTGGCTCCTTCTTTGCCCTGGATGCCGGCAAGTACAGGGAACCTGTCCTGGTGGCCGGTACTGACGGTGTAGGTACCAAGCTAAAGGTTGCATTCATGATGGACAAGCACGATACCGTGGGCATTGATGTTGTGGCTTACTGCGTCAATGACATCATCTGCCAAGGGGCAGAACCGCTGTTTTTCCTGGACTATCTGGCGGTGGGCAAGAACCGCCCAGAGAAAATTGAGAGCATTGTAGCCGGAATCGCAGAGGGCTGCCGTCAAGCCGGCTGTGCCCTGGTGGGCGGCGAGACTGCAGAGATGCCGGGGTTTTACCCTGAGGATGAGTATGACCTGGCCGGATTTACCGTAGGTGTTGTGGAAAAACCCCGGTGCATAACTGGGCAGCAGGCTGAGGCAGGAGATGTGGTCATCGGCCTGGCTTCCAGCGGCCTGCAGAGCAGCGGGTTCTCTCTGGTCAGGAAGATCTTCTTCCAGGATCATGGGCATAAGGTCACAGACCACTTCGATGAGCTGGGCCGCACCTTAGGAGAAGAGCTCTTGGAGCCCACCTTGGTCTATGTCAAGCCAATTCTCAGCCTGATCAACGCCGTTGAGATTACCGGCATCGCCAACATCAGCGGCGGCGGCATGCCGGAAAACCTGCCCCGATCCATGCCTGATAATCTTGATGCGGTAATCCGCAAGGGCAGCTGGCCAATACAGCCGATTTTTACCATCGTGCAGAGGCTGGGTGAGGTCGATGAAACAGAGATGTACAGCACCTTCAATATGGGAATCGGTATGACTGTTACTGTCAAGCGGGATCAGGCCCATGCTGCCTTGCAGAAGCTGGCCGAGTGGGGTTTTGATGCGTATATCATCGGTGAGCTGGTGCCGGGCCAAGGGGAAGTTGTCTTTGCGTAAGGAGTGAGCGGCGAGTGGGACGTTTGGCAGTCTTGATTTCGGGACGGGGGTCTAATCTACAAGCTTTGATTGATGCCATAGCCGATGGCAGACTGGATGCAGAGATCGCCACAGTCATCAGTGACCGGCCTGGTGCTTTAGGGTTGGACAGGGCCAGGCAAGCCGGCATTCCTACACAGGTCCTTCCTTGGCTGGGTGAAAAGCGGCGGGTTGAGTATTTCCAGAATATGCAGAGAGTTCTGCAGGAAGCCGATGTTGAATTGGTGGTTCTGGCTGGATTCTTGCGCATACTTCCTATGGAACTGGTGAGGGCCTTCCCTCAGCGGATCATCAACATTCACCCCTCGCTTCTGCCGGCCTTCCCCGGGCTCAATGCCCAGCGGCAAGCCCTTGAATATGGAGTCAGGATTACCGGGTGTACTGTCCATTTTGTCGATGAGGGACTGGATTCGGGACCGATCATTATCCAGAAGCCCGTACCGGTATATGATTACGACACGGAAGCGTCACTGGCAGAACGGATTCTAGCCAAAGAGCATGAAGCCCTGCCTCAAGCTGTGGCGCTGGTACTGAGCAAACAGTGGCAGATACGGGGGCGAAGAGTCGTATGCAAGTGCTAGTTATAGGTAGTGGAGGCAGGGAACATGCCATCACCCTGAAGCTTCTTGAGAGTTCAAAGGTAGATGCTGTGTGGTGTTATCCAGGGAATGCCGGCATGGCTCAGGCAGCCCGGATACCCAAGTTGGAAAATCCGGGCCCAGATGCCTTGGCTGAATTTGCTGCCGATAGGGGCATTGATCTCACTGTTGTGGGGGCAGAAGCCTACTTGGCCGAAGGTATCGTGGACGCCTTCCGTGCCCGGGGCCTGTCCATTGTCGGCCCTACCCAGTCGGCAGCCCGGATCGAAAGCAGCAAAGCCTTTGCCAAAGACCTGATGCGCAAATACGGGATCCCTACAGCAGCTTACCAGGTGTTTACTGAGTACCAAGATGCCAAGGCCTACATTGAGGAGATGGGAACGCCAATTGTCATTAAGGCCGATGGCCTGGCGGCCGGCAAAGGGGTCGTGGTGGCGGATGATGTAGAGACTGCTGTGGAAGCGGTGCGAGGCACACTTTCGGGTAAGCGGGTCGGAGAAGCCGGCCGGCGGGTCGTCGTGGAAGAGTTCATGGAAGGCCAAGAAGTCTCCATCCTTGCTCTCTGTGACGGTAAGACCTGTGTGCCCCTGATGCCCAGTCAAGATCACAAAGCAGTGGGTGAGGGAGACCAGGGGCCCAACACTGGGGGCATGGGGGCATACAGCCCTGTGCCGGCGGTGGATGA
>LFTN01000216.1 GCA_001513495.1 Clostridiales bacterium DTU087
CTGATGGGCCGGTAGTCCCATAGATCAACATAATGATATCCAGGCTGATGTTTAAGCTTAAGCAGTTCGCCCCGGTGGCCGGTGGGCGATGTTCCACATAGTGTGTAAATCGCCTTGTCGCCGGCAGGCCAGCAATTGGCCCAAACCTTCTGGTCCAAGGTGGGAACAAGGGGCTCCCAGTCTGGAGCGGTAAAGCACTCTCTATTTGTTCGGAGAATGTCCAGAGCCCGAGCTAGAATAGGCCAATCTGCCCGGCAGTCAGGGTGCCTTTCCGGGAACATGGTCAAAATCTCTACCCCGTGCCCGTTAAAAAAGCTCAGGACAAAGTCATTGCGCATGCGCTTTCCCCAGGTGCCGGGCCCTGTAACCCGGAGGATGGGGTGATGAGGTGCCACATACCGCTTCAGGTTAAACTCGTACATCGGCCCGGCATCATGAATGCGGCCCAGGAGATTTGTCTGGCTCTCCCACCAGCTGGGATCACCTTCGTTATACGGCAGCAGTGCCTTCCCCCGCTGCCGCGAACCTTCAATGATCTCATCGGGAGTTGAGGACATGCAGTCCATCACTGCTCCGTCGGCATCGACGGCTGCCGCCAAATCCAACAGCTTGTTGTATGATTGCACTTTCTCACTTTCCCAGGCATCTGCCCCGACCCGATCGTATTCGCTCCAATAACAGTATCCAAGGATTATCCGGGTACCCAAAGAGTGGATCTTATCAATTTCATTCCGCAGCCCAGCCAGCCCGCCGGGCATGTCCTCAAAATGCGCGAACTGGTCCCGCTCATCGAACCCCGCCCTGATATCTATGGGGGTAAACCTAAAGAATCCCACAATGAGCCGGGAGTCTTTGCTGACTGCACATCAGTGGCAGAGGTAGAAGCCTTCCCTTGGCCCGATGTTGAGTATCTGGACTTCGCCGGTACCATTCAGAAGCTGCGCGAGGCTAGTGCGTACTTTAGATTCAGCGGCATGTGGACCTGCTTTTTTCACATCGTTGCAGATTTCTTCGGTATGGATAATTACTTTGTGAAAATGTATACTGACCCGGCAGTGGTCGAGGCTGTAACCAATCATGTGGTCGACTTCTACCTGCAGGCCAATGAACTGTTTTTCCAAGAAGCAGCACAGAATTTTGAGGTCTATTTTTTCGGGAATGATTTCGGCACTCAGTTAGACTTACTGATCAGCCCAGAGATGTTTCGCAGATTCATCCTGCCTTACATGCGCAAATGCATTGAACAGGCAAAGTCTTACGGCCTAAAGGTCATGCTTCATTCATGCGGCTCCATCTATCGAGTGATACCCGACCTCTTGGATGCCGGCGTTGACGCCCTTCATCCACTGCAAGCCCGTGCCAAGGGAATGGATGCCGAGACACTGGCCCGCAACTACCGGGGGAAGCTTGTCTTTGTGGGCGGTGTCGATACTCAGCATCTATTGGTCCACGGCAGCCCCCAAGAAGTAA
>LFTN01000026.1 GCA_001513495.1 Clostridiales bacterium DTU087
GGGCAGGCCCGGAAAAAACGCCCGCAGGTGATCCAAGGCCATGAGCAGAGCGGCGATGCATTTCAGTTGAAAATTGCTCAAGGAAAGCAGTGCTCTTTTCATTGGTTATCCCTCCGGAGATTGTCTCGCAGGGTCAATTCTCACGGCCTTGTGTAATGCAAGATGGGCTTTGTCGCCAGGGACTACGGGGGGTCTGATGTATTGACTATCTTAAGTTCTATGCTCCTGCTGCAGGTCCCTTGCTGTCAGTCTGGAATACTGATTGTAATATAAAAAAGGAGCATCAGCTGTCTTGCTGGGGCGGTACAATCTAGGTGTATCGAGGGAAGGGAGAATGCAAGTGGTGAAGTTCTCGCCTGTTGAGATCAGGCTGAAAAACGGAGAACTGCTGCTGATCAGGGAAGGGACTGCTGATGATGCAGCACAGGTGATTGCATATATCGAGGGGATTGCCGGCGAATCTGATTTTCTGACCTTTGGGCCTGGGGAGTTTGGACTTACCGTTGAAGGGGAGCGGTCATATCTAGCCGGCATTTCAGCAAGGGGAAATGCCCTGTATCTTGTTGCTGTTATTGACGGGGAGATAGTAGGCACCCTCTCCTTCGCAGGCGGGGGCCGTCCCAGGACAGCTCATACCGGTGAGTTTGGAGTGAGTGTGCGGAGGAGCCACTGGGGCAACGGTATCGGCAGGGAACTGATCCGCTGTTTACTTAACTGGTGTAAGGAGTCGGGCAGGATCCGCAAAGTCAATCTGCGGGTGCGAACCGACAATCTCAGGGCAATTAACCTCTACAAGCAGATGGGTTTCCAAGAGGAAGGCAGGATCACCAGGGACTTTCAGGTGGACGGCGTATTCTATGACTCCTTGGCTATGGGATATCCCATCGATTGAGGAGGATCAGCGGAGGCCGATACAATCTTTGGAAAGAAGGTGGAGACAGGTGAATGAGGTTTTGAAAACCATCCAGGGGCGGACATCTTTACGCCGTTACAAAGATGTCCCCATCAAGGAAGAAGACCTGGAGCTGCTGCTGTACGCAGCCCAGCGGGCACCGACTGCCGGCAATCTGATGCTCTATTCCATTTTGCTTATCCGGGATCAGCACACCAAAGAAGTGCTCAGCAAGACATGTGATCACCAGCCGTTCATTGCAAAGGCTCCGCTGGTAATGGTCTTTTTGGCGGATGTACAGCGTTGGTATGACTACTATCGGATCTCCAATGTGGAGGAATACTGCCGGCGGACCGGCATGGAGTACAGGGAACCTAACCTCAGTGATCTATTCATATCGGTGAGTGATGCCTTGATTGCCGCACAGAATGTGGTCATTGCTGCCGAGAGTTTGGGTATAGGTTCTTGCTACATAGGAGACGTTATGGAGAACTATGAGACTCATCGTGAATTGCTGGGCCTGCCGGAATATGCTTTTCCCATCGCCATGCTGTGCCTAGGATACTATCCCGATGATCATAAACCGATTGTACGCCCCCGGTTTGACCAGCAGTATTTTGTCTTTGAAGAGAAATACCACAGGCTCAATGCAGAAGAGCTCACAGCCATGTTCGCAGAGCTGGAGGCCTCAATCCCCCGGCCCAATAAGTATGCAGCGGAAAACGCGGCCCAATATACGTTTGCCCGCAAGACAGGAGCAGCCTTTTCACAGGAGATGGACCGCTCCATCCGCAAAGCACTGGAGAACTGGCAGGGAGAGCCGCTCTGATAAGAAATCACGCTTATAGGGTCTTAAGGTGTCTTTGCCAGCTCCTCGGCCATGGCTGTATAGTCTGATGCAACCCGGTCTTTCCCAGCGGCCTTGGCTAGATACAGGAGCTCGTCTGCCCGGCGGAGGAGTGATTCGGAGCTCTCGCCGTCTTCCGCGACGGCTACTCCGAAACTAGCGGTGATCCCTGCACCGTGGGCATAACGCTGCTTGGCCAGATGCTGCCGCAACTTCTCCGCCGTTTCCGAAGCCCGCTCCAGATCATAGCCGGGCAAGAGTACGATAAACTCCTCTCCGCCCCAGCGGGCCAGGACGCCTTCTGGCGGCACGGCAGCCTTGAGATGGCCAGCTAGAGATACCAGGACAGAGTCCCCGTATTGATGTCCCCAGTGGTCATTGACTTGCTTGAAGTCATCGAGGTCGACCATGACCAGGGCTAGGTCCTCAAATTGTGTAAGGCTTTCCATCTTCTCTCTAAGCTGCCGATCAAAACCGCTGCGATTATACAGCCCAGTCAGCCCATCGGTTTCTGACAGCCGGGCTAACGCCTGCAGCGCGGCATAGGTGGAGCGTTTGTATGAGTTCATCCTATGGGAGGACAAAGCCGCCAGCCCGATCGTCAATGTCATAAAGTAGAGTGCGGCGGAGAAATGGCTCGGATTGAGGGGAAGGAAGTAGCCAGCCATTCCTAGGAATATGACTCCCGTATATATGAAAGCAAAGACAACGTAGATCCATCTATTGGGTACCAGGGCGAAAGCCCAGACCAGCAGCGAAGCCCAGAATGTATGGACCCGGAAGTCAGGATTCGGGTATTCCAGCAAAATCAGCACAAACCCCGTACTAGCTATCATCTCACACACAGTGAGCAGCCAAGGGTATACATGATAGTATCTGCCGCTGCTGGCCACCAGGTAAAGCACGATGATAGAAGAAGCGACAGTAAACCTGATGAGCAAAATCCATCCAAAGATTCGTGGGTCCCTAACCAAAAACCAATCTGGAATTGCAAAAAGCAGATATACCAGAGCCAAGACCAGCATCAGCGGCCGCACAAATCTAGACGAGCCTGTCAGCTCGTGCCGCAGGAAGAGAAGCTCTGAGTCCTTGTCCGAGAATTCGGCGAGTCTTGTTATCTTTAATCTGGAATCGGCTAAAGTCGCTCCATCCATACAGATCACCCCGCCCGTTTACGTTTCCATTATATTCTAAAATGTCTCATCCGTCTATGACCTTTGTTTTAGTTCCTTTACACCCAGACGAGATTCAGAAAACCAAGCCTGCCTCAAACCAGATGTGTCTAGCAGCCCCAGCCATGACAACCAGACTAGAACAGCCCAAACCGCCGGCTTTTCGCAACTATTCAAGTTTAACTACTTGTGGTATAATTGGGATAATATTCCCCGCGCAATTGGCCTCGGTCAGCAGGTTCGGGGTGTGTCATGCAAGCGGGGATGGAAATGGGGTGGCCTGATGGCACTTAACAAGTGTAAAGCAGGACTCTGGATCGTATCTCTGGTGTTGGTGATGGTACTGGCTCCCGGGTACTGTGCCGGTGCAGCTGCGCCCACATCGGAGGCGATGGTACCGCTAGTCCCGGGAGCAGTGCCCGATCACCAGGCAGAGGCGTTTTGGGAAGAGTATACGGGACCCGGCGGTGTCTACTTATTTGTTGACGGCTATGAGCTGCCGTTGGTATCAGAAGCACATGCCTTCTACTCAATCGGCGCTCCCTTGGAGGATGTGGCTAGGTACTATGTAATGGAGTTGGGCGCTGTCGAGGCATATGGGATGCAGGCTGATTTCCAGTCTTTGGCCGAAGGCGAGACAACGCCGATTTACGTGGAATACGCATTCTATGACTGGCAGTTTGAGGACAGCTACGACTATGAGGGAAAGCTGCTCCGTTCTGGAGCCATGGTGCGTGAAACCTTGAGAGCTAACCGGCTGCCCCATTCCTCAGGAGGCTGGCTGTCGACGGCGGTTTTCAGCTGGTATTACAGGGACTGGAATGGAGACATATTGCTGCTGGAGGTTGTCTGTGAGGATGGGTCATTTGATGAACACTATGCGGAGTTTTTGGGTACAAAGACCGTCATCTCTGTGCACCGCTATACATACATGTCAGAGGAAGCAGCCTGGGAGATGGAAGATGAAGCCATGGACGCGCTAATTGTAGATTTAGCGGGTGAAATGGCGCTTTCACCGCCAACCAGTGAAAGCCTGGGCATCCCAATCTATCCCGGTGCTCAGTTCCAACCGAGACTATCGGCCGGCATGTCGTTTGGCGAGACGTCCTTCTACATCTTCACTGCCGTGGAGACGCCGGCAGAAGTCATCAAATGGTATGAAAAAGAAACCGGCCTCAAGAGTGAATCTTGGGATGTGGACCGCTACTCCATAGCCATATCGGGGTACATGCCGTTCCCGGACAAGGGCCTTACCGTGGAGCCAGACATGATTTTCGGCCAGCCGTGGAAGACCACGATCACCTTGATCATCGCGGGAGGCGAATCCGATGGCTGGGACGACTAAAGGCACAGCCGCTTTGGGGGCGGCCTGCGTAACTATCTGGCTGCTTGTCAGCCTTGCAGCTGTGCCAGTTTCCGGCCATGGGATAGAGGGTCAGCGCATCGTCAACCTATTTGATCTGAGCGCGGCCCAGCTTTGGCCAGAGGATCTTATGACAATCAGCAATGCCTATCAAATGCAGCTCCTCACCTACGGCGGCAGCACTCAGAATGATTGCCTGCGGCTGCAAGCTGGGCCGGTTAGGTTCAGCTGGGACAAGGAGCCTGCACTGCCCCCTCCGCCAGTGGAGTACTATACCATTGGCGACTACATTGTTTGGGGCGGACTGTCCGAGGGTGACCCCAGTGTTGTAGATCTCTACTTGTCCACCTACAGCCGGCAAACGCTGTCACATGGGAGATGCCAAGTGTTGGAAAACCCGGTAAATGCGGCGGCAGTGGCCGCAGTCGACCTCATAGAAGGGGATGACGGTTTTACAACTTCGCTACTGGAGATCATCTATAGCTACGAAAGACGAACCCGGGAGAAGGATGGGTTCCCCGAGTTTGGCTACTGGTATGGATTGATGACGCTGGAGTCATATCTAGACGTTCGCTACGATGTGAAGATTTACCAGCCCATCAAGATAGACGCGGATCAGTGGCGGGCGATTAAGCAGGGAGCAGCCCCCTACCGGGACGAGGAGACTGCCGGAGAACCGATTCGGCGTTACAGCAACTAGGCATCAGCTAGAGAGTGGTTTGGTTCGTGTGCTGATCAGCACTGTGACCTACAATCGGGCGGAGGGCACCGGTTGTGCCCATGTTGTTTCGGCAACGGCTTTGTGGTACAATATCAGAAGCTGGTGAAAGCAGCCGCCCGTAGCTCAGCTGGATAGAGTGTCTGACTTCGAATCAGAAGGCCGTAGGTTCGAGTCCTACCGGGCGGGCCAGGGAAACCCTCGTGTGTACGGGGGTTTTCTCATTTTCGAGAGATGTATGGTCGCTGCGCCAGGCGGCTGCCTGGCCGAAAGTGATAGAATCACTCTGTGGATTAGTCAAGTGTGACTACTTAGTGGCAGCTTCCAGTGAGACTCCGGGCGAAATCTTCAATAACAGCATGGCGGATATCCCCTTCGTCTCGGTGCTTTCCCAACAGTCTCATTAAAGCCTTTTCGAAGAAGTTGAGCCGATTGATCTCATACTGATACCCAAAATAAGCTTTGACGCGGGCAGCTTGCACCAGTTCCCTGGGGAACCCGGTTTCCAGCTGCTCCATCGCCTTCTCCGGCAGGCCACAGCAGACAAATAGGCCGATCCTCTTTTCCTGCAAAGCGGTGAGGTTGGCGTTGCAGAATCTCGATACAGCCTTATTGATCTGTCCGACATAGACAGGCGTGCCAACTACAACCGCATCATAGTCGTCCAAAGCTACCGAGGTACTTTGGGACACGTCCATTACATCTGCGTTTCCCAGCTTATCCCGGAGCAGGTAAGCACATTTTGCTGTACAGCCATGCTTACTGCCATAGAGGATCAGTACCTTCAACAGCCACACCTCCAACTCGCATGATAGATGCTTATAGATGCTCATAAATATACGTCAACAGTGTCAGTATAGTCCACCGGCGGGACGTGATCAAGGGCGCCGTCAGATTATGGGGCTGGGGTGGGGCCAGGCGTCCATTAGGCTGTCATGCAGGCGGGGATGCAGGGATATGCGGCCATCAGGTAAATATAACCATAGGGAAAGAGGGTCCTCACCTTGGATGCCGAAGAGGGGAACTAAAAGCTGACGGGAGAGAGGAGACTGGAAAATGCCGAAAATCGGGGTAGTTCACTATAATTTCCCAGGTGATCTGGAAGCTTTCTTGGATTTTGCTGCTGAGGCTGGATTCGAGTATACAGAGCTTTTGGCTGATGACTTTTGGCAAGAAGGCCAGAGCTATGAAGAAGCCCTGGCTGGTGCCGAGAGAGTTCGCAGGCTGTTGGATCAACGGGGGTTGAAAGTCTCTGCTGTAGCTGCTCAAAACGATTTTCTGGTAACCAGTCAGGAAGCTATGGAGTTTCAGGTGGAACGCCTGCAGCAGGTCTGCCGGCTGGCAGATGTGCTCGGCACCAGGCTGCTGCGGGTAGATGGAGGCTGGCCCAAGGAAGGCGTGCCTGAGGAGCGATGGGTAGAGCTCATGATCGAGGGGTTCAGCCGCTGCCGTGGTTTTATCGAGCAGGAAGGCTTCCAGCTTGCTCTAGACAAT
Organism: Clostridiales bacterium DTU087; assembly: GCA_001513495.1. GTDB lineage: Bacteria > Bacillota > Limnochordia > DTU087 > DTU087 > DTU087. The sequence goes on from LFTN01000026.1 coordinate 6,487, forward strand.
CACGGCCTGGTGACCAATGATGCCGATGTCCAGATCGGATTGCTGGAGGCCGTTGGCAGCAAGCATATGGGTGCCAATCTGGATACGATGAACTATCGCTGGGCTGGGCATCCTTTGGAGAAGGTCAATGAGTTCTACGAGAAGATTGCACCCTGGGTGCTCCATGTCCATATGAAGGACGGCCGCAACAGCTTAGCCGATTACCAAGGAACGGCTCTAGGTGAAGGTGAAGTGGATTTGAACTGGGCCGTCCAATGCCTCAAGCAAGCAGGCTATCAAGGCGTGTGGTGTGTGGAGTACGAAGGAAGCAGCGATCATATTGAAGGTTTCCGCAAAGGTTTGGAGTGGCTGAAGAGCAGTCTATAGCTCAAGACTCCTGGCGGGTATCACTAGCCAAGAGGTGATGGAATGTTTGTTTTGAAAGCCGTAGCCAATAAACCCATCAAGGTCTGGCTGCAGGACCCATGTCAAGTTGAGGATAGCTGTATGCAGCAGGCAATTAACCTGGCAAACCTGCCCTGCACCTATCGCCATGTAGTACTCTTGCCGGATTGCCACACTGGCTACGGAATGCCTATTGGGGGTGTGCTGGCCGCCGAGGATGCCATCATCCCCAATGCAGTGGGCAACGACATCGGCTGTGGTGTAGCCTTTGCCCATGTCGATCTGCCTGCAGATCTACTCCATACCGTGAAGGTTGATAGCAGCACCCTGGCCCAGAGGATTGTAGGGGAGATCATGAGGAGTATTCCCACTGGGTTTGCCCATCAAAAGGCCCCTCAGCCCTCGGCTGCGCTGGATGGATTTGAGCCTCCAGCTCTGCCCGTGCCTGAGTTGGAAAGGGAACTGGAGAGGGCATATTACCAGCTGGGTACTTTAGGAGGCGGCAACCATTTCATAGAGCTGCAGGCCGATGACGACGGCAGATTGGGGATCATGGTCCACTCGGGATCCCGCAACTTGGGGCTGCAGGTCTGTCGGGCCTTCAACAAACGGGCCCAGGCCCTGAATGCCAAACTCCGTGCTCCAGTACCCCGGGAGTGGCAGCTGGCATATCTGCCCACTGATACTCCGGAAGGCATGGCATATATCGCCTGGATGAACATGGCATTAGCGTTTGCCAGGGAGAACCGGGCACTGATGATGGAGCGGGTTAAGGAGATTGTCCTTGAGAACCTATGGAAGCATGCTGGGGTTGATGGTGTCCAAATAGACATGGAGGTCAACGCCCATCACAACTATGCCGCCTTCGAGAATCATTTCGGCAGGGATGTCTGGGTTCACCGCAAAGGCGCGATTCGGGCGGGGAAGGATGAATACGGCATTATTCCCGGCGCCATGGGTTCTTTTAGTTATATAGTCAAAGGCAAAGGCAATCCCGAATCCTTCTGCAGCTGCTCCCACGGCGCCGGCCGGGTGATGAGCAGAAGTGAAGCCGTGAAGCAGTTCAGTGTGCAGGAAGTTGTTGAAGATCTTAAGTCCCAGAATGTTGTCCTAGGCAAGCTGAAGCGTTCCGATGTGGCAGAGGAATCCCGCTGGGCTTATAAGGACATCGAAACAGTGATTAGTTATCAGCAGGATCTTGTGGAGCCGGTACTGCGATTGCGTACGGCTGCGGTGGTGAAGGGATAGAAGCAGCAGGTAGAAGTAGTAGTGAGAAGAGGGGTGCCGGGGGCATTTAATGCCCCAGCACCCCTTGTTGTGCTTAGAGTCCCAATCCTGCTAGAACTGCTTTCATGAAAGGTACCAGATCTGCTGGGGTGCGGGAGGTGATGAGATTTCCGTCCACCACTACTTCTGCATCGCCCCAGTTGGCACCGGCATGGATGAGGTCATCCTTAATCGCATCAAAGGATGTGACTTTCTTGCCCCGCACAATATCCGCGGAGACGAGCAGTGAAGGCCCGTGGCAAATTGCCGCCACAACTCCTCCCCTCTGGTTAGTTTTCCGTACCAATTCCACCATCTCAGGATACCTGCGGAGCCGGTCCGGTGCCCAGCCGCCGGGGATGATTACGGCGTCCCAGTCCACTTTATTTGCATCTACTCTGCAGATAGAGGACTTGATGGGGTAGCCGTGCTTGCTGAGGTACTCCGTATTAGCTTCCGGTCCAACGACACTGACATTGCAGCCGGCCTCAAGCAGCCGCAAATATGGATACCAAAGCTCCTGATCCTCGTATTCCCGTTCTACCAATACAGCAACTCGCTTCTCGCTGGCCATTATCTGATACCCCCTTTTAATAGGTTCGCCTAGGTACACTGATAGTTCTGCATAGGGTGGGGATCTCCTCTTATCGGATCATCTGGCCAAACAAGTGCTGGTTTTCACCATCTCAGCCGCCGTGCTGAGATTTGCAGAGGCTCGGCCGCGTATCGATCAAGCACCAGGGTGCGCAATGCTCATCCTTTGTACTTGAACGCGACGGTTTTACGCTGTCGGCGGGCTGTTGTCTTTGGTGGAGGAACTTAGGTTGGCAATCAACTCTTCATACGGAATGCTCGTATCCAAAGCTTGCCTTCCCAGCAGGATGGCCCCCAGCTCGGGAGGCAGCATCGGGGAAGCGAAGCTGACTTGGGGGTGGGCACGGTTCAGCATACCGGCAATGGTCTCCCACAGCAGATTGCCTGGGCGCAGGAGTCCCCCCACCCCTGCAACGGGTATCGATTGCTGATGCCACTCCAGCCGGATCAGAACTGCGGCTATCTGCTTAACTAGGTGCTCTGCGGCGTCAGTGATCAGGTATCGGCTGATCTCATCGCCGGCAGCAGCTTCTTCTAGCACGATTTCCGCCAGTCTTGCGATTTCAGGCCGCTGCAGAGGCCCCTGGTATACACGGGTGACGATCTCGTCAATGTCATTGACCTCCAGGCGGGAAGTTATTTTCCTCGTAAGGGATGTGGGTTTTCCCCGGCCGTCGTATTCCCACAGTATAGCTGTCAGTGCAGCTTTGCCGATGGAGTAGCCGCTGCCTTCATCGCCCAGGATGGGGCCCCAGCCTCCAGCGCGGACTTCCCGGCCGGAGGCGTCAATGCCGAATGCTATAGAGCCGGTGCCCGCGATGAGGATGATTCCCGGCTTGCCGCCTGTGGCGGCGGCCAGGGCAACCCGGGCATCATGCTCCACCCGAAGATGTGCCGGCTTACAGGGCAGCTGGCCTGCAACCACGGGCCTGAGGCGCTCTCGATCAGAGGGGCGGTCAGCTCCGGCGAGCCCGGCGACAACTACCAATTTCCCCTCCAGCTCATCCAATGCAAGAGAGGAGCTTTCTCCAGCTTGCTGCAGGGCGGCGGTGACGGCGCATTTTATGGCCCGGCCAGCGCTTTCCAGGCCGATAGTCTGGTAGTTGCTTGCCCCGCCGCGGCCTTCGCCCAATACATTGCCTCGTTCATCTGCGAGGATTGCCGTTGTCTTGGAACCCCCGCCGTCAATACCCAGTATGTACTGCATATGACCACCCATCATTTTCGGCGGATTAGTCCTTCTTTTCTAGACCAAGAGTAACGGCTTTGCGAACATAGCCCTGTGCGTTTTCCAGCAGCTGCCGGGCAGTGGCTGCATCCGCCTGGAGTTTACCCATGACGATGGCCAATTTGATATCCCGCTGCGAAGCCTCCAGCAAAGCCGCGGCGTCATCGACGGTGACTTCAGCAGCGGCTGCCACCATCCTAATGGCCCGCTGAACTAATTTGGTGTTGGTTATCTGCATGCCCACCATCAGGTTTTCATAGACCTGGCCCAGGTTCACCATGACAGCAGTGCTAATCATATTCAGTACCATTTTCTGGGCAGTGCCGGCCTTCATACGGGTAGAGCCTGTGAGGATTTCCGGACCGACCACAACCTCAATGGCTATATCCGCATAGTCCCGGAGGCGGCTATTGTGATTGCAGGCTATGCCAATGGCAGCAGCCCCTGCCTCCCGAGCCGTCAGCAGGGCGCCGAGGACAAAGGGTGTGCTGCCGCTGGCGGCGATACCCACCACTGCATCTACTTCGCTGATATTCCGGAGCCTCAGCTCCCTGCCGCCTTGGTCAAAATCGTCCTCTGCTTCCTCTACTGCTTCGGTAATGGCCCTGGCTCCACCTGCTATAATTGCTTCGACGGTGTCCAGGCCGATCCCGAAGGTTGGCCTGACTTCAGCCACATCCAAGATGCCAAGGCGGCCGCTGGTGCCGGCTCCCACATAGAAGAGGCGCCCGCCTGCCTTTAGGCGGCCTGCAATCAGGTCTACCGCCTGTGTGATTTGGGGAATGGCCGCGGCTACGGCCGGAGCAACCTTTTGGTCTTCGGCGTTGATCAACGTCAGGATTTCTTGGGTTGTCATAGTGTCTAGCTCAAGGGAGTTCTTGTTGCGTTTCTCTGTCGTTAAGTCATTGGTGCCGGCCGGCGGTTCCATACCGCTGCGGCATTCTCTGTTGTCTTTCACAGCTGAGTCCCCTTTCCCGAGGCTTCAGGCTAGAAACGCTTGTCTGCCACGGCTTTTCTCGTCTTATCCAAACAGTCCATGGCCTGTTCATACTTCCTCAATACCACTCCTATATACAGGACATCGATTACGCTCAATTGGGCGATACGGGAGGCGATGGCACCACTTCGCAACGTGGTCTCCCTGGAAGAGGTGAACAGCTTGATTTTGGCTTCTTGGGCTATCTGGGAGGCCGGGTAATTGGTGATGCAGATAGTGGTAGCGCCGGCAGCATTGGCGATGGTCATTGCCGACACAATGTCTTTAGTCTGGCCTGAATGGGAAATCCCCACAGCTGCATCACCTTCTTTCAAGAGAGCCGCCATGGAGGCTTGCATATGGGTGTCTATATAGGCGTTGCAGTTGAGGCCAATGCGGAGGAATTTGTGCTGAGCATCCTGGGCAACAATTCCTGAAGCTCCCAGACCGTAGAAGTCGATGCGTTGGGCGCTCAACATTGCAGCGATGGCGGCTTCCAAGGCCCGATCGTCAAGTACTTCTTGCGTGTCCTGAAGGGCCGCGATATTCACGTGGAACAGCTTTTCCTTGACTCGGCTGATGCTGTCATCCAGCTCGATCTCCCCGTACACCGGCTCTCCGGCTTGAGGCAGTTCTTGGGCCAAATTGATCTTAAGATCTTGATATCCCTTGTACCCGATCCGCTGGGCGAATTTGACGATGGCGGCATCGCTGACGCCAACGATTTGGCTCAGTTCTGTAACGGAAAGGTAGACCACCTTCTCTGGGTGGGAGAGTATGTATGACGCCACTTTTTGCTCAGAGGGCCGGAGGTTGGGCAGCAGCCCCCGGAGCCTGATCAAGCAGCTGCTCTGTTCCAAAATATCCATCACATCTACCACCGCTTTCCCCGATTTTTGCACGTGATCAATAATGTCGAGGCATCGAAGACGAAAGATAGATGCCGCAAGAACATCATATGAGAAGATTCGACGAAGAAGTTAAAAAACCTTCTAACAAAAGTGCAGTGAGTGAGAAGGATTAACCAAAGAAGCGGTGAAAATATTAGTGAAAACTGAAGAGATGGCGACTAGAGAATTGCGGCATATGTCATCACTGACAGGGCTGCGTCAGCGGCAATTACTGGGCCAAGTGCTTTTCTGGAAGAATGCACTCTGATTACCAGCCTTTAGGGGGTGGTCCCGGGACTGCAGGCTTAGCTGTATGGTTATCGGCACAATGTTACTCTGCGAGGAGGTAAGTCGATGATTATCGCAAGAAGGACACTGGTTATCTTGACTGTCATCGCCTGCCTGGGATTATTGCTGACGCCGGCGGCCATGGCTGAAAAGGTAAATCTGACATTTTGGAGCTGGAGAACTGAAGATGTCGATGCATATAACAAGTTCATCAAGGAATTTAACAGCAAGCATCCGGATATCAACGTTGAGTTTGTTGCTTACCGGAACACTGAGTACAACACCATTCTGGCTACCGCTCTGCAGGCAGGCTCAGGCCCTGACATCATCCATCTGAGGGCTTACGGCGGGATGGAGCCCTTGGCCAAAGCCGGATACTTGATGCCTTTGGATGGGAAGGTACCTGAGTTGGAAAGCTTCAGCCGGGATGTGCTCTTGGGAGCTATCAACCGGGCCGATGGCAGAGTCTACGGAGTCCCCTTCGCTGTCCAGACAGTGCAGGTGCTCTACAACAAAGCCATCTTTAGGGAGCTTGGTCTAGAAGAGCCTTCTACCTGGGATGAGTTCCTGCAGTTGGCAGCAAAGGTCAAAGAAGCGGGGTATATACCATTTGCCAACGGCGGCAAAGAAGGCTGGACGTTAGAGACATATTTTGGGGCGGTAGCACCTACATTTTACGGCGGCAGCACCTTCTTTGATGACGTGACATCTGGTGAGGCAGCATTTACCGATATCCGCTTCAAAGCAGCCATTGAGAAGATGCTGGAACTCAGGCCGTACCTGCCGGATCAGTATATGGGCGTTGGCTATACTGACATGCAGATGATGTTCGCTCAAGAGATGGGCGCAATGTTCCTGGCTGGCATTTATGAACTAGGCACCTTGGCGCAGATGAACCCTGATCTAGAGGTAGGAGTCTTTGTAGTGCCGGCGGAGACTGCTGAGCAGCCCAAGTATATCACCATGTATGTGGACGGCTCCTACGGAATCAATGCTGCAACCCAGCATCCTGAAGCGGCCCTGGAGTTCATTCGTTTCTTGGCAACTGAGGAGTACGGTACGATGTTTACCAATACTCTTCAACAGATCTCAGCGGTTCCGGGGGTAGAACCTGAAAATGAAATCCTGGCTGAAGTTGTAGCCCTGATGGAAGAGAGCGCCTCACCTTACTTGATGTTGACGGCCTTCCGTTACGGTCAGCCCAGCGGTTCGACTCTGCTCCAGAATGAGCTGCAGGGAGTGTTTGCGGGCGAAATCACTGTAGATGAAGCACTGGCTAATATACAGGCAGGGCTTGAGACTTGGTATGAGCCGTTTATGAAGTAGGCCGATCATCTCCGGTAGGAAAGGTCTTGACCAAGACATTTCCTACCGGATTCTTAGGAGAGTGAGCCCCTTTGGTCACCCGTTGGTTTCAGAAGAACATTTACGTCCTTTTCCTACTTCCCGGCCTCATCCTATATACCGTGTTCATGGTGTATCCGCTGACTTCTGCCCTTGGGTTTAGTCTCTTCGCCTGGGAGGGTTTGGTAAGGGGTGCCTATTGCGGCCTGGATAATTTCCGCACTGTCTTGCAGCAGGCACCGTACAATATCAGGTTTTGGAGCGCTTTGCAGCACAACACCATATTCTTTGGGATCACCTTTGTGCTGCAAAGCACACTGGGACTGTTTCTAGCTGTCCTCTTTACCAGGCAGCGCAGAGGATACGGCTTTTTGCAGACGCTGTTTTTCCTGCCCTATACACTGTCCATGGTAATTGTAGGCTTCCTCTGGCTGCTCTTGCTTAACCCTACCTGGGGTGCCTTCAATAAAGCCCTGCACCTCTTGGGCTTAGGCAGCTGGGCACAGCCTTGGCTAGGTCAGACAGAGACCGCCCTCTTCGCGGTGATTATGGTCAATGCTTGGCGCTGGCTGGGGTTTCCCATCCTGGTCTTTAAGGCCGGACTGCAGGGGATATCTGAGGAGTACCATGAGGCGGCAAGGGTAGATGGAGCCAGCGGGTGGCAGGTTTTTCGGTACATAACACTGCCGCTTGTCATGCCGGCCATCGGCATGGTTACCATCCTGACCTTCATCTGGATCTTCAACACCTTTGAGCTGGTATTCATCATGCAGGGGTCCAGCGGCAACCCGTATTACTCAACGGACATTTTGGGTACGTTCTTCTATCGGACGGCTTTCGGTGATTCAACCACCGGCGGCGAGCCTGGGCAGATCGGAATTGCCTCGGCCATTGCCATACTGATGTTCCTGATCGTAGCTGTTGTCTCCTATTTTGGAGTCCGCATGGTCCGACAAAGTGAAGTGGAGTATTGACGCATGAAGTGGGGAGAGTATACTATGCTCAGTAGGTCTACGGCGCTTAAGCGCTGGCTGGTAGAAGGAGCCATCTACTTGCTGCTCATTGTCTTGGCTTTCATATTCGTCTATCCGATTTTCCTCATGATCATAACAGCCTTCAAATCGACCAGGGAAATATTCATGAATCCCTTCGGCCTGCCCCAGGCTTGGAGTCTTGAAACCTTTGCTAAGGTGTGGCAAAGGGCTCATTTTAACACATACTTTGTGAACAGCGTGACTGTGACTTTGGCTTCTACCCTCCTTGTCTTGGCATGCTCTTCCCTCTCTGCTTACGCCCTCAGCCGTTATCAGTTTCGGTTGAGCAATTTCTTCTATATTTTTTTTCTGGCAGGAATTATGATCCCCATTCGCCTGGGGATTCTCCCCTTATTCCTGCTCATGCGGGACCTAAGTCTATTGAACAGCCACTGGTCCTTGGTGCTGACTTACGCTGCCAGTGGGATGCCTATGTCGGTTTTCTTGCTGACCGGCTTTTTCAAGACTATACCCAAGGATCTGGAGTATTCAGCCCGAATTGATGGCTGCAGTGATCTGCAGATTTTCTACCGCATTATGCTGCCCTTGGTACGGCCGGGGCTGGCTACTGTCACCATAGTCAATTTTGTGCCTTGGTGGAATGACTTCTTCTTCCCTCTCCTGTTTATCCAGTCAGATCGCCTAAAGACTATCCCTCTGGGGATGACCATCTTCTTTGGCCAGTTTATGACCGATTGGGGAATGCTGTTTGCAGGTATGGTTATAGCCAGCGTACCTCTTTTGGTATTATACCTGGCCATGTCCCGTCAGTTTATCTCAGGCCTCACCGCGGGTGCCCTGAAGGGTTAGCTAGCTGCTATCCCATGATTGTGGTTGGGCTTGTGTTTGATCTCTTTGTTTGTGTTGACTTCTTGCAGGGATCTTAGCCCACTAAGACGAAACAATTGATACAGGCAGAACCCGCCACCCGCTGGACAGGTACCAGTCAGGCGGGCAAGTGTAATGGAAGTGAGATCATGACAAGTGGGGGGCGGTGAGGTGCATTTTATTGTTTGCATAAAGCAAGTGCCCGAAGGCACAGAGGTAGAAATCGATGAGGAAAAGGGTGTATTGAAGCGGGAAGGCGTCGAATCCAAGCTAAATGTCTATGATGCCTACGCCCTGGAGGCAGCAGTTGCCCTAAAGGAACAGTACGGCGGGACCGTGACCGTACTTTCCATGGG
>LFTN01000143.1:0-5771 GCA_001513495.1 Clostridiales bacterium DTU087
TATGCCATCAGCCGGATGCAGGAGCAGGGTATGCTGGTTCCCTTGGATCACTCTCTGATTCCTAATTTAAAGTATATCGATGAGCGGTTTCTCGACCTGCCCTTTGACCCGGACAATAAATACTCTATCCCCTATTTTTGGGGGACAGTGGGGATTGTCTACAACCAGAAGCTGCTGGATGGTACCCAGATCGCTAGTTGGAACGATTTGTGGGATGACTCTCTGCGCAATGAGATCTTGCTCATTGACGGCGCCCGTGAAGTGATCGGCATGGGGCTCAACAGCCTGGGCTATTCGCTCAATGAAACCGATCCTGAGCGCTTGCTGGAGGCACAGCGCAAGCTGTTCGAGCTTGTGCCGAACGTGAGGGCCATTGTCGGTGATGAGATTAAGATGCTGTTGTCTACGGAAGAAGCTGGAGTGGGGTTAGTGTGGTCTGGCGAGGCGGCGGGGATTATGGACGAGAACCCCAATTTGGAGTATGTCATACCAGCAGAGGGAAGCAACATCTGGTTTGACAACATGGTCATCCCCACCACTGCCAAAAACGTTGAAGGTGCGCATAAGTTCATTAACTTCATGCTTGATCCGGAAAACGCTGCTCAAAATACGCTGTATGTCGGTTATTCCACACCCAACTGGGGGGCGATGGAACACCTGCCGGAGGACATAACCAGCGATGCCAGGTTCTATCCTGGTCCGGAAATAACCGGCGGCCTGGAGCTTTACGAGAATCTAGGCAAACGCATGCTGGCTCACTATAACGAGTTGTTCTTGGAATTCAAGATGCACAGGAAATAACTAAGCAGGCGGCTGAGGCTGTTAAGAGAGAACAGCCTCAGCCAATTCATTTTGAAGCAGAACGCGGCCGTCTCTTACCACCCGCATGCTGTCTCCAGATATTTCATCAATGAGCAGCGGCCTGCCGTCTACCTCGCCAAACTCAAACTTGATGTCGATTAGCTCCAGATTCTTCTTAGCCAGGTCTTTCTTCAGCAGGGCAGTGACATCCCGGGCGGCCTTTTCCATATATTCCACAGCCTCCCGATCAGCTATACCGAGGGCGGCAACTGCCTCCTTGGTGATCAGCGGATCTCCCCGCTCATCATCCTTAATGGTAAACTCCACCAGAGACGGCAGTGGTGCCGCTTCTTGAGCATACTTGGCATAGCGCCTGACGAAACTGCCCCAGGCCTTTTCCCGGCAGATTACTTCTAACCCGTAGGAGCGGGCGGCTTTGACGATCATGGTGTTGTCCTCGGGCCCAACAGCAACGAAATGTGTTGGTATGCCAGCTTTTTGCAGTAATTCGAAAAAGTACAAAGTCAGGCGGAAGGATGAACTGCCCTTGCCCGCCATTTCACCGACAACTTCATTGCCTCCGGAATCGATATTCCCATCAGAGCCGGTGACAGTATCTTTGAACTTCAGCAGGATATTGCCATCCTCCAAGGTGAACACATCTTTGGTCTTGCCCGTGTATATCTTGCGCAAGGAAAGATCCCTCCCGTTGATGAATCGCCAAAGTCAGTCTACCACATACACTTCTGTAATCCAAGCATCCCGGGGAAGGAAACGACTTGAATTTCTCCAGAAGTGTGCTAAACTATGATTGAAGGTTGGAGTAAGGAATATCGAAGCTTGAAGTAACGAAACCAAAAGGAGAAAGCCATGCGTATCAGCCAGCTGCCCAATTCAATCCTATAGCTTGGTGAGATTGGCAGGGTATCCGGCTGTGTCGCATGGATTAAGCCTTTGATCTTCAGTTGTACGGGTTATGCCCGTGAGTCATAAGCGTACAGGCGGCCGCTGCGGCCGCTTTTGTTTTCTCTGGCAGCATTTCGTGCAGCGGAGAAAGGCTGTGCTGGCGTTTCGGCGATACGCCGGCTGCCGTCTCACCCCCACCTAGAAGGGGGTTTTGTTATGTCTCAACCGATACTTCGGGCAGATAATCTTGCCAAATCCTACGGCATCCATGAGATATTTCGCGATGTGAGTTTCTTGCTGAAGATGGGAGAAAAGGCAGCCTTGGTGGGTCCCAACGGCATCGGCAAATCCACTTTGCTTAAGATCATAGCAGATGAGGAAACCGCTGACTCAGGGGCCATTACCCGGCTGCAGGAGCCGCTCTTGTGTCAGTACGTACCCCAGCTGCCCAAATTCGGCCCATCTACTCCCTGGCAGATTCTCAGTCACGAAGCACGGCGCCTGGGCGTACTGGCCAAAGGGACTCCTGCAGAAGCCATCAGCCGTTTTGGCTTCAGCGAGGAAGAGGCTCACTTGCCGACAACGCAGCTCAGCGGCGGTCAAAAAACCAGATTGGCATTGGCCAAAGCCTGGCTCTGTCAGCCAGATCTTTTGCTGCTCGATGAACCCACTAACCACTTGGATATGAATGCCCTCCTATGGCTGGAAGATTTTGTATTGACTTATCGGGGGAGTGTTTTGATCGTTTCCCATGATCGGGCCTTTCTTGATAACGTGGCGGCAAAGGTGCTGGAGCTGAGCAGGAGCGGCATCACTGAATACCACGGCAACTACACGGCTTATCGAGAAGCCAAGGAAAAGAGCCTCCAGAGCCAGCTGGCCAGCTATGAAGCTGAACAGAAGCGGATTCACAAGCTGGAGGCCGCCATCGAGCAGCAGATGCGGCAGTTTGAGCGGAGCCACCGCATTGCAGGCCAGCATGACTTCTACCGGAGAAAAGCTAAGAAACTGGCCAAGTCTGCCAAAGCCAAGATGAAGCGATTGGAAAGCATGAAAGAGGCCAGTGCAACCAAACCCAAGAGAGAGCAGCAGATATCCTTTCGAGGTTTTGAAAGCAGTCACAGCGGCAGGCGGCTGATCTTGGCAGAGAATCTGGGTAAAGAGTATGACAAGCTGCTTTTTCGGAATGGGAATTTCGCGATCCTGAGGGGCGATAAGGTGGGGCTGATTGGCCCCAACGGCGCTGGCAAAACCACGCTGCTGAAAATGTTCTTGGGAGCAGAGGAACCCACCGAAGGCTGCCTTTGGGTGTCTCCCGGTGTCTCCATTGGCTATTTGGACCAAGAGATGGAAGAACTTGATGGGCTTAGTACGGTACTGGAAGAAGTGATCAGCTGTCTGCCTCAGCAGACCAAGGATGAGATAACCCGGGTTCGGACGTTCTTGGCCAATATGCTCTTTGGGCGGGAAGACCTGGAAAAACCTATCAGTGTTTTGAGTGTAGGGGAAAAGAAGCGGGCAGCCATGTCTAAGCTGCTTCTGTCCAGTTTTAACCTGCTGCTCCTCGATGAACCCACCGATCATCTTGACCTGCCGTCCCGGGAAAGACTTGAGGATGCACTTTGCGCCTATGACGGTACCCTTGTATTGGTTTCCCACGACCGATACCTATTGCGGAGAGTATGCGATAAAGTGCTGGCAGTGGCAGAAGGACGGCTGGTGATGTACCACGGCGGCTTTGCTGAATATGAAGACAAAGTGATTAAGGGCGAGGGAGAGACCGTGCCTGACAATGCCGCAGACCGCGGCCTCTCTCCGGAAGAACGCCTTCTACTGGAAACGAAGCTGGCCCGGCTCTCCGCGGACTTGGCAGCTGCACCTAAGGATGACCCTGGCTATGAGGAGCTGGAGAGGGACTTTTTCGAGCTGGTGAGGAAGCTGCGGCAGTGATTGCTTGCAGTTCGCCGGCTTTTATCATAGGGAGAATTGCCGATTAAGAAAGAGAGCACTAGTCAGTGTCGTTGAGATGGGGAATCCAACCCATCCCTCGGCTAGTGCTCTCAGTTGGAGCTGCCGACAAGGCTCTGCCGGCAGCTTCCTTATTGGGGAATACAGATTCTCTGTCCAACCTGTAGGGCATTGGGGTTTACGTTGGGATTGGCCCGCCTAAGTGCCTCCACGGTGGTTCCAAACCGCTGCGCCAGGGCAAAGAAAGTATCACCGGCCTGTACGCTGTAGGCCCTGGTGTTGGGTGGACAAGCTCCAGGTCCAGGAGCGGGGCCTGTGCCTCTGGGTATACAGATCCTCTGTCCGATTTGCAGGGCGTTGGGGTTGACGTTGGGATTTGCCCGCCTTAAGGCATCTACGGTAGTCCCAAACCGCTGCGCTAAGCCGAAGAACGTATCACCGGACATTACATTGTAGGCCGAGGTGTTGGGCGGGCAGGCTCCCGGTGCTGGGCCAGGAGCGGGGCCTGTTGGTATGCACAGCTGCTGGCCAACAGACAGCCTGTTGGGGTCTACCGCTGGATTGGCTGCCTGCAGTGCATTGAGCGAGACTCCCTGGCTTCTAGCAATGCCAAAAAGCGTGTCTCCGCTCCGCACGGTGTAGACTCGCCCTGGGCAGGTTGTAGGCGGCTGTGTCGTCGGAACGCAAATCAGCCTTGCCACCTGCAGTGAGTTGGGATCTATACCGGGATTAGCAGCCTGGATGGCTGCCACCGTAGTGTTAAAGGTCCTCGCAATCCCGAACAAGGTATCTCCTGGGCTGATAAAATATCTGACAGAACCCGGTGGGCACGATATGCTCACAGTGTGTCACCTCCTAGGTTTAGTGCTTGATTGCTACAACGTATTCATCTAGCTTCCCAGGTGCCACTTGCCTAACCGCGGGATCACCGGCCCCCCGTTCCCATGTTTGTGGAATCAGGAACTTCCTCCTACTCCCCCAGCAGGTTGTTCTAAGTAACCTTCAGGCGAATATGCTGTTAGTGTGATGGAAAAGGGGGGGCAGTGCTGTGCCTGCCGGCGGCGGTTCAAGACAAGACCGATATGATGGGCTGCTCAAGCAGTACGGGGATGAATACGGGTTGGAGTGGAGACTGCTCAAGCGCCAGATGCTGGCCGAGTCTGGAGGCAATCCAAGGGCAGTCTCGCCCCGGGGAGCCAAGGGCCTCATGCAGTTTATGCCGGGGGCTTGGCGGGAGTGGGGGGAAGGCGACCCCTTCGATCCAGCAGCCAGCATCAAAGCGGGAGCCGCATATATGCGGTTTCTGCTTAGCAAGTTCCATGAGATCCCAGACGACCGGGAGAGGTACAAATTCGCCTTAGCGGCCTACAATGCCGGCCGGGCCAATATCAACCGCTGCCTGGAGTATGCCCGTTTGGCCACCGGTGCTCCCGGCTCTTTTAAGGAGTGGGCCGAAGCGGGCAGGCCGCCGGGACCCTGGCAGGAATGGAAGGTCGCTAGAGAGTTTCTCAGCATGGTAACGGGCAGGAATGCAGCTGTTACCATCCGCTATGTAGAACAGATAATGGGGGAGGAGGCAGAATGAGTATTCCTAAGCTCCTTTGGGATCTAGTCTGCAGGTACATTTTCACCGATAGCTGCCGGGCTTTTCTAACCAGTGACTTCATGTTCAATATCTACATGTTTGCAGCAGTCTTGCTTCTGGGCTGGGCTTGGCGCCGGTGGGCCTGGGTGCGTAAGTTGACAGCGCTGTTTACTGAATACTATAATTGGGTTGAAGAAAATGTGCCCCTGCCGGGTCATATTAAGCTAAGGCGCTATCTGGAGAAGCTCAACGAAGTGATCATCGACCTGAGGGGTACGCCTATGACTGATCAAGAGATCAAAATGGCTAAGCTGGCCGCCGACACACTGGCCCAAAAAGACCATCTGGCCAGGTTCTATAAGTGACCAAGGAAAGGAACCATCAAGGGGTTGACATGGGTCAGGTCGTTTGGTAATATAATTGTTGTCGGCGCCGGGAAGCCGACGGCAGGCCCCCATCGTCTAGCGGCCTAGGACACCGCCCTTTCACGGCGAAGGCACCGGTTCAAATC
>LFTN01000143.1:5807-12099 GCA_001513495.1 Clostridiales bacterium DTU087
TGGTAGCTCGTCGGGCTCATAACCCGAAGGTTGTCGGTTCAAATCCGGCCCCCGCAACCATTTTTTTGATTGCGGCGGCGTAGCTCAGGTGGTCAGAGCACACGGCTCATACCCGTGGCGTCACTGGTTCGAATCCAGTCGCCGCTACCACACACCCCACTAGCTCAGCTGGTAGAGCACCTGACTCTTAATCAGGGTGTCCGGGGTTCGAGTCCCCGGTGGGGTACCATCCTAGAAAGCCTAGAACCATATGGTTTCTGGGCTTTTTTGGTTTCATCCCGCTGCCTGAAGGATCCCCCTGACGGCTGATTTGACAATAGCAGCCAGCCGAAGCATGCTGCTCCCCCGGCAAGACAAGGCGGCGCACATATTCCTTACGGTAGGAAATAATGGGCGGTATGCTGCTTCTTTGTTTTTTTGCTGCTTCCGTGTTACAATTTCCATAGAGGGGACGCTGCTGGTCAGTTGGTCAACACGGTTCTACTTCAGGGTTAGAGGTCAAACATATGGACAATGAACAGAAGTATAGAATATTGCTGTTTGGGGAATTCGCCGATAAGGCTATAGAAGAAGAGTTCTTAGCCGACAGCTTGAGCGGCTCAACAAGAATAACCTCGTACAGTGCCCTTGTATTCGGGTCAATACTTGGGCTCTTTCTGATCAACAGCTACTGCACAGAAAGAGGCACAGATTTATTCTTGAAAACCGCACCTATGAGGCTGGTGTTCATTGCCATTTCCGTATTAGTTTTCCTCATTGCTAAGAAGGTAACCAGCCATAAGCATCTGGTCTATACAATAACCTTCTATCAAGCAATGATGGCCGTTACATACCTTGTGACATTGAAGCAATATGAATCACTCGACTACTTTAGTATCTTGGGTTTGATGGTCATCACCCTGGCGATTTATCTCCTGCCCAACAAGGTTGTCTTTACGCAGATTATCACCATCATATTTAGCATCCTGTTCTTTATCTCCCCCATCCGGAAGCTGGAAGGGCTGCAGACCCATGAGTTCTACAGGATCATTGCATACCAAGCCATATTGCTTGTCCACTGCAACATCAACTACTGCTGGGCAGAGACAACTAAGAGGAAAACATTTGTCGCCAAGAGGGAGCTTGCTTACCTGTCTTCCAAGGATCCGGTGACCGGTGTCTATAATAGGAAAAAGTTCGATGATGCCATGGATGAGTGGATCAGTCTCTCAAAGAGATACGGCAATCCGCTTTCCTTGATCCTGCTGGACATAGACGACTTTAAGGCAGTAAATGATAACTACGGGCATATTGTGGGTGACAGCGTGCTGAAGAACATCGCCGCCACCGTCAGCAGGTCAATTCGAGATACAGACATTTTTGCTCGATGGGGCGGCGATGAATTCGTGATTCTTCTTCCCAATACAGATATTCGGCAGGCAGAGACGCTGGCTGAGCGGATCAGGGAATGTATTGCCAGCAATCCCCTTGACCATCCAAGAGACATAACATGCAGCTTTGGCGTAGCGGCCTATGAGGAAAACGATACTAAGCAGTCATTGCTGCGCAGAGTAGATGACCTGCTGCTAAAGGCCAAGGCCAGCGGTAAGGATAGAGTCGTAGGTTGAGCTAAGGCGCTGTCCAAACCAAAGGGCAGAGCTGCAAGCTCCTAATCCAGCCTTACTGCCGTTCCCGATGCAGTAACCATCAGCATGCCGTTGCTGGAACCGAGTACTTCATAGTCAATGTCTACACCAACCACCGCGTTGGCTCCCAGCTGTGCAGCCCTGTCGCACATCTCCTGGATAGCAGTCTTTCGTGCTTTGATCAGTTGATCTTCATAGGCTGCACTGCGGCCGCCAATCACATCGGTGATGCTGGCCATGAAATCTCGGAAGATGTTGGCTCCCATGATTGTCTCGCCGGCCACCACTCCATAGTACTGGGCAATTTGCCTGCCCTCCACATTGGGTGTTGTGGTTACAATCATCACTTACTCCTCCCTCTGACTGACATTCTTCAGATTATTTCGCTGTTAGATAGATGATTCCTTTAAACTGAAGAAGCGCTCTGTAGATGAAGCCCTTGCCGGCGGGAGTAGTTGGGCTGCAGCTCGGTGAGCGGCCAGGAGCCCGTGTCTATCGATGCTGACAGTGATGACAGGCCCGGTAATCTGTAACAGCTTTGGAGCTAGCAGTTGCGGATGGCTAGCACCTCTTTGACCCGGCGTCGGTCCCCTGTGCACGAAATCCGGCGGGGTGCTTTAAAGAACTTCAACTGAAAGCCCAGATCGCTGTACAGCTCCACTATTCTAGGGGTTGCCTGGTTAGAGAGCAGTACAGGCCCCTGATGCTCCGCCAGCCACTGGGCAAGCCGCACCTGGTCCTCCCATTGAAAATCCTCTTTAGAGTACTGGGTGAATTGTACATCATAGGGAGGATCTGCATAGACAAAATCGGCAGGGGTAAGTTCCAGGCCCTGGAAGTCGCCGCACCTGAACTCCCACTGGGCGAATATCTGCTGATAGGCGGTAAAATCCTCTACATAATTGATGCGCCTATGGCGTCCGAAGGGTACGTTGAACTTGCCGTTCTGATTAAACCGGCACAGGCCGTTATACCCCGTCCGGTTAAGATAATAGAACAGTTCTGCTGCTTCTTTGCTGTCTTGCCTTTCCAAAGGCCCAATCAAGTCATTGAAGCGCTGCCGGTATTGGTAGTACACATCCTCCCTTTGCTCCATCTTGACGGTGACATTGAGGCCCCTTTGGATCCACCTATAGAAATTGATTAGATGGGGGTTGATGTCGTTGAGCAGGGCACGGGCAGGCATCAGCCCTAATGGTACTGCCAACCCTCCGCAGAAGGGTTCTACCAGCCGTTTCTCTTTATGCTTGAGCCAATACTGCTCGAGGATGGGTACTAACCATCGCTTGCCGCCGGCCCACTTGAGCGGCGGCCTTAAGTGGGTCTTGTCGGTTTTCTGCCTGTTGGCTGCCGGCATTTCACTGCCCTCCCTGAAGATACTTTCTTGGCAGGAGAGGGTGAGTCCTCTTCCGGCGCGGCGGCAAGCCTGATATGTTAATGGCTCCTAATACCATTATCTGCAGTTTTATGGAGCAGGAATTGACTCAAGTAGATATAATAGATCTCAGGAAAGAGCCTAGCCGGTATTGGCAGGTAATTGCAATAGCTAAAGCACAGGTTGCGGAGGGGGATTTCAAATTGGAGCCAATTATTATGTCGGACCTTAAGTTCGACATAAATACCGCGAATCTTTTGCGGTCACTTAAGCTAGATGAGGCTAGTGATGATGCACAGACTGTTCTAGGTTTGGTAGAAGAAGCTCTGAAGGTAGCCAAACCGAAGGCGATGTTCAAAGAAGCATTTATCGATGAGACCGGCCATGATTATGTTGTCGTCGATGGTATCAGATTTAAGAGCCGGGTCCTAAGAGTGAATCTCGGTGAAGTACATCGGGTGTTTCCGTATGTTGTGACCGCGGGCAGAGAATTGGATGAATGGTCAAGTGGAGTAGAGGGGATGCTGGAACAGTACTGGGCCGATCAGATTAAGGAAGCTGTACTAAGTGCAGCCTACAGAGATTTTACAGCCCGCCTAGTAGCTGGCCATGGATTGGGCACAACAGCATCCATGAACCCCGGTTCCCTGGAGGACTGGCCCATCAGTGAGCAGCGCAAACTCTTTGATCTGGTTGGCGACACCATGGAGGGTATTGGAGTAGAGCTGACAGACAGCTATCTCATGATTCCTGCCAAATCGGTATCGGGAATCCGCTATGCCACTGAGGTCACCTATGAGAATTGTCAGCTGTGCTCCCGGGAGAACTGTCCTGGCAGGCGAGCTCCCTATGATCCGCTGCTTTGGGAGAAGCGGTATAAATGAGTGGGGACCATGGGCGGGACTAGGAAGCCAGAAAAACTCAAAATCGTCCTGATTGATGGTTATCTGGATGAGCCGTCCTGTTTGGGGGTTCCGCCTTATCTGTCGCCCCATGTGCGCTACGCTTACGGTGCACTGCTGGACTTAGGCATACCGGCAAGCAGCATAACCTTTGCTACCATCGATCAATGGAGGCAGAGGCGGGAGCAGTATTTAGAGGCTGCCAGGAGTGCTGATGCAGTGGTTGTGATTGCCGGGGCGACTGTCCCCGGCCGTTACTTGGGCGGCAGGCCCATCTCCAGCCGTGAGATTAGTGAACTGGGTTCAGCCGTTGAACCAGTGCCCCTGGTCTTGGGGGGGCCTATTACGCTGTGCCAGGAAGCGGTTCCTGGCGCTGCCATTATGTGCGGCGAAGTTGCCTCCATTTCACTGCAGGAGATCTTTGGAGGCCGGGCTGCTCCTGCCAGTAACGCTCCCCAGGCATGGGCAGAGCGAATCGCGCGGTTCGCTGTCTTAGGAGCTGAGCTTACCACCCGCCATCCATCTTTTCCATATGTCGTCTGTGAGCTGGAAACATACAGGGGCTGTCCCCGGGGCGAGAACTGCGCCTTCTGCAGTGAGGGGAAGAAGCAGGTCCGCTACCAGAGAGCGGTTGGGGATGTAGTTGCAGAAGTTGAGGCCCTGGCCAGGCTCGGCAATAGATACTACCGGCTGGGATGTCAATCGGATCTGTTCCTCTATGGGGCCGCTGTCCGGGATGGACAGCTCTATCCCCAGCCTGCAGTGCTGAAGGATCTTTATCAGGGAATTAGGGAAGCAGCACCGGACTTGCAGGTCCTGCATATGGATAATGCCAATCCGGCCAGCATCATGCGGGATCCCAAGCTGGCTGCTGAGGTAATGGAGATTATCTGCTGGTACAACACTCCCGGTGATGTGGCTGCTTTCGGCTTAGAATCAGCGGATCCGGCGGTTCTGGCTGCCAACCGCGTAGAGACAACTCCCGAGGAAACCCTTGCTGCCGTTCGACTAATGAATGAAATCGGCGGCCGGCGGGAGCAGGGCATCCCCAAGCTCTTGCCCGGCATCAATTTCCTCCACGGGCTGCAGGGGGAAAGAACCGAGACCCTCAAGATTAATTTCCAGTATCTGCAGCGCCTCATGGATGAAGGGTTGATGGTGCGGCGGATCAATATCCGGCAAGTACTCCCTTTGGGAGGCTACCAGCCGGTTCGCATCAACCCCCATCGCTTTCAGGCATATAAGGATAGAGTAAACGAGGAAATCAACAAACCCATGCTGAGCCGGGTGTTTCCCAAAGGCACTCTGCTTCGTGGTGTACATGTGGAAGAAGTCAAGGGCCAAGTCAGTTTCGGCAGGCAGTTAGGGTCCTATCCGATTCTAGTAGGTATTCCTGGAGAGATGCCGGTGGGCACCATCGTGGATGTGGGAATCATTGACCACGGCTACCGTTCGGTAACGGGTTTGCCTGTCCCCTTCTACATTAACAGAGCCGGCGTGGCACAGCTGGCAGCCATCCCAGGGATGGGGCGAAAGCGGGCCACCCGGGTGTTCCTAGCTCAACCCATCCAAGATGTTCACCAGCTGGAACAGGCGCTGGAGAGCCAAGTCGACCTTGCGCCAGTATTGCCGTGGCTGGACTTCTCAGTCTAGAGCAAGAGCCCTCCAGGGAGCAGTTGGATGGCCGATGACGTTTAATCAGCCCAACAATGTGAAAGACTAGTACTCGGCATGTTCTGGGAGCTATTCAAGGAAGCCAGCTTGGATTGCTCCCAAATACGTATGCCGCCGATCGTCTAGCCTTTGGTCGGCCCGTGATGGGGGTACACAATCTTGGTGCTGGAAAATGTCTTTTTGTTTGCCGCACTGTTGGTGTTGGTGATAGGTGCTTTGCGGGTACGTCAGCTGATCCATCGGCCGCTGCCGGTAGGACCCATCACCGACGCCCTCCTGGGCATCAATGAGTTGGAGCAGCATGCCCGGGAGCTGGCAACCAGGCACCGTGCTGCAAAGGAGGCCCATCTTGCGGGCCGACGCCTGCCGGATCCCGAAGCTGCCAGCCGTGTATTACACAGTGTACATGCTGAGATATCCCGAGCAGTACGGGATGGCTATAGTCCATCTCCTGCCGCAGAATGGCTGTTGGACAACTTCTATGTAATAAGTGCCGGCATCCGGGATCTGAAGGGAAGCATGCCGCCGGGGTATTACCGCGAGCTCCCCAAACTGGTCAACGGCCGTATGCAGGGCTATCCCCGGGTTTATGCCTTGGCTCTAGAGTTGATCGCCCATTCCGATAGCCGGATAGATGTAGAGACCATTGAAAGGTTTCTGTCGGCTTATCAATCGGCTGCGCCTCTCACCATCGGCGAGCTCTGGGCTGTACCCAC
>LFTN01000143.1:12192-14160 GCA_001513495.1 Clostridiales bacterium DTU087
GCCCGGCCTCTCCGGCGGATTAGCGCGGCCTTTGCTACTGAACTGCTGTACCGGCTGCGCAATGAAGGGACCGATGCCGCCCCCCTGTCAGAATGGCTGGACCAGCGCTTGGCGGCCATCGGCACTTCTGCTGATGAGATCGTGCATCTTGAACACCAGCGGCAGTCAGCTAGGGAAATCTCCGTCAGAAATGCCATCAACAGCCTGCGGACACTAGCCTCCATCGATTGGACAGAGTCCTTTGAACGTTTAAGCCATGTAGAACGGATTCTGCAGACAGATCCTGACGGCACCTATGCTGCCATGGACAGTCCCAGTCGCGATATGTACAGGCATCGGGTGGAGAAAATCGCCCGTTCCTTGGGGATTTCCGAGCTGCAGGTGGCTAGGCAGGCCATCCAGTGTGCAAGCAACATCCCTGCTGACAGCCAAGAGTTCTGGAAGCGGCATGTCGGCTATTATCTCATCGATGAAGGCTATGAACTGCTGCTGAGCAAGCTGGGAAAGCCCTTCACCTGGAGGCGGCAGCTGCGCAAAGGCATCCTGAAGTATCGCTTTGGGCTTTACCTGAGCTTGATCCTCCTACTGAGCTTTCTGGCCACAGCCAGGCTCTATCCCTATTTCATAGACTCACATGTATTAGTCTTCGCAGCGGGCTTGGCCGCCAGCCTGATCTTGGCCAGCGACCTGGCGGTGCGGACGGTGCATGGGATCGCCACAGCCTTGGTACCTCCTGGGCTGCTGGCCAAGTGTGAGCTGCGGTACGGCATTCCCGAGGACCATGCCGCCATAGTGGTAATTCCCGCCCTCCTGCCTGACAAGCGCCGTGCCTATCAACTGATCGATCGGTTAGAGGTATACTACTTGGCCAATCAGGACAGCAATCTCTTTTTCGCCCTGTTGGGGGATTTTGCCGATGCCGCTCAAGAGAAACTCCCGGAGGATCAGGAGATCCTGCAGGCTGCCCAGGAACGGATTAGGGAGCTCAATGAAAAATACGCAGAAGACAGGCCCATCTTTCATTTTTTCTACCGCCCCCGCTTGTGGAATGAGGCTGAAGGGTGCTACATGGCTTGGGAGCGTAAACGGGGAAAGCTGGAGGAATTCAACCGCCTGCTCCGGGGCGCCCAAGATACCACTTACTGTGTCGATGCGCTTCCTGATTACCTGCGCAATGTGCAGTATGTGATCACCTTAGATGCCGATACCGGTTTGCCCCGGGATGCGGCCCGGCGGCTCATCGGGGCCCAGATGCATCCCCTCAACCGTCCGGTACTGGACCAAGCCCAGCGCCGGGTTGTAAGGGGATACGGCCTCTTACAGCCTCGGATCAACATCGTGGCAACCTCCGCCGCCCGCAGCCTCTTTACCAGAGTTTTCGCCGGTGACGGCGGCGTTGACCCTTATACAACTGCTGTATCCGATGTCTACCAGGATCTCTTTGGTGAGGGTATTTATACAGGCAAGGGGATCTACCACATAGATACCTTCAATGCTGTCTTGGGGGAACGGCTTCCCGGCAATGCCATCCTCAGCCATGATCTCTTGGAAGGCTCCTACCTCCGGGCAGGGCTGACCACCGATATAGAATTGATCGACGGCTACCCCAGCCGGTATGATGCCTATGCCCTTCGCCTCCACCGTTGGGTGAGGGGTGATTGGCAGCTGATCCCTTGGCTTTTCCGGACAGTTCCCAGTGGGACGGACGGAAAGGCTGCTGAGCTGAACCCCTTATCCCCGCTTTCCCGTTGGAAGATTCTGGACAATTTGCGGAGAAGCTTAACTGCTCCCGCCTTACTGGCCATGATCGCCGGCGGCTTGACTGTCTTTCCCGGCCCGCCCTTGCTCTACCTGGGCTTTGCCGGCTTGGTGATGCTTTTCCCCTGGTTTATGATGATGATCACCGATGTACTGGGTGTCTCCCGGGGCAGGCGCTTCCTCGGCCACGTATGGACCGCGGCGTCAGAT
>LFTN01000203.1 GCA_001513495.1 Clostridiales bacterium DTU087
TCTCAACTCATTGGCCAGGAGGACATTGTCAAGGTACGCCCTCTTTAACGCTTACTGTGTTTTAAAGCCAAGCGGCGTCTAGCCTTTGATTACAAGAAAAAGCCGCTGCCGGCCTTCGCCCTGCGCCAGAACTGCAGCTGAGAAAGACGCCTTTGAATACTTATCCAAAATGGAGACAACCTATGATATCAACCTACAAACAGATCAGGATATGAAAATACCCTGCCACGCCTAAACGTGTAAGGGTATTTTTCTATGGTTTGGGCAGATTATAGACAAGACTTCCTGCACTGAGAGGTGAACACATAGATGGGTGATGAAAGTACACTGCACCGCATAGCATCCCATTGTACTGAGTATGAGCCCATCTCATCTGCCCAAGGCTATGGCTTCTCTTGGCTCAATACTGCTGCAGCTTCGGAAGACTACCGCTGTGATTGGTGCGTCTACTGGCGGGACGGCAGCTGCTGCATCTACGTAGACCGCAATAAGTACCACTCCTAAGCACCAGCCTGGGACAGCAGGAGCTGTTTAGCTGCCGCCAGCTGCCCGATGGTCGCGTCCTTCAAAACCTTTAACATAGCCTGCTGTGCTTTAGCCCAGAGTTCGCAGAGAGGGCAGGCTTCCCTGTTCTCACAGGTCTGCTGAGCATCATCAGTCAAGCAGCGGGTGATGACTACAGGGCCCTCTACCGTCTCAATCACTTCCAGTACGCTTAAGCCAGAGAGATCCACAAGGGGGCGCACGCCTCCCCCGGGACCCCGCATTCCTTCTATCCAACCTGCTCTAGCCAAAACCGAAATGATCTGGGGAGTGAAGGTTTGGGGAATTCCCTGCCTCTCAGCTATTTCCTGTGCCGTTGAGTACCTGTCAGTTGGCTGCAGGACCAGGTCCATAAGAATCAGTATTGCATACTCGGATTTTCTAGTTATAGCCACTACTTCAGCGGCTTCATGTCCGCAGATAGTATGGGTAAGAAGCCGCCCTGCCCCCCTCCCATGTTGGCGCCCGGCGGATCTTTAGCCGAGCTAATGCGACAACTCCTTTGTTACTATTATCACATTCTCGGGTTCACCAGTCAATACTATGGGAAAGGGGGCAGAAAAAGCTAGCTGGCTTTCAGCAGTTCCCGAAAACGCGCCCCTGACAGCTTCTCTTCCCGCAGGAGCTCCTCCGCCAGCTGCTGGGCAAGGCTGGAGCGGGCACCTAAAAGCTGCCGCACCCGCGTTTCCTGTGCAGTGATAATGGCCTGTACTTCCCTGTTGATGTCCTCCGGGGGAGCGTGCTCCCTGCTCACTACTCCTAAAGCCGACATGCCGCTGTCAATGATCTGGCGGGCGGCATCCACCGCCTGCTGGAAATCTCCTTTGGAGCCTGTGCTCAGGCTGCCGAAAAACATCTCCTCCATAACAGCCCCGCCTAGGGCCACAGCGATCTGGTCCAAGAGCTGCTGTTTGGTATAAAGATAATAGTCACCATCGGGATTTTGGCGGACATATCCCAAGGCTTGTCCTCTGGGAGTTACTGTCACAGATGATACAGACCCCTGGCGCAGCATCTCACTCACTAAGGCATGGCCGGTTTCGTGGTAGGCCACCCGCCGCCGCTCCTCTTCCCGGGGCTTCCGCTCAAGCTTTTCTCCCAGCATCACTTTTTCCAGTGCCTCCCGCAGGTCTTGTTCCCGGATGAGGTCAGACCCCTGCCGCAGTGCCAGGATAGCAGCTTCATTGAGCAAGCTTTCCAGATGGGCACCGGAAAAGCCGAAGGTCTCTCCGGCAATCTTCTCCAAGTCCACATTTGGGGCCAGCGGCTTGTTGCGGCTATGGATCTGCAGAATATGGAGCCTCCCTTGCTTGTCCGGCAGATCTACCCGCACAACCCGGTCAAAGCGGCCGGGGCGAATCAGGGCAGGATCCAAAAGGTCGGGCCGGTTAGTTGCACCAACCACCAGTACCCTGATGTCAGCATCCCCTTGGATGCCGTCCATCTCCACCAGCAGCTGGTTCAGGGTTTGATCATACTCCAAGTGACTGCTGTGCCTTCCCCGCTTGCCGCCGATGACTTCGATCTCATCAATAAAGATGACGGCGCTGTCTTTGCCCTGCTGGGCCGCAGCCTGCCGCCCCTTGGCGAAAAGCTGGCGGATGCGCTGAGCCCCGACTCCGGCATACATTTCTATAAATGAAGAGCCGCTGGCAGCCACAAAAGCAGAGTTAGTAAAACCTGCCGCCGCTTTCGCCAGCAGAGTCTTGCCGGTCCCCGGCGGCCCTGCCAGGAGGATGCCCTTGAGAGGCCGGATCCCAAGCTGATCGCATCTGGCTCTATTGTTGATGAACTCCAGGGCCTCCAGCAGTTCTCTCTTGGCCGTTTCCTGACCGCCTATATCGTCAAAGGTAACCGGTGACGCAATTGAGTTCTTGGCATCGACGGTCACTGCCTCCAGCTTGCGGCCGCCGGTCAAGCGGCCGGTCAGCATCATCTGCATTAGGATGACAAGGCCCGCCATCACCAGTATGGGAGTCACATCTACCCCCCATACGGCTAGGGCGACGACCACCCCAATGCCCACTCCCGCCAATGCTTCTTTCCAGTAAGCTTCCATGGCCTTCACCCTTTCCTAGACAGCGCTTCCCCCAGGCTCAGATTCCCGGCGAGGGAACACCTGGTAAAGATGCTCCGGCCCATAGTGCATCTCCAGATAGATGAGTTCGTTATCTACCCACAGCTGATAATTGTCTATGCCTCGGTGGGCAAGACCCTGGGCGACAGCGTCTGCCATGTGCTGAAAGCGGCCCGTGGCTATACCTTCCTGGATGGCATAGTGAATCTCATAAAGGGTCTGGGATAGAATCGGACCTCTGGTATCTAGGATAGAGACGGCGTCTAAGGAAATGCCGGCTTCTGCAGCCAGATTCAGGATCTGGCCGTAGGTCTCTTGTAATCCAGTTTCATTGTCCAGCTGCAGAGTCAGGCTAAGGCCATTAGGGGTGGAATCGACTGCAGCAGCCGCCACCCCTGGAATATCTGCGAATTTCTCTTCCCAACCGCGAACTGTATGTCGACTAAAAATAAAGTGCTGACCAAGGAGCAATAAGGCCAGTGAGATGGCGGAAACCATGGTCAGCACCGGAAGATTGATTTTTCTCATTGGCGCCCCCTCCCACTGCCAGCATTATAACATGGGAGGAGACTCCGAAAGACATGTAATACCTGCCAGCAGCCGGCTCCCGCTAGCCCAGGAAGAGGCTCCGGGAATGGTAGAAGTATTCAACCCCGGACAGGACGGTAAAAATGGTTGCCAGCACCATCAATAGGGGGCCAAAGGGCCACTGGAGCAGCAGGGCCACAATGGCCACCATCTGCAGGGCGGTCTTGACTTTGCCGAAACTGCTGGCAGGAATGACGACTCCCTCCACCGCCGCGACAATCCTCAGGCCAGATACAGCAAACTCCCTGCCGACGATCAAAATGGCTGTCCAGGATGACACCCGGCCCATTTCCACTAGAGTGAACAACGCCGCTGCTACCAACAGTTTGTCAGCCAAGGGATCGATCAACTGGCCAAAGCGGGTAACTTCTTTGCGGATGCGGGCTGCGTACCCGTCTAAGCTGTCAGTAAGTGCCGCAATGGCAAAAATGACGGCAGCAGCAGTATCCCCGTAGTGTAGAGAGCTTGTAACCAGAAACATGAATACGGGAATCAGCAGGATCCTTGCAAAAGTGATGGCAGTGGCCAAAGTCAACCGCCGCATCAGGATTCACCACTTTCATCTATAACCTCACCCACTAGGTCATACGTATGCCCTTCAATGATCCGCACCCTGGTCAGCGTTCCCTGGGGCAGCCAGCGGCTGCCGATATAGACCACCCCATCAACCTCAGGAGCCTGGTACTGAGAACGAGCAGTCAAGACCATATCAGTCTCCGGTGATGGGCCGTCAATCAGCACCTCTAATACCTCACCCACCCTGGCCTGGTTCTTTTCCTGGGTGATCCGCTGCTGCAGCAGCATGGCCCGCTGCAGCCGGTCTTCCTTTACTTCTTCTGGCACCTGGCCTGGAAGCTGCGCAGCCGGGGAGCCCTCCTCTTGGGAATATGGGAAAATGCCTACATGGTCAAACCTGACCTCTTCTAAAAAGTCCAAAAGCTCCTGGAATTCCGATTCGGTTTCTCCGGGAAAACCAACAATAAACGAGCTTCTCAAGGCAGCATCGGGCATAGCCCGGCGCAGCCGGCGAATCAACCGCCGCTGTACCTCGGCTGTCGGCCCCCTTCCCATCCGCACCAAGACATCGTTGCTGGCATGCTGGAGAGGAAGATCCACATAATGACAAACCCTGGGATTCTCAGCGAATTCTTGGATGAGCCGTTCTGAGAAAGTGGTGGGATAAGTGTACAGCACCCTCAGCCAATGGACTCCAGACAGCTTCGACAGCTTACGCAAAAGCTCCGGCAGCTCTGGGCTGCCCGGCAGATCTTTGCCATAAGCACTGGTATCTTGGGCAATGAGGATCAATTCCTTGGCACCCTGCAGCACCAGATCTTCTGCTTCTGCCATAATGCTGTCCATTGAGCGAGAACGGTAAGGCCCCCGGATTGCGGGGATCATGCAATAGGCGCAGCGATGGCTGCACCCTTCCGCGATCTTGAGGTAGACACTGTGGGAACCTGTGGTTACAAGGCGAGGCGCACCGGCATCGTAATCAAACTGGGGCTGCCCCAAGAGGACCGGCCGCTGTCCCCGGCTAACTGCCTCCAGCACCTCCGGCAGCTGATCCAGCTGACCGGTACCCAGCATGCCATCGATCTCAGGCATTTCTGTCAGCAGCTCCCAGCCGTATCTTTGACTGAGGCAGCCAGTGACGATTATGGCACGGCAGCTGCCCCTCTGTTTGTAATCGGCCATTTCCAGGATGGTATCGATGGACTCTTCCTTTGCCGGTCCGATAAACCCGCAGGTATTGATCACAATGGCATCTGCCTCGCCGGCTGCTTGAACTATTTCATAGCCGGCTCCCTTAAGGCTTCCCAGCATGATCTCGCTGTCTACCAAGTTCTTGGCGCAGCCCAAGGATATTAACCCGACGGTCTTGATATCCTCTGCACACTCATGATACTCAGCTGGTAACACTTTTCTTTCTGCCAATCGACTATCACCGTTCCTTTGTCACTACCTAGCTTAGACTACTTCGGTCACTTTTACCGATCTCCTGCACCGGAAACGGCCGCTCCAAGAGTGGCCCCGCCGGCAGGGATGGAGCCCCCCTTGGTGGAACCATAGTAATGGATACTGCCCAACTGCAGAAGCTTACGAAAAAGGAGACCTTATGATAGCCTTAGTTTTTCTCGTGTTGGCAGCATTGCGAATATGGCTCTGGTTACCACCAGTATATCCCTCCATTGGGTTTTTTGCGGCAGTTCTCGCCATAGCAGCCTTCTCCGGCGGCCTCGCTTTCCTTCAACAATACCTGATCCGGCAGCATCATGGAGTAACCATCAGCATGGAGCTGCTCCAGCGGGCAGCAGCCGGAGGCAGTTTTCTATCCCGCTGGGATTGGAGAATCGGCCTAAGAATAGGAGCTTTCATTCTATCATCCCTAGCCGCCTTAGGCCAAGGCGGCCTTTGGTTTGAGCATCAGCTGCGGACTGTTGTCCACGGTGTAATCCAGCTGCTCACCATGCTGCCGACAGCGCCTAAGGAGCTGTACCGGCGGCTTACCAGCTCCAGAACGCCCTAGAGGCAGCACCGGTGCCTTGCATTGGTGCCATTGAAATGCGATGATGACAGGAGGTCATTAGTGTGCTAACTACCCTGATTTTTATGCCGGCAGCCGCAGCTCTGCTGCTGTCTTTCACCAAGAAGGCCGAGGATAATGTGCTCTATAGGCTGCTCGTCGCCGCTGCCCTAGTGCCCTTTCTGATGGTGCTGCAAGCCTGGCCGCACTTTGTACCTTCCGATCCGCTAGAGCCAATGGCCTCACTTAGCGAATTCAGGGATTGGATTCCTGCCATTGGAGCATTCTATTCCCTGAGGCTGGACGGGCTCAATCTACCCTTCTTGACACTTGTTACCTTCATCGGGTTGGCGGCCCACCTGATCCCCCCGGAGGAGGAAGAAAACCTGAGGAGAAGAGGTGCCCTGCTCTTACTCTGGGAAGCCGCCCTCATCGGCAGCTTTCTTGCCCAAGACTACATTCTCTTCCTGTTGTTTTGGGCAGTGAGCAGTGCTCCCATCTATTTTCTCATGAAACCTGGATCAGAAGACGGGCAATTGGCTGCCCAGAGCTTCCTCCTGTCTAGCCTGGTTAGCATACTAGCCCTGGGTGCCGGCCTTCTCATCTTCTCTGGTTCCCTGGGTGCCGTCGCCAGTGTTAGCGCTGAAGAAGCAGTCAATACCGTCACCACCGGCCTTGATCCCGACACCCAATGGTGGATTTTCCTGACAGTCTTCATAGGATGCGGCCTACGCGTTCCCATCTTTCCACTCCACATCTGGCTGCGGGCAGCCATGGACCGGCTCCCGGTATCTGCCAACATCTTGTTGGTCGGCGGCTTCCTGCCCCTAGGCATTTATGGGCTATTGCGTTTTGCCGTGATGGTTCTAACAGATGCGGCAGCTGCCTTCACCGTTGCCATCGCCGCTGCAGGTACTATCAACCTCATCTTCGGCGCACTGGCGGCTCTCGGCAGTGAAGACCGCTGCCAGAAGACTGCTTATCTGGTCATGAGCTGCACCGGCATCGCCCTCTTGGGAACTGCTACCCTGACCATTGGAGGCATCACCGGTGCCCTCTACACAACTCTTTCCCTGGGACTAGCTGCTGCCTTTTCCCTCTCTATTGCCACCCCATCAGCCAACGCCATTTCTCAACGATGGCGCCTAATGCTCCATGGGCTGGACGCCGCACAACACCTACGCCTGCCGGGATTTGCTGGCTTCATCGGGCTGTTCTTGGTTTTCACTGCACTATACCAGAACTTCCGCCCTCTGTCTGTCTCGATATTTGCTGCTCTATTTGTCACCGGAGTTGATTATGCCCGTTCTTTAGCGGGTCTGATGGACAGCATGCCCGGTGACACAGCGCAGGGAGAAACGCAAGACAGCCTCCCAAGCTCTCTCGCTTCGCTGCTCAAAGGAGCGGGGGCAGCTGCAGTGCTGCTTTTAGGCGGCAGTATCCTGCTGGGAGTAAAGCCCGACCTGTTCTTGGGTGTCGTTGAGCCTACTGTGAAGGGACTTATGCCCTTTCTAGAATAGAGCCTCGCAGGCAGCTCCTAGGTTGCTTCACCCAGCTTTTCAAACTTGACTGGAGTAGTCTGCAAAAGCTCCTGGACCACCTGTTCAGGAGCCTTGCCCCGCAGCTGGCTCTCGGGTTTGAGAATCAGGCGGTGACTCAGCACAGAGACCGCTATGTGTTTGATATCATCGGGCAGCACATAGTCCCGCCCCCGCAGTGCGGCGAAAGACTGCCCGCCCCGGAACAGTGCCAGAGAACCCCGGGGGCTGGCGCCTAAGACTACATCGGGATGCCGGCGGGTTGCTGCTGTCAGCCGGACAATGTAGTCCCTGACTGAATCTTCTACGAATACCTCCCTGACGGCGTTCTGCATCTCAGTGAACGTCTGGGGATCAGTGCATGCCTCGAGAGCCTCAATGGGATGGTCATACTGCAGGCGCTCTAGAATAGTGTTCTCCTCAGCCTCACTGGGGTAGCCCAGCCTCAGGCGGAGGAAGAACCTATCCAGCTGCGCTTCCGGCAGGGGAAAGGTCCCCTCATATTCCACTGGGTTTTGTGTCGCAATGACCAGAAACGGCCGAGGAAGCTTCAAAGTCCGCCCATCTACCGTAATCTGCCTTTCAGCCATGCACTCCAACAGGCTGGACTGGGTTCTGGGTGTAGCCCGATTGATTTCATCGGCCAGGACAATTTGGGATATGACTGGCCCGGGCCGGAAGCTAAACTCGCCCTTCACTGGATCATAGACCGACACTCCGGTCACATCTGAAGGCAGAAGATCAGGGGTGCACTGGACCCTGCTGAAACTGCATCCCAAGGATGCAGCCGCTGCCCGTGCCAAGATGGTCTTGCCCACCCCAGGGACATCCTCCACCAGCACATGCCCTTCACTGAGTAGTGCCACCAATAACAGCTCCACGGCTCCAGCCTTGCCCACTATCACCCGATTGATGTTCTCACTTATTTCCCGGCAGATTGATGATATGTACTGCACATCAACTTCCTTTGACCTGCCGCTATTCTCTGCCATGTTCCTGGCCTCCCCCTTTCTCTTCCCTAACCTCTCCCCCATCCTCTGAAGACGTCCTATCCGATGCTCCTGGCTCTTCCTCTCCAACTGAAGAATCCGGCGTTTCTTCCTCTCCAGTCCGCCAGGCATCGATTGCCGCCATGATCCCCTGCCATAGGCTGTCAACTAAGGGAACGACATCTTGAGAAAGCTCCTCCCGGCTGTACCTGGCCTTAAGGTAATACTGGGTAAACTCCTGAAGGTCTCCCTGGCCTGTTCCCAGCCGCCCTGCCAAAGCATCGGCATACTCCAATGGTGTGTGGTCCGCCTTTGGCCCCAGGCCCTGCTCTCCGGCGGCCTCCATCAGGAGAACAAAGAGATGGCGGATATACAAGGCAGGTACAGCAGGTGAAGGCCGCCTTGGAAAGGCTCGCCGTTCCTCATCCGCCGGCCACTGAAGGCGGGAACCTGCCCTCTGCAGCCTGCCCAGCAGCTCCCTGCCTCCGGCCGCCCCAGCCGACAGGATGGCCAGCAGCTGTCTCGCCGTTTCCTTCACCCATAGGTAAGCATAGACGGGAAGCTTTAGGACGGCGGGAAGCCTTTGCCATTCTTCCTGGAGAAATCCGATGATAATCAAACCAATGAGAGCTAGGGCAACACCAAGAACTGAGAGGGTCTGTACCAGCATAAGGGCCAAATACAAAACCGCGGCCACCCAACTGGCATCACCAGCCCGGGGCAGGCCTGTCCTGATCGGTGGAGCAAGGGCCGGCTGTTGAGCTCCTTGTTGAGGCGTAGGCATCCGGAAACCGGCTTCAAGCCACCTGCTCATCGTCTCCATTGTGCCGGTGAAGCTAAAAGGTGAAAGCCCCGAAGGCAGGATGACAGCCAAGATGATCACCAAGCAGGTGAACACCAGGCTGGCCCACAGCCATTGTCCCGAGATACTTCCCTGCACCGATATGCCAACCTTTCGCCAGATACTGTGCAGGCGATATAGGTATACACAGGCTTGCAGCAGCAGCCCTGACATGAGCATTAGCACCACACCAAAACTAGTTGCTCCCTGCCAGCCTGCCGCTGCTCCGATCCTCTCGGGAAAGGCTTCTACCACCAGGGCATCAAATAGGCAGGTCAGGAGAGCATAAAACAGCATCCTGCGGGTGAAGTAGTCAACCGCCCGGGACCGTGCTTGACTAACGCCGTAATCGGAAATATATGCTTCTGTCTCCCATGCAAAGGTAGCTGCTCCCTGGTCACCCACATCCCTGGCGATATCTCCAAGTCCGGCGAAGACGCCGCCGTATCCCCGGGCAAATGCCCAGGCAAAGACGGCTAAACTCAAAGGCAGCGCCAGATGGGGATCCCGGAAGCTGTCCAAAGAAAGAAAGGGGCGGCTGTGCCGGTTTCCTCCCAGCCAAAGGCCGGCATAGACCGGCAGCAGCATCAGACCGAACTCCATGACCCTCAAGCTGACCGGTGTCCTCAAACGCTGGTGAAACCCTGCTATATAGACGCTCTCTAAAGCGAGAATGGCTCCGGCCGGGATCAGCCAGCCTGGCATTTTCACGGCGGGGGCCAAAATAGCCATGTACTGCCGGGCAATAAGCAGGATGCTCAAAGTAAACAGCACAGCCAATGCCGGCAGCACAAAACGATCCATCCAGTGCTGCCTAGCTGCAAGATGGGCCAGCGGTGTTTGTTCCAGTGGTTTGCCTTTTACAGACTCCTCCGGCAGCATTCTACTCTCCCCCCTGGCGGCGGCTTACCTAACCAATCTCCAGCTCTCCACTGCTTCTCCGGACAATATGAAAAAGCTGCAGGTTTCTCTGGGAAGACCGGTACAAGAGCTGGGGATGCACAACCTTGCGGCCCACTACAAAGACCAATACCTGATAGCCCAGAGGCAACAAAGCCATGACGTTGTCAATCAGCGCCGCTGAGTCGACAGGCGTTACCACCAGCAAAGTCGTGCCCCATGCCAAATTCCGGGCTTCATCGACAAGCAGTTGCGGAAACGGTGCCCCTCCCCGGCACTCTGCCGCAGCTAGTGCCTCCAAAATCTGCATAAGCTGGGGGGTTCCTTTCCGCGGCAGCAATCTGATGGTGGGGCCTGCCGATATCGGCTCCTCTAGAGTCTCTTGACCCCCAGGCCCCTGGGCAAGGGATGACTCGGCAAGTGCGGCTTCTGCCGCCAGTTCCCGGACCAAGTTGGCATTGGATATTAACCCCACCGGCTCACCGGCTCTGATCAAATGACTGGCAAGACTGGCACTTGCCTCGATGGCCAGTTCACTGGCGGTGTACAGTTCCTGGACAGGATAATCGGCTTCATTGAGGTTCAAGAATAGGACTGTGTCTACTGCCACTGTATGCTGGAAAAGCTTGACCTGAAGCTGGCCAGTCCGGGCACTGAGTTTCCAGTGGATTGACTGGCGGCTGTCCCCGGCCTGATACCCCCTTACACCTATTATCCGGGCTGGATCCGGGAAAATGGGCTGCTTTGTTTGAACATTACCGTAGGGGAGCTTTGAGGGCAATCCCAGCTCCGGGAGGGGATAGATCCGGGGATATACGACTATATCATGGGCAGTCTTGATGGTGCGGGAAAACTGATACAGGCCCAGCGGTTCTCCCGCTGATATATCCAAAGGCCCCACAGTATATACTCCTCTCTGGGAGCCTGTAACGGAATAACTGGCAGCAGTTGACGCCACCGGCCCCAGGGAGATCACCCACCGCTTGGCACGGCCTGCTTCCAGTGCCACTGGCAGATGCTCATAGCCGGAAAGCCAAGCCACTGGTATCAACGTCCGGTTGCGGAAGGTAAGGGAGATCTCCCCCACATCCCCTGGAAACAGCCTGGTGCGCTGGGCTGAACGGGTGACTTCCAGTCGATCAAGGGCATATTTCAGCAGCCGTCCGGCACCCCAGTAAATAATGGCCAAGCTGTAGAAGATGATAAAAATCCCTCGGGCCGGGAAAAACAGAGCCAGTACTGTGAGCAGAACCAAGTACAGTTTCCACCAATTCAAAACCTTCACCTCTAATGGTGAGTTTCTTGGCCAGAGGCTTTCTTCCTGCCCTCCATATCAACTTCCGCAACCGGCAGGTTCGGCACACCTGCCCGGCTTTCACTGGTTCATTGTTCTGGTCTGCAGCCGCTTAGTAAGCAGCATATCTTTGCTTATACCTTGGGGCCTAGCGGCTTGCTGCCCGCTGGCACCGGGCAGCAAGCAGCATGGAAAATAGACAAGCCCCACCGGAAAACATGTTCCTGGTGAGGCTTCTTGGTGGACCCGAAGGGATTCGAACCCACGACCTCTGCGATGCGAACGCAGCGCTCTCCCAGCTGAGC
>LFTN01000140.1 GCA_001513495.1 Clostridiales bacterium DTU087
TCCACAGGGTACTCCCGCATATATCCATAGCCGCCCAGGATCTGCACAGCATCTACTGTCACTTTCATGCAGACATCGGAGGCAAACAGTTTCGCCATGGCTGCCGCCTGAGACACGTCCTTGGCACCACTGTCGATCCATCTGGCCACAGAGTACACCAATGCCCGGGCTGCCTCAATCTGAGTAGCCATATCTGCCAGCATGAATTGAATGCCTTGGAATGAACTGATGGGCTGCCCGAACTGTACCCGCTGCCGCGCATAATTCACAGCTTCATCCAGGGCACCTTGGGCAATACCGACTGCCTGAGCGCCGATTCCCGGCCGGGTCTTGTCAAAGGTCTTCATGGTAATGACAAAGCCCTGGCCTTCCCGGCCCAAGAGGTTTTCTTTGGGGATGCGGCAGTTTTCGAAAATAACTTCCCGGGTAGCTGAGGCCCGGATCCCCAGCTTCTTCTCTTTCTTGCCAAAACTTAAGCCCGGTGTGCCCTTCTCCACAATGAAAGCACTAGATCCCCTGGGGCCCTTGCTCTTATCTGTCACGGCGATGACTGTGTAGATATCTGCCTCACCGCCGTTGGTAATCCACTGCTTGGTGCCATTGAGTACGTATTCGTCTCCATCCAGCACTGCCGTTGTGGCAATCCCTGACACATCGCTGCCGGCATTGGCCTCTGTGAGAGCAAAGGCAGCTAACCGTTTGCCGCTGGCGATATCCGGCAGGTAGCGCTGTTTTTGCTCATCGCTGCCAAACATAATGATGGGAAAGCTCCCCAACCCGCTGGCCGCGTAGCTAACTGCTACACCGCTGCATGCCCGGGAAAGCTCTTCGACCACCAGTGCCTGTTCAAACACTCCGCCGCCCAACCCACCGTACTCTTCCGGCACCCAGACGGCAAACAAATCCGACTCACCGAGAACCTTCATAATTTCCCAAGGGAACTCTTCTTTTTCATCCAGCTCTGCTGCCACCGGCTTTACCCTTTCATCGGCGATCCGGGCAGCCAGCTCTCTGATCATTTGCTGCTCTTCGGTAAGAAAATAATCCACTGAGTCTCCCTCCTTAGTACATACTGCTATGAGCAGGTCCTAACTTTGTGTTTCGCCGTGGATTACCATAATCCTGCCGACCACGAAAAAGGCTGCAGCCTCTAAGTCAAGCTGCAGCCCACCAAATTATGCCCAACCGGCACTAAAATATACTGATACCGCCTTACGCTGCCCCAATCAGCTTCTTGGCTATATCGACGGCAGTCCCGGAATCAGGAGCATATCCGTCGGCACCGATATCATCTGCAAAGCTCTGGGTTACAGGAGCTCCACCCACCAGCACTTTGACACTGTCCCGGAGGCCGGCATCGGTTAGGGCTTGGATGGTCTCCTTCATGTTCACCATGGTTGTCGTCAACAGTGCCGAAAGTGCCACATAGTTGGCGTTGTGCTCCTTGACAGCCTCGACAAACTTCTCGGGAGGTACATCTACACCTAGGTCGATTACCTCAAATCCGGCACCTTCCAACATCATGGCTACCAGATTCTTGCCGATATCATGGAGGTCGCCCTTGACTGTACCAATACAGACTGTACCGAGCTTCTCGGCTGCCTCAGCCTCAGACAGCAGAGGCTTAACAATGCCAAGGCCTGCCTGCATTGCCCGAGCCGCGATCAGCACTTCGGGAACATAGATTTCGTTTTTCTTAAAGCGCTCACCAATAACAGCCATGCCCGGAATGAGGCCGTCCCTAATGATTTGGCCAGCGGGGATGCCTTCTGCAAGGGCCTTCTCAGTTAATTCTTTAACTTTGTTGGCATTGCCTGCGATCAAGGCATCTGCCATCTCTTGTAGAACTGCCATCTACCTTCCTCCTTGCCTCTATTGATTTCATCATCACAAACCCAATCTAGCGCTACCCATACACATACATTTTGTGTGTCAGATGGTGCGATCCCTTGGTACCTTTTTGTTAATTTTGGTACTATCTTGCGGACTCACAGGTAATCTGGGGAAACAACATGGCATTCATGAAGGCCTCTTGGAAATCAGGCCGCCCTGAGAGCTCCACATAATCCATGGATCTGGCTAGTCTGCTTGCTTCCTCCAGCTTGCCTTGGGAAATTAGGCACAGGCGTGCTCCCACCCGTGCAGCATTGCCCACCGAGCGAACCTTTTCCAGGGGTACCTGCGGCAAAAGGCCCATCTGCATGGCACTCTCCTTGCGGATGTAGTTGCCGAACGCGCCCGCTAGCAGGAGTTCATCGATGTCTTCGTCTTTGATATCTAGTACCTGCTGCAGGATCATGGTCCCGGCTCGGATGGCTCCCTTGGCTAGCTGCAGCTCCCTGATATCCCGCTGGGTCAGCACAATATCGCTGCCGTCTGCTGCCTCTTCACCCCAGACTACCACAAATTCATTGCCGGCTTCCCCCAGCCGAATCCGCTTCAGCAGCTCCGGCGATAACCCCTGAAGCTCCGCAGCATCCTGAAGCCTGCCGGTTTCATCGATAATCCCTACCTTTAAGAGCTCAGCAACCAGGTCAATCAGCCCTGAACCGCAAATGCCTCGGGGCTGAGTCTTGCCGATCACCGCCACCTCAATATCATCGCCGATCTCTACAAACTCTATGGCCCCTTCGCCAGCCCTCATGCCGCTGCTGATCTGAGCACCCTCAAAGGCCGGCCCCGCTGCTGTGGAGCAGGAAACCATACGCCCTCCCCAGGACATCACGATCTCGCCGTTGGTGCCGATATCCACCATCAAGATGCGGCCCTTTTGATGAGCCAGCTCAGTCGCTACTACAACCCCAACTGTGTCCCCCCCCACAAAACCGGCAACGTTGGGCAGAAAAGTCACCGGCGCTTCGGGGTTTACTGCCAGCCCCAACTGGCCCGCCTTTACATCAAACCGGTTGCTGAAGGCGGGTGTGTAAGGCGAGCGGGCAATATAGGTAGGGGATACACCGAGGGCAAGATGCTGCATGCAGGTATTCCCCACAATCACGACTCGACAGACTTTATTGGGCGAAATGCCCGTCTTTTCATGGATCTCAGCTGCGACTCCATTCAGAGTGTCAATAACTGCCCGCTGCAGCCGCCGCAGCTGGGAGGTGCCGTTAGACGCATACTCTATCCGGGAAATCACATCGGCTCCGTAGGCAGCTTGGCCGTTGAGCCGGGCAGCTACCGCCAATTCTTTGCCCTGATGCAGGTCAATTAGGCCGCCGACTACCGTAGTGGTACCAATATCAAATGCCAGGCCGAACAGCTCACCAGTAGTGTCACCACTTTCCACGGCCACTATGTGATTACCCCAGCGGGTAACAGTCACTTGGTGGTCTTCCTTGCGCAAAACCTCCGGCAGCCCGCTCATGATCTGCAAGGGTATCTGGCAATCCTTTTGCCCCGACTGCTCCAACGCTTCCAGCAGCCGCTCCCGATCACCGTCGGGAGTCTCCAATAGAGGTTTTTCCACAGTCACGAACTGCTTGACGATATCAGGTGCTGCAGCCACCGCCTGTTCAGAACCTTCGGTGAGAATCTGCAAGAGCTCAGTCTCGCTGGTTGGTATACTTGCCTTGATGTCTCCCAGGGGCCGGGCGTAGCAAGCGAGCCGGATACCCCGGGCTAATTCCTCCTTGGTCAACAGCTGCTCTTCTACCTTGGAGATTTCGTTCAACAGACCGTCAACAACAACCTTGCAGCGTCCGCAGCGTCCCCGCCCTCCGCAGGTTGCATCGATCTTGATATCATGCTCCCGTGCCAGGCGCAAAATCGTCATGTCTCCGGTGGTAGTAACTTGCTTCTGCTGCTGGCTCCAGCGACCGTCGATCTGCTCGTGCCATATGAATGTCACCTGCATGGTTTCTCCACTCCATTTCGGGGCCTTATGGTTTATCTTCATGCTGCGTCCAGCTCAGTGTAGACTATAGAGTCCGCTTCGCTGCCGCTACTGTATTGCTCAAAAGCTCAGCAATGGTCATCGGCCCTACGCCGCCGGGAACGGGTGTTAAGTAGCCGGCAGCTTCCCGGGCAGATTCATCGACATCACCGCATAGGGCGCCATCGACGCGGTTGATCCCTACATCGATGACCACTGCACCAGGCTTTATCCAGTCTCCTTTGATGAACCGGGGTTTGCCGACAGCTGCCACCAGGATGTCGGCCCCGCGGCAGTGCTCTGGGAGGTTTTCGGTGCGTGAATGGCATATGGTCACCGTTGCGTTGGCCTGTAGAAGCAGTGCGGCTATGGGTTTTCCCACAATATTGCTTCTACCGACAACGACAGCGTGAAGCCCTTGGGGATTGATGCCTGTTCGCTGCAAAAGCTCCATGATTCCTGCGGGGGTACAAGGTACAAACCCTTGATGGGAAAGCCCTGTCCAAAGGCAGCCGACATTTACCGGATGAAATCCATCCACATCCTTGCCTGGATCAATGGCCCGCAGTACCTCATCGGCATCCATATGCTTCGGCAGAGGCAGCTGAACTAGGATCCCATGCACCTTGGGATCTTGGTTTAGCTCCTTGAGCAGGTCTATCAGCTGGGACTGGGAGGTATCAGCAGGGAGTCTCTTTACCTCCGACCGGATCCCCACTTCTTCGCACGCCCTTTGCTTAGACCGCACATATGTCTGGGAAGCCGGATCATCCCCTACCAGCACCACTGTCAATCCTGGAACTATGTTCTGTTCCCGCAGCTTGGCCACTTCCTCCGTTAGCTCTTGCCGAATCTCAGCCGCTATCCCTTTGCCATCGATGAGCTGAGCCCCCACCATCAATCCCTCCTAATGGTTAACTGAAATTACCCTTCCCTTGCCGGTTGACCATCAAGCCAGTTATTCTTAGGCCTCAGATAGTGATCAATGGCCTGAGCGGCTCTCTTTCCGCCTCCCATGGCCTTGATTACCGTAGCACCACCGGTGATGACATCTCCAGCTGCGAAGACTCCTTCCCGGGTGGTCATCAAGGTTTTAGGGGCCACCTGAACCACTCCCCGCAGGCCGGTGGCCAGCCCCGGTGTCGTCTTGGCAATAATCGGATTTGGGCTTTGGCCAATGGCCACGATGACTGATTCGGCAGGCAGCCAATGCTCAGAACCGGCTACCGGCTCCACTGTCCGGCGCCCGTCTTTGGCGGGCCCGCCGAGCTCCACATTG
>LFTN01000189.1 GCA_001513495.1 Clostridiales bacterium DTU087
AGTCGGTACCTTGAGCGGAGCTGTGGCTACCGGCATCGCCATATCTATGGGCAGCAGGGCCGGCGGCGGGGCCCAGCAGGCAGTCTGGGTTACTATTTTAGTATCTGGGTCCGCGGCGGTGATGGTGGGCGGCAAGGCATTGGGCAAAGATGTGGCTATTGAAAAGGCCAATGACATAGTCTATTTGGTGGGTAAGTTTATCTACGTCCTGGAAAGAGTGTCAGGCCTCAGGATTACCAGTTTGGGGAACACTGTCGGCAGCAACAGGAAGCGGGCTGTCAATCGAAAGAAGAAGCGGGGCACCAGGACAAAGCAAGGAGTCTAGTGTCGGTGAAACTATTGGATACTATTGATGGGCCCGGGAAGCTGCATCATCTCACCCGCAAGCAGCTGACTCAGCTGTGTGGGGAACTCAGGGCTCGGATTATTGAGACGGTCAGTCAAACTGGAGGGCATTTGGCCTCTAGCCTTGGAGTTGTAGAGTTGACGGTAGCTCTCCATTCGGTGCTTAATACGCCTGTGGACAAGCTGATTTGGGATGTCGGCCATCAAGCTTACGCCCACAAACTGTTGACAGGACGGCGGGAGCGTTTTCATACCCTGCGCCAGTACAAAGGA
The DNA here is from genome assembly GCA_001513495.1 of Clostridiales bacterium DTU087. Lineage (GTDB taxonomy): Bacteria > Bacillota > Limnochordia > DTU087 > DTU087 > DTU087. The sequence continues at coordinate 619 of LFTN01000189.1, forward strand.
ATCAGTGGCTTTCCTGCCCGGCACGAGAGTGTCTACGATCCCTTTACTGTCGGCCACAGCAGCACTTCCATCTCTGCGGCTTTAGGTTATGCACTGGCCAGAGACGGGCTGAACCTGGATTACAACGTGGTGGCAGTTGTGGGAGACGGCGCCCTTACAGGAGGCTTGGCCTTTGAAGCACTTAACCATGCGGGGCATTTGAACACCCAGCTCATGGTGGTACTTAATGACAACGAAATGTCCATCGCTCGCAATGTAGGGGCGATGTCCCAGTATTTGACCCGGCTGCGAACAGACCCCACATTGAGCCGGACCAGGGAAGAGATGGAACAGCTCCTGGGGCGGGTGCCAGCCATCGGCGACTCAATGCTGCGGGTAACTGACCGGATGAAGAAGCTGGTTAAGCAGCTGGTTGTCCCCGGGATGCTATTTGAAGAACTGGGTTTCACCTATGTTGGCCCGGTGGATGGCCACGATGTAGCGTTGATGCAGACGGTATTTCGAGACGGCCTGCGCCGGAAAGGGCCGGTATTGATCCATGTGATCACCCAGAAGGGTAAAGGATACGGCCCTTCGGAGGCCAATCCTGAGTTTTATCATGGGACGGGGCCTTTGCGGGATTCGGAGGCAGGCGAGCCGGTTCCCTCCTACAGCCAAGTCTTTGGCCGGGAAATGGTTTCTCTGGCCAAGAAAAATGACAGGCTGGTGGCTATCACCGCGGCCATGCCCGACGGCACCGGCTTGAGTCAGTTTAAGGAACTCTATCCCCAGCGGTTTTTCGATGTGGGAATAGCAGAACAGCATGCTGTTACCTTGGCAGCAGGATTAGCTGCCGGGGGTTTGCGGCCCGTAGTGGCGGTCTATTCTACGTTCCTGCAGCGTGCCTTCGATCAGATTATCCACGATGTCTGCCTGCCCCAGCTCCCGGTGGTGTTTGCTGTTGACCGGGCGGGACTGGTGGGTGAAGATGGGCCTACACACCATGGTGTCTTTGACTTGAGTTATCTGCGGATGATTCCCAACTTGCAGATCATGGCTCCTAAGGACTCCCAGGAGCTGGCGGAAATGCTGGAGCTTGCGCTCGAGAGAGAAGCATGCACTGCGATTCGCTATCCCCGGGGCCCAGTCCATGACAAAGCCTTCAGGGAGTTGGGCGTGGATGATTGCAGCCCAGTGGAGTTTGGGAGAGCCCAAATTATCAAGCAGGGTTCCGATCTCACCTTTGTGGCAGTGGGAAGCATGACAGCTGCAGCCCTTGAGGCCGCGGCAGAGCTGGAAAACCGGGGCTTCGATGTGGGAGTGATCAATGCCCGGTGGGTTAAACCTATCGACCAAGAGACCATTCTGGAAACAGCCGCGCAGACCCGGCGGATCATTACTTTGGAGGAGAACGTTTTGGCTGGAGGATTCGGGTCGGCGGTGATGGAAATCCTGGAGAAGGCAGGGCTTCTTTCCCAAGTGCAAGTTAACTGCATCGGGGTTCCAGATCGCTTTGTGGAACACGGCGATAGTGCAGTGCTGCTCAAGGACCTGGGTCTGGATGCCCGCGGCATTATCCAGCGGGCCCTGCCGCTTATTCAGTATAGCAAAGCTGCCGTTCAGCTCTAACTGAGCATCGTTGATGGGTCAGGAGGGCCAATGAAAGAACGTTTGGATGTTTTACTGGTAAAAAGAGGATTGGCAGAAAGCAGAGAGAAGGCAAAAGGTGCCATAATGGCCGGCACAGTCTTTGTGGACGGGCGGCGGATCGACAAACCAGGCACCGGCGTGGGTACAGATGCGGAAATTGAGATCAAGGGCGAATCGCTGCCCTTTGTGAGCCGGGGAGGCTTGAAGCTGGCCAAGGCCTTGGCAGTCTTTCCTGTCAAGGTAGAGGGAAAGATAGCAGTAGATATTGGCGCATCAACCGGCGGCTTCACCGACTGCCTGCTGCAGAACGGCGCGGCTAAGGTATATGCCGTAGATGTCGGGTACGGCCAGCTGGCCTGGAGCCTGCGGCAGGACAGCCGGGTAGTGGTGATGGAGCGGACTAATATCCGCTACGTGACCCGGGATCAATTGGCGGAGCCGGCTGACCTGGCTGTCATCGATGTGTCTTTTATTTCCTTGACAAAGGTCCTGCAGGCGGCCTCTGATCTTCTGATCCCCCAGGGGGAAATTATTGCCTTGATCAAGCCCCAGTTTGAGGCAGGGCGGGAGCTGGTGGGCAAGAAAGGTGTCGTGCGGGACGCCCGGGTCCAGGCAGATGTGATTGCCAAGGTCCTGGACTTTGCCCAAACCATTGGGCTGGGGATCTTGGGAATGACCTACTCGCCTATCACCGGGCCCGAAGGCAACATCGAATTCTTGGCCTACTGGCAGAAGGGGCAGGACGGGGCCGACAGGGATTTCGATAACTGGAGCCGGCAGGTGGTGGAAGCTGCCAGGGCTGACCTCGGCTGAACGGCAAAGAGGCAGGAACTAGATGAAGGGAACCCAAATCCCTGAGGCATGGAGGCAGACAATGAAGCGAATCGGCATTATGGTTCATCTGGGCAAGTCACGGGCATTGGAACTGGCCGCTAAGATCAGAGGAATTTTGACGGCCTCCGGCCTTGAGGTTTGGGTGCCTGAGGAGGCTGCCGATGTGCTGGGATGGGCAGCTGGCAGCCAACAGCTGATTGTCGGCGGCGAGCCTGAGGGGATCGATGCCGCAGTGGTACTGGGAGGAGACGGCACCCTGCTCCATGCCGCTGGGTTTCTGGCACCCTTTGGTATTCCCATGTTAAGTGTCAATGTGGGGTACCTTGGCTTTTTGAGTGAAGTGGAGGCTTCGGAACTAGAGCCGGCTATCGAGGCCCTGGTCTCTAAGCAGTTCGATATCGAGGAGCGCATGCTGCTGGAAGCTGTAGTGGAGGGTGAAGACAAGCAGCAGCGGTTCCTGGCAGTCAATGATGTAGTGATTACCCGGGCTGCCTTTGCCCGCATGATCCATTTGCAGATTGATGTTGATGGGTTTTCTATCGGGGACTTCGTAGCCGATGGGCTGATTGTCTCAACTCCCACCGGTTCAACAGCTTACTCGCTGTCGGCCGGAGGGCCTATCGTACATCCCCGCCTAGAAACCATCTTGGTGACGCCCATTTGCCCCCACAGCTTAGCCACCCGTTCCATCCTGGCACTACCCGATGAAGTGGTCAGGGTGAGGGTGGTTGCCGACAGGAGCAGCCAGGTGGTCTTGACTGCCGATGGCCAGGCAGGGGCTGCCATCACACCACAGGATGCCATCATGGTGCGAAAGGCTGAAGTGTGTGCCAAACTCATCAAACTTGGCCGCCGGAACTTTTACCAGGTACTGGCACAACGCCTCAACTATCCTGCACTGCACCCGCCTCGCCCCTTCAGCTGATTAGCTTTGCATGTCTACGTTTGGGAAAAGGGTTGGGATAGGGGATACCAATGAAAACAAGACGTCAGGCACTGATTCTGCGATTGATCAGGGAGAGAGAGATTGAGACCCAGGAGGAGCTGGCTGACCTGCTTCGCCAGCAGGGTATTGAAGTTACCCAGGCTACAGTCTCCCGGGATGTCAAGGAGCTGCGGCTGGTAAAGGTACCTACCGGCAATGGACGGTACCGCTATAGTGCGCCTTACGAATCTGCCTCTGGTGATGTAGTCCGCCGGGCCCGCCGCAGTTTTCAAGACTATGTCATTGAGGTCAACTACACCCAGAACATGATTATCCTTAAGACTTTGTCCG